>CAYZSE010000063.1:0-19092 GCA_964481035.1 uncultured Geminicoccaceae bacterium | reverse complement strand
CCTATGTGCGCAAGGCAGCGAGGCTCAGCGACGCCGCGCTGCGAGCGGCGTTGGCGATCGTCGGGCCGGGCGCCGACGAGGCGGCCGTCCAGGCCGCACTGATGGGCGCGATCCACGCCGGTGACGGCGACGACATGGGCAACCCGCTGGTGATCGGCAGCGGGCCTTACGCCTTGCTCTGCCGCGCCCATACCGGGCGGCGACGTCTCGATGCCGAAGACCAACTCACGCTCGAGTGGGCCGGCACCTACCGCCGCTATCATTGTGCGCAGATGCGGACGATCTGCGTCGGGCGCACCAGCTCCCGCCACCTCGAGCTGTTCGCGGCGGCGCAGGAGGCCCTCGTCGCGTGCGAGGCGCGGCTGCGGGCAGGCTACTCGGTGGGCGAGGTCTACGCCGCCCATGCGAGCATCCTCGACCGGCTGGGATTGAGCGCGCATCGGCTGAACGCCTGCGGCTACTCCCTGGGCGCGGTCTTCGCACCGTCGTGGATGGACTGGCCGATGGTCTACGCCGACAACCCGGTCGAGCTCGAGCCCGAGATGGTGATCTTCCTTCACATCATCCTCATGGACAGCGCGACCGGCACCGCCATGACGCTGGGGCGGACCTCGCGGGTCACGGACGGCGCGCCGGAACCGCTGACCGCCACGCCGCTCGAGCTGATCCGGTGCTGAGCAGGTCGCGTTTTCCGCTTCGCGCCGCGTTGCGGAGCGTGGGCAGGATTGCTAGCTAACCGGCACCGTCTTTGGAGCCCCGCCCATGAAGCTGCTCGCCGGCAACAGCAACCGTCCGCTGGCCGAGGCCATCGCCGCCTATCTCCGGGCCGATCTGACGAGGGCCACCGTGCAGCGCTTCAACGACATGGAGGTGTGGGTCGAGATCCACGAGAACGTGCGCGGCGAGGACGTCTTCGTCATCCAGTCGACGTCCTACCCGGCGAACGACAACCTCATGGAGCTACTGGTCTGCCTCGACGCGCTCCGGCGCGCGTCGGCCAAGCGGATCACCGCGGTGATCCCTTACTTCGGCTACGCGCGGCAGGACCGCAAGCCGGGCCCGCGAACGCCGATCTCGGCCAAGCTCGTGGCCAACCTCATCACCGTGGCCGGCGCGTCGCGGGTGCTGACGATGGATCTGCACGCCGGACAGATCCAAGGCTTCTTCGACATCCCCGTCGACAACCTCTACGCGGCGCCGCTGTTCGCGCCCGACATCGAGAACAATCTCGGTGGCGAGGACCTGGTGATCGTCTCCCCCGACGTCGGCGGCGTCGCCCGGGCGCGCGCGCTGGCCAAGCGCCTTGACGTGCCGCTGGCCATCGTCGACAAGCGCCGCGAGCGCGCTGGAGTGTCGGCAGTCGTCAACGTCATCGGCGAGGTCGAAGGGAGACGATGCGTCCTCTTCGACGACATCATCGACAGCGGCGGCACGCTCTGCAACGCGGCCGACGCGCTGCTCGCCAAGGGCAGCACCGGCGTTTACGCCTACGTGACGCACGGCGTGCTGTCGGCGGGAGCGGTGGCGCGGGTGGCCGCGAGTTCGCTCGTTCAGCTGGTCGTCACCGACAGCATTCGGGCGACCGAGGGCGTCAGGGTGACCGAGAAGATTCGCCTGTTGTCCATCGCCCAGCTGATGGGCGAGGCGATCAGCCGGATCTCGAGCGAGAGCTCGGTCTCCAGCCTGTTCGACTGAACGCATGATCTGTCCGAGGCGGGATGGGCCCGTGTCGGAGGGGTGGGAGAAGGACATGTCCGAAGTGGTGAGCCTGCCGGCGGAGCCCCGCGCGGCGACCGGCAAGGGGCCCAACCGTCGCCTGCGCGAGACCGGCCGGGTGCCGGCGGTGATCTACGGCGGCCCCGCGGCGCCAGAGATGTGCGTGGTGCTGATGAAGGAGCTCAGAAAGCAGCTCCAGACCAACGCCAACTTCTTCAACTCGGTCGTCGAGCTCGACTTCGGCGACCGCAAGCTGCGGGTCGTACCGCGCGAGTGCCAGGTGCACCCGGTCGTCGACGAGGCGTTCCCGTTGCACGTCGATTTCGTCCGCGCGACGGAGGGCAGCACGATCACGGTGCAGGTGCCGGTCGTCTTTCTCGGCGAGGAGCGCTGCCCCGGGTTGAAGCGCGGCGGCGTGCTCAACGTCGTGCGGCGCGAGATCGAGCTGGCGTGCCCGATCGATCGCATCCCCGACCAGATCGAGGCCGACCTCGCGAGCCTGGACATCGGCGAATCCCTCCACATCAGCGCGATCGCGCTGCCGGCCGGGGTCGAGCTCACGATCACCGATCGCGATTTCACGATCGCCACCATCACGGGCAAGGGCGGTCCGGAGGGCGGCGCCGAAGGCGAAGCGGAGCAGGGCGCGGAGGAGGTCTGACGGCCACGCCATGCGGCTGTTCGTCGGCCTGGGCAACCCCGGCGGCTCCTACGCCGGCCATCGCCACAACATCGGCTTCATGGCGCTCGACCTCCTGGCCGAGCGCTTCCACTTTCCAGCCTGGCGCAGCAAGTTTCGCGGGCTGGTGAGCGAGGGACCGCTCGGCAGCGCCAAGGTGCTGCTCTTGAAGCCGACGACCTACATGAACGACAGCGGCCGGGCCGTCGGTGAAGCGCTCCGCTTCTACAAGCTGGCGCCGAGCGACGTCGTCGTCTTCCACGACGAACTCGATCTCGTGCCGTTCAAGTGCCGGGTGAAGGTCGGCGGGGGCGTCGCCGGGCACAATGGCCTGCGCTCGCTCGACGCGCATCTGGGCACCAAGGAGTTCAAGCGGGTCCGCCTCGGGATCGGCCATCCGGGCGACAGGAATCGGGTGACCGGCCACGTCCTCGGCAACTTCGCCAAGGCCGAGATCCCCGACCTCGCCCGCTTCCTCGACGCCGTGGTCGACGCCGCGCCGAAGCTCGCGGCCGGCGACGACGCGGGCTTCATGAACCGCGTCGCCCTGCTGATGCAGGACGAGCGCGGCGCTTGAGGCCGCCGCCCGCGCGCCCGGCGGCAGCCCGAGCGCGCCGCGTGTAATAAAATGCACAGATCGCTCGGCCCTCGACCGCGTAGTTGCGAAGGCGTACTCGAGCGGGAGGGACGCATGCGAAGCGAGCCACGCGATCGGACCCGGGTCATCTCGTCGCCGGCCGGCGAAGTCGAGGCCGTCGTGACGCCGGGCGCGGTGCGGCTGCGGCCATCGGCGCCGATATCGGCGCCGTTCCCTAGGAAAGAGCCGGCATTTCTCTCGGCTTGAGCCCAGCCGCAGCCCGCGCTCGCGCGGCGGCCGCGCCCGCCGCGTCGCCCCCGCCGGCGAGCGCCTCGGCGTATTTGAGCCAGCTGCCGTGGCTGTGCGCGCGCAGCGTCACCCGTTCGCCAGCGAGGGACCGGGCGAGATCGAAGCGGTCCGAACGAAGGGCCGCCTCGAGCAGCATGAGGTGGAAGACGTCGCGCTGGGCGTGGCTGCCGCCGATGGCGGTGAGGGCGTCCTTGCGCGGGAAGAGCAGCTCGATCGTGCGCGCGTAATCGCCGCTGTAGAACGACTCGACGGCCGTGCACACCGGCAGGACATGCTCGCGGGCGCGCGCCGCGTTGTCGTCGTCGGACTGCGCGAAGCAGGCGAGCGAGGCGAGAAAGCGCTGGGCCTCGGGGCGACGCTCGCGGGCCAGCGGCATGATGGTGTGGACGTCGGTGAAGGCCATGAGGTGGTTGTCGACCCAGCCGACGGCGCGGTCGGCGAGCCGTGCCCAGCGGTCGCCGACATCACCGCCCAAGAGCTCGACACGGGCGAGCAACGAGGCACAATTTTGCATGTCGATGTAGAACATGTCCTCGCCCGGATCGACGAGCGTGTCGTAGAGAGCCAGGACGTCGCCGAGGTCGCCGCGCTCGAAGTGGAAGAGCGCCTTGTGCCACCAGATGTGGGTGCGCATCGCCGCCCGGTCGGCCCAGCGGTCGGCGGGGAAATCGAGCCAGGCGAGGCCCTCGCCATGGCGATCCTGCATCTCCATGACGTGCGCGACGGCATGGATCGACCACATGTCCTCGGGGTTGAGTGCGACCGCCGTGCGGCCCAGGCGCTCGGCCGTCGCGTAGTCGCCCAGCTCCTCGTGACCGAACGCGGCCATGCCGAGCACGTCGCCGTAGCGGGGCACCTGCCGGTCCCAGGCCGGCAGCGCGCGGACGACGACGTTGCGCATCCGGCGGTGGGTGCCGAGCCAGAAGGATTGGAAATGGGCGAAGCGCAGGGCCAGGAGATCGAGGGGCCAGTGGACGAGGATCTCCTCCCACAGCCGGCAGGCGCGCTCGGCGTGGCCCGTGACCCAGCTCTCGAGCGCCTCCAGGTGCATCCGCTCGCGCGTGCTCAGGCGGTCGTCGACCCGCGCCTTGGCCGCGGCGAGCGAGGTGGCGGCATCGGCCGCGCCCGCGGGCGTGCCGCGGGACATCATCAGATAGCCCACCAGCACGCGGCCCATGACGAAATCGGGGTCGGCGTCGAGCATGGCCTTGATCGCCCGGCCGATCCTGAGGCGGTATTCGAGATAGCAGACGACGACGTCGTCGAAGGCGCGCGCCGCGGCGTCGCTCGTCGTGGTGAGCGCGAGGCCCCGCTCGTCGGTGATCATCGATGGTCTCCCGTTGGCCGCACGGCTGCTCACGATCGTCACTATGCGGCGGCGCAAAATCACGTGCAGCCCACGACCCCGTGACGAACGTCGTGGGGTGGTCTATGCCCGCACGCGATTGTGGACGGGAACGCGCATGGGCTTCAACTGCGGTATCGTCGGCCTGCCCAACGTGGGCAAGTCGACCCTCTTCAATGCGCTGACCAAGACGGCGGCGGCGGCCGCCGCCAACTATCCGTTCTGCACCATCGAGCCGAACGTCGGCCGCGTGCCGGTGCCGGACCCGCGCCTCGCCGAGCTGGCGGCCCTCGGCAAGTCGGCGAAGGTGATCGACACCCAGCTCGACATCAAGGACATCGCCGGCCTCGTTCGCGGCGCGTCCAAGGGCGAGGGGCTCGGCAACAAGTTCTTGGGTGCGATCCGCGAGGTCGACGCCATCCTCCACGTGCTGCGCTGCTTCGAGGACGACGACGTGACCCACGTCGAAGGCGGCGTCGACCCGATCCGCGACGCCGAGCTGATCGAGACCGAGCTCTTGCTCGCCGACATCGAGAGCCTCGAGCGGCAGAGGGAGGGGCTCGTCAAGCGGGTCCGCGGCCAGGACAAGGAGGCCAAGGCGCGGCTCGACCTCCTCGAGCGGATCCTCCCGCGGATGCAGGAGGGCGTGCCGGCCCGCGCGCTCGACCTCGACGCGGATGCGCACGCGCTTCTCGCCGGCTTCAACCTCCTGACCGACAAGCCGGTCCTCTTCGTCTTGAACGTCGACGAGGCCTCGGCCGCCACGGGCAACGATCTGAGCGCCGAGGCCGCGGCCTACGCGGAGAGCCACGACGCGCGCTGGGTCGTCGTCGCCGCCGCGATCGAGGCCGAGGTCGCGGGCCTCGACACCGACGCGGAAAAGGAGGAGTACTTGGCTTCGCTCGGCCTCGCCGAACCCGGCCTCAATCGGGTCATTCGCGCGGGCTATGGGCTCTTGGGGCTGCTCACCTTCTTCACCGTCGGCCCGAAGGAGGCGCGCGCCTGGACGGTGGCGGCCGGCGCGACGGCGCCCGAGGCCGCGGGCGTGATCCATACCGACTTCCAGAAGGGCTTCATCGCCGCGGAGACCATCGCCTACGAGGACTATGTCGCCTGCGGTGGTGAGGCCGCGGCGCGCGACGCCGGCAAGCTCCGGCTCGAGGGCCGCGACTACGTCGTCCGGGACGGCGACGTCTTCCACTTCCGCTTCAACGTTTGACACGCTCCTCGCCGCGGCGCCGTTTCTCCCCACGCTACGGCGATCTCGCATCTCGAGGCGACGCGGGCTCGAGCGGCGCCCGCCTCGCGAAGGGTGCTCGATGATCGTTCTTCGCAGCGGGGCAGGGGCGACGTGTTCCGATGCGGCGAGGAGGCGTCGCAGCCCGTCCGCGACCCGTGGCGTCACGAGGTACCATGAGCCGGCCAATTCAGGCACGAGCTTGGCCGCTGAAGATGAAGGGGGCCGGGGCGGTGGGCGAGCGCGTGGTGGCCGGTTACGCGGTCGCTTGATTGAACATGGTTTCGATGGACGATAGCCTGCCTATCAAGATGATCGGAACGATGCCTTTAATCACCGCCCGGAAGGGGCGGATCGCGACAAGCACGCGCATCTCGTTTTGCGAAACACCTGGCGATAGCGCCTATGTGTTCGCGACGGACCGGGAGAACGGTTCGCGTTTCGGGCTCGCGCGGCATGGCATCGGCCATCGCTTGATCCGGCGAAGTCCCACGGCGTCGCCGCATCGTGTGAGGCGCGCCGACCCTCGGCGAATGAAGGCCGACCAAATCGCGTGCCGAGAGAGGCTGGAGCGGGCGATCGGGATCGAACCGACGACATTCAGCTTGGGAAGCTGACGTTCTACCACTGAACTACGCCCGCGCCGTGCTGCTGTTAGCCTAGCCGCCGGCAGCGATCAAGCGCCGGCGCGCGGCGCCGAGGAACGTCCCTGCCGTCCCTTGGCAGGCGCCGATCGCGGTCTACGCTATGGGCTAGATTAGCGGCGCCGTCGGAGGGCCTTCTTGGAACAGTTTCGCCGATACCACCGGGCCTTGCCGCCGGCGCCAGCATCCCCGAGCTGTTCTCGCGAGGATGCTCATCGCGGGTCGCGCGCGAGGGCAGGAGCCTGACCTCGCGCCCTCGCTGCGTCGTCCATCGCTCCGCGCCGGCCCGCGACGCTGCGCTCGCCGACCGTCTCGTCGCCGCGGCACGGCTTTCGCTGGCAGCGCACGGCCAGGCCCTGTGGCAGTTGGACGACGCGTCCGACGTGCTGGCAATGGCCGCCAAGGCGGCGCTCGACCGAGACCGGATCCGCTGGATCGGCGTCGGTGCACGGTGGATCCCGCCCGCCGGCGCCGCACCGGCGCCGGCGGCGACGCCCTTCGTGGAGATCCCGCTGTGGCGTGCCGGCGCGCACGCCGGCGAGGACGCGCGCGACGCCGCGTTCGCGCTGTCGCTCAGGTCCCGGCCGGCGTCGGCCACGGTCATCGGGCTCGGCTGGGACGGCCGGCTCGGCGCGCTACGCACGTCGCTGCCGGGCTACGACGTTCTCACAGGGCCGGCGACCCCCGCGACCGTCGCCGCCGTCGACGACGACGCGGGCGGTGCGCCCTGGGTGCTCTTGACCTTGGCCGCCCTGGTCGATGCCACGAGCCTCAACGTCGTCATGCCCGCGGGGATGAGCGAGGCGAGCTTGCGGGAGCTGCTGGCCGTTGCGACGCCGGCGCGGGCGTTGGTCGAGCGTGCCGCTCTACCAACGCTCTTCCACGCCATCGGTTGAGCCTTACCACGTTTTCCGATCAGGTTGATCCGCGCCGACCCCGCACCCCCGCCGAACCGCCCATGGCATGGTACCCTCGTGGGCGACCGAGCGGGGGTGCGGGATGGTCAAGCAATTCGGGAAACGCCCTAAGGCCGCACCTTCGGCGGCTCAGCGTCGGGATGCTCGGTCAAGAAGGCGTCGACGACGCGATGCAGCTCGAGCTGGACCGCCGCGATCGAGGTGCATTGGAAGTCGATGCCGCCCTTGGTCGTCGGGACGCGGACGAGGACCACGCCCTCGCCCTCGTCATAGTAGACGCGTGCGGTAAAGCCACGATAGCGCACGCCATGTTGGTCTCGGTTCATTGATTGCTCCCTGATCTGCCTGCCACCCGCAAGCATCGTGCCTCGGATCAAGAAACGCGGCAACGCCTTCATCGAGCATCGACAGCTGAGGTCAGAGTTCGAGCCGAGGGACGCCCGGGCGCGCGCTACACCGGGGTCTCCGGAGATAGCGGAACGACGTCGACGGCGACGTCCAGCGTCTGCTCGCCGCCGCCGTAGACGACACCGACAATGGGGCTGACGTCGCCGTAGTCGCGGCCCCAGGCGAGGGTGATGTGGGCCTCCGCGGGCATCAGGCCGTTGGTGGGGTCGAGATCGCTCCAGCCGTGTCCGGGCAGCCACAGGCCGACCCAGGCGTGGCTGGCGTCGGCGCCGTGCAGACGCTCGTGGCCCTCGGGCGGCCGGGTCAGCAGATAGCCGCTGACATACCGCGCCGGCAGCCCGATCGCACGCAGCGCCGCCAGCATGAGATGCGTGAAGTCCTGGCAGACGCCACGTTTCAGCCGCAGCACCTCGGCGACCGGCGTCGCGACCGACGTCGCTGTGGGATCGAACACGAACTCGTTGAAGATGCGGTGGTTGAGATCGAGCGCCGCGTCCAGCACCGGGCGCCCTGGCGCGAAGCTCACACGCGCGTAGGCCTCCACGGCATCGCCCGTCGGCGCGAACGGCGACGCGAAGGCGAAGCGGGCGGCGTCGAGCGCTCCCGGATCGCTCGCCTCCGCGCAGGCGGCGGCGACCTGTTCCCACGGCGGGGTCAGTGCCGGCCGGATCGGCGAGGGGGGCGTCACCTCGACCGTCGAGCGCCCCTCGATGACCAGCGACCGATGCTCCTTGGCGATCGTCACCGCGCGGCTGGGGTTGCCGAAGGCGTCCGCGCGGCGGTCGCCCCAGCTCGGCAACGGCTCGATGGCGAGGCTGTGCGCCCGTACCCGCTGAAGCGTGGTGCTTCGCGGCTCGAGATGCAGCAGGTGATGCGAGAGCGGAACCGTCGCGCCGTAGGTGTAGGCCGTCCGATGCCGCACCAAGTAGGTCGTCATCGGCTCAGGCCGCGGCCGCTGAAGGTCGTCGTCGCCCTCTCGGCGAGCAGGAAGTAGGCGCGGTGAAGATGGTCCGAGGTGGCTTGGAGCGCGCGGTTGACGTCGCCCAGGAGCGCCGCGAGCGGTTGCGGATCCACCGTCGGATCGAGGGCCATGGCATCGACCAGGCGCAGGCGGGTGTTCAGCTCCAGCACCCTGCGTTGCGCCGGCGTGCGGTAGATGCCCTCGCTCGGCAGGTCCAAGAGGGCCTGCTCCAGCATCAGCGTCTGATAGATCAGGCCGCGTGGATTGGTCTCGTCCAACAGCAAGAGGTCGAGCACCGGCACGGTCATCGGCAGCGTGACGTAGCGCGAGCGGTAGGTCATGTAGCTGTCGCCGATTTCCAGAAGCGCCGCGAGCGCTGCCTCGACGTCGGCGGTCTCGGGCGGCCGGACGCCGGTGCCGACCACGTCTGAGACCTGCAATGCGCGCTCCAGCCGCTTGCCGATCTCGAGAAAGCGCCACGCGTCGTTGCGGGTCATGTGCTCGGCGACCGTGCCCGAGAAGGCGACGAGGAGGCGAATGGCGTCGTCGACCAGATCGAGCGGCGGCTGGACGAGGACCGGACCGAGGCTCTGCCGCCAGCGACGGTCGTTGACGAGCGCCGTGAGCGCACTCCAGCTGTCCTGGCTCAAGACACCGCGGGCAAGCGTGGCGTTGCGTTGGATGGCGCCGATGCAGGCGGCGATGGCGTGCGGGCTGTCCGGCTTCTGCAGGAGCTCGACCAGGGCCGCGGCGAGGCGCTCGGCCGGGGTCTCGCCCGCGGGCGGGCCTTGCAGGTGCACCGCCGCCAGGTGGAGCATCAGGTTCGCCGTCGCGGCGGCGGCGCCGGCGTCCATCAGGCGGACCAGCACGGCGCGCAGCGTTCTGAGCGTGCTCTCCGCCCGCTCGGTGTAGCGACCCAGCCAAAACAGAGCCTCGGCGGTGCCGGAGAGCAGGTCGCGCGCCTCGCGCTGCAAGCGGACACGCTCCATGCGATGGCTGAGGAGCGTCGGCCACGGCGGCTCTGCCGGCTCCGCCAAGACCCAGACGTCCTTGCTGCCGGCGCCGGAGGGCAGGCCGACGGTGGCCGGCCGCGGCGACAGGCGGCCGAGGCCCGCCGGCAGGACGTGAACCCGGTCGTCGACCACGCAGGCGAAGAGGCGCATCGCCCACGGCATCGGCTCCAGCCTGCCGGCGCGCCAGCAAGGCGTGGTCGCGAGCGGCAGCGGGCGCTGCGCGATCCAGCGGTGACCTTCGCGGACGAGTTGCCGGGCGAGCACCGGGCCCGGCTCGGTGCTCGGCTTGGCGCCCTCGATCGCGCCCGGGTCCTGGCGTGCGGTGAGGCTCGTGACCTGCCAGGCGGGGCTGCCCATGACCTCGAAGCGGGACGCGGCGTCGCCGAGCCAGCGAAAGGGTGCTTCGCCGAGCACCGGCGCCTCGTCCAGGAGCGCGCGGGCGAGCGCGGCCGCGAAGGGCGCCATCGCCCGGTTCTGCACCACGCCCGCGCCGATGGCATTGAGGACCCGGACGTGGCCCAAGCGGGCGGTGTCGAGAAGGCCGGGCGTGCCGGTGCCGCCGAAGCCCGGGACGGCGAGCGGATCGAGCTCTCGACCCGGTCGCTTTCTGAGGATCGCACCGACCGACTGCAGGCCCTCGAGGGTCTTGAGGTAGAGCCGCCCGTCGCGCTGGGTCAGATCCTGGGTCTCGACGAGCTGCAGGCCCAGGTACCGCGCGAGGAACGCGTGGCTGAAATAGTTCGCATCCTCGGGGCCGGCCGAGAGGAGGACGGCGCGTCCTTCGTCGCCGGCGGCCCGCAGCAGGCACTCGTTGAGCTGCGCCGCGTAGCCTGCGAGCCGGCGCACGCCCGACTGGAGGAACAACGGGCCGAGCGTTTGCGCAAGGGCGATGCGGCTCGCCAGCACCCAACCCTGGCCGGTCGGCGCATCGGCCTGGTCGGCGAGGAGAACCCACCTGCCGTCGGCCTGGCGGGCCACATCGATGGCGTAGGTCGCGATGGCGTTCGGCGGCGGCCGGTCCCAGCCGGCGCAGGCCGAGAGGAACTCGGCGTTGCCGAAGACGGCGGCCGGCGGCAGCACACGCTCGCGCAGGAGGCGCTGGGGGCCGTAGAGGTCGTCGAACACCCGTTCGGCCAGTCGCACCCGCTGCGCCACGGCCGCCAGCAGGAGGCGCCAGTCGTCGCCGGAGAGGATCACCGGCATGAGGTCGAGGTCCCAGGCGGCCTTGCGGTCGTCGGGCCGGGCGTAGACGTTGAAGGCGACACCGCTCGCTTGCAGGCGCCGGGTCAGCGACCGCTGCAGGTCGTCGCGGGCCGCCGGCGCGACGGCGGCGAGGCGCTCCAGGAAAGGCCGCCAGTGGGCGCGTGGCCGGCCATCGCCGTCGACGCATTCGTCGTACACGCCGGGCTGCGGACGGTAGCCCTCGAGAAGCGCTCGAACGTCGGGGTCGAGGTCGGGCCCGGCCGTCGCCATCGCGGTTCCGTTTCGAAGGGCTGCGGACCGTTCGTTGCTACCCGCTAAGTCCGCGACCGGCCAGAGGTGGTCCGGCGCAAATCGAGCGTCCAGGGCGCTTCGGGGTGCGGCGGCGCGGTGCGCGGCCGGATCGGGCCCGGCGTGTGGCCGCTCGCCTGAAAGCGGGCATGGCGCCGGGCGTGGGCCTCCAAGGCGTTGACGGGCAAGGTCGTGTAGTTGCGTCCGCCGGGATGGGTGACGTGATAGGTGCAGCCGCCGACGGCGCGCGCGGCCGCCGTGTCGACGACATCGAAGACCAGCGGGCCGTGCACGCCGATGGTCGGGTGCAGGCAAGACGGCGGCCGCCAGGCGCGAAAGCGGACACCGGCCACGGCCTGGCCGCGGCCGATGTCCTGCAGCGGCAGGCGCCAGCCGTTGCAGGCGACGACGAGGCGGGAATTCTCGGCCCCCTCGACCTTCACCTCGAGGCGTTCCAGCGAGTCGTCGACGGCGCGCCCGGCCGAATCGCCCGCGCCGGTAAGGGCGAGCGGCTGCCAGGGCTCGAGCGCGGCGCGCAGCTCGATCCGCAGACCCGCCGCCTCGACCTCGCCATAGCGCGGGAAGCGGAACTCGAAGTGCGGGCGAAACCACGTCGGCGCGAGATGAAAGCCCGCAGCCGCCAGCTCGGCGAGCACGGCCTCGAGGTCCGCCCAGACGACCTCGGGCAGCATGAAGCGGTCGTGCAGCGCCGCGTCGAAGCGCTCCAGCGGCCGGGTGTAGGGCTCGCGCCAGAACCAGGCGACGAGCGCCCGCAGCAGCAGGTGCTGGACGAGGCTCATCTCGGGATGGGGAGGCATCTCGAAGGCGCGAAACGCGACCAGCCCGCGCCGGCGTAACGAATCGCCCGGGTGGTAGAGCCGGTCGATACAGATCTCGCCACCCCGCGCGTCGCCGTCGGGAGCGACCAGCAGATCGCGGAAGAGGCGATCGGCCAGCCACGGCGGCGTATCGTCGAAGCCCGCCGGGCCCGGCACCTGCGCGAGTGCGATCTCCAGCTCGTAGAGCCGGTCCCGCTGCCCCTCGTCGAGCCGCGGCGCGGGCCCCGACGGGCCGATGGCGAGACGCGAGAAGAGGAACGAGAGCGCCGGATGGTTTTGCCAATAGCGAAGGACCGAGGCCAAGAGGTCCGCACGGCGCAGGAACGGACTGTCGGCCGCGGCCGGCCCGCCGAGGACGATGCGATGGCCGCCGCCGGTCCCGGTCGGACGGCCGTCGAGCAAGAACTTCGCCGTGTCGAGCCGGGCCAGACGCGCTTCCGCGTAGACGGTGCGGCTGAGCGCGACCTGCTCGCGCCAGGACCTCGCGGGCGGGAGGTCGACCGCGATGACGCCGCGATCGGGCGTCACCTCGATGACCCGAAGGCGCGGGTCGGGCGGCGCCGGATAGCCCTCGAGGCGCACCGTCTGGTCACTCTCGACCGCCGTCCGCTCGATCGCAGCGACGAGCTCGACGAAGGCATCGGCCGATTCCGTCGGCGGCAGGAAGACGGCGAGCCGGCCGTCGCGCGGCTCGACGACGAGGGCCGTGCGCACCGGCGATCGGCGGGCCGCCGCCGACGGCTCGGCCGGGGCGGCGCGTTCTCGGCCGGCCATTGCGTGCGTCGGCAGCGCCGGGCGGTCGGCGAAGGGATCGAGCGGAACGACGGCGTCGGCGGCGTCGGTGGCGTCGAGCCCGACGACCGAGCTCAGCGGCAGCCGGAAACCGGCGGGACTGTCGCCGGCGACGAGGACGAGGTGGCCGCGCCGCGTTTCCCAGCGGTCGGAGGTCCAGCAAAGACGCCGGCGACCCGCGACCGCGAGCTCGCGGGCCTGGAGCGGGAGCACCGCGGCGACGGCCGGGGCGGCGTCATCGTCGAAGGGCGGGGCGGGGCGCTGTGGTGTCTCGAGATCGCCTTGCCCGGTCGCGGTGTGGCGATCCGCGCCCTGTGGACGCAGCGCTCCTGCGCCCGGGAACACGGCCGGATCTTCGTGAGCCGAGCGGACGCACTCCGGGTCCAGCCCGAGGCGTCGTGCCAAGGCATGGGCGAACCGCCCGGCCGCGTCGACATCGGCTGGCGGTCGCGGTCGCTCCTCGGCGCTCGGGCGCGGCGCGGACCAGAGCGGCTCGCCATCGGCGCGCCAGTGGAGCGTCAACGCCCAGCGCGGCAGCGGCTCGCCGGGGAACCACGCGCCCTGGCCGTGGATGAGCAGGCCGGTCGGCGCCAGGCGGGCCTGCAGACGATCCACGAGAGCCAGGGCCAGCGCGTGCTTGGTCGGGCCGAGGGCCGCGCTGTTCCACTCCGCGCCGTCGCGGTCGTCGACGCTCGAGAAGGTCGGCCTGCCGCCGGCGGCCAGCCGGACGTCGTCGGCGCGCAGGCGCTCCTCGACGGCAGCGGCCGAGGCGTCGATGGCGGCCCATTCGGGCGGGTCGTAGGGGACGGTGACCCGTGGCGTCTCGAACACCCGCTCGATGCTCATCTCGTGGTCGAAGGCGACCTCGCACGGTTCGACGGAACCCGTGATCGGCGCGGCGTGAAAGGGATCGGGCGTCGCCGCGAGCGGCAGATGGCCTTCGCCGGCGAGCAGGCCCGAGGTCGGATCGAGACCGATCCACCCGGCGCCGGGCAGAAAGACCTCGACCCATGCGTGCAGGTCGGTGAAATCGGCGTCCACGCCGACCGAGCCCTCCAGCGGTGGCTGATCGGGCTTGAGCTGGATCAGGTAGCCGGAGACGAACCGGGATGCGACGCCCAGCCGGCGAAGAAGTTGCGCCAGGAGCCAAGCGCTGTCGCGGCAGGAGCCGCGACCGCGGGCGAGGGTTTCCTCCGGGGCATGGACGCCCGGCTCCAGCCGGACGAGGTAGGCGATGTCGTTTTGCAGGCGTCGGTTGAGGGCAACGAGGAAATCGACGGTGTTGGGAGCGGCCGCGTCGATGCCGGCGAGATAGGCGGCAAAGCGCTCTCCCTCGGCGGTCGTCCGCAGATAGGGCTCGAGATCCTGGGCGAGGTCGGAATCGTAGGCAAAGGGAAAGGTCCGCGCGCTGTCCTCGACGAAGAAATCGAAGGGATTGAGGACTGCCAACTCGGCGACGAGGTCGACGGTGACGTCGAGATGGTCGGCGAGATCGGGGAAGACGTAGCGGGCTTGCCAGTTGCTGAACGGATCTTGCTGCCAATTGACGAAGTGGGGCTCGGGCGCGACGCGCAGGCTGTAGGTGAGGATGCGCGTCCGGCAATGCGGCGCCGGCCTGAGGCGGACGATCTGCGGGCCGAGGCGGACGCGCCGGTCGTACCGATAGCGCATGTGGTGCTGCAGAGCGACGTGGATGGTCATGACATGGTGCTTTCGCGCAGCGTCAGCCGAGCCGTACCCAGACGCCTTGCCGCGGACAAGCCTTGCCGAGGCCGTCGACGCGGCGGTCGGTCGCGGTGCGCGCAACCGCGAGCCGCGGCGAAAGCCCGAACCACCGCAAAAGCCGCGCTAATTTGTCATAATATTGCTTCTAAAATCAATGTATGACGGCGGGGGAGGCCCGCGCGACGGCGGGCGCGTCCTCGGGCCGTCACAACATCGGATCGAGTATCTTGCGGATGCGCTCGATGTCCTCGCGGTGGCAGAGTTCGGTGCCGGGCGTCATCGCCGTCGCGGCGCCGGCGGCGATGCCGTCGGCGAACGCCTCGAGCGGCGTGTTGCCGCGAGCCAGGCTCAAGGTCATCGAGGCGAGGAAGCTATCGCCCGCACCGACGCGGCTCTTGATCGGGACGTCGGGCGACGGCAGGCGTCGCACCAGGTCGCGGGTGGCGAGCAACGCGCCGTCGCGGCCGAGCGTGACCGCGAGGATCTCGATCTTGCCGCGGTCGATGACCTCCCGCGCGGCGGCCTCGATGTCCGCCTCGCCCTCGAGGGTCCGACCGACCGCGAAGGCGAGCTCGCCCGAGCTCGGCTTCACGAGGTAAGCCCCGAAGTCGAAGAGCGCGCGCAGAGCCGGGCCCGACGTGTCGGCGACCAGACGCGCGCCCTTCTCCGCCGCCAAGCGCCCGACCTCGGCGTAGAAGCTGTCCGGCACGCCGGGCGCCAGGCTGCCGCTGGCGATCAGAAAGTCGAAGTCGAGCAGCTCGATGAAGTCGAGCGTCGCCCGCCATTCGGCGCGGCTGATGGTCGGCCCCGTCGGCGTGAAGCGGAACTCGTCGCCGCTGGCGTGCTCGAAGACGACGTGGCTCACCCGGGTCGGCTCTTGGGTATGGACGCGATGATAGACGACGCCCGCCTCGTCGAGCAGGTCGTCGAGGACGTTGCCGGAGTTGCCGCCTGCCAGATAGACGGCGAAGGCGCGCCCGCCGAGCTCCTGGATGACCCGTGCCGCATTGATGCCGCCGCCGCCCGGGTCGAAACGCTCGTTCGTCGTTCGTACCTTGTTGATGGCCTTGACCTTCTCCGCCTCGCTCGAGGCGTCGACGGCTGGATTTAAGGTCAGCGTGACGATCGGCTTCATGTGGCCCTCCCCCTCGGTCATGCCGTCTTCGACAGTACCCATTGCCGCGCGCGCCACAACGATGCGTTCGGGCGAGACGCGCGGCTCAACCGATGAAGCTGATCGCGGCGATGATCACGAGGGTGTAGGCGACGACGCTGGCGACGATGGCGACCGGCTGGTAGCGCTTCGACACCGTGGCGCGAGCGCTCTGGCTCGCCAGCGACAGCGCCTGCGGCAGCGTCGTGGCGACGAAGTCCCGCTGGCTCAGCATTCCGATCGGCCGCCCGTCGCCATCGACCACCGGCAGATGGCGGAAGCGACCGTCAGCCATCGTCTCCAGGCAATCGATGGCGTCGTCGTCCACCTTCACCGCCCTGACGTCGGCGGTCATGACCTCGCTGACCGGCGTCGTCTTGGCGTCGCGACCGCCGGCGACGATCTTGTTCATGATGTCGCGCTCGGTGAAGATCCCCGCGACGCGCTCGTTGTCGATGATGAGGACCGCACCGATGCGGGCTTGGGCCATGGTCTTGGCGGCGTCTTCCACCGTCACGTCGCCGCTCACGGTGATCAGCGACGCGCCGTCGTCGAATTCCCGCAGGTCCCCTACGCGCATTTCCGCTCTCCCTGACTTGAAAATCGTTGCGCGTCGGAGATTAGCGCAGCCATCCGTCCAGGTCAGCGTCGTTGATGGGTCGACGGTCCGCTGAGCGACATCCTGCGCAATCGCGAGCCGTCCCCCCCCCTGCGCCGAGCCAGGGGGCTGGCCAGGCCGGCGGTGGTCGGCTACCACCGACCTTCGTCCACACGAGGGGCCGTGCAGGCCCCCTGTCCTGATGAGGGAGCGACAATGAATCGTCGAACCGCACTTCGCGCCGTCGGCGCCGTCACGGCGATAGCCTTGAGCCTCGTGGTCGCCAAGCACGGCGCAGCGCAAGACACCAACTACATCCTCGCGACCGCCTCGACCGGCGGCACCTACTATCCCGTCGGCGTCGCCCTCGCCACGCTGACCAAGGTCAAGCTGCAGCCGGGCGAGGGCATCGGCATGTCGGCGATCAACTCCGCCGGCTCGGGCGAGAACGTCCGGCTCCTGCGCGAGAACGAGGCGCAGTTCGCCATTCTCCAAGGTCTCTTCGGCTACTACGCTCGAACCGGCACCGGGCCGATCGAGGCGGACGGCCCGCAGGAGAACCTGCGCTCGATCACCATGCTCTGGCAGAACGTGGAGCATTTCGTCATCGCCGACGACTTCGTTCAGGCCGGGACGATGGCCGATCTCGTCGACATGAAGGGCGAGACGATGGCGATGGGCCGGCAAAACTCCGGTACGATCGGCTCCAATCGCACGCTTCTCGCCGGCTTCGGCATCGACATCGACGAGGACTACGAGCTGCTCCATGCCGGCTACACGCCGTCGATCGAGGCGATGCAGAACGGCCAGGCCGCCGGCGCCGGCATTCCCGGCGGCGTTCCGATCGGTGCCATCAGCCAGCTCATGGCGTCCGCGGGCGGTAGCTTTACGATCCTCGACGTCACCGACGAGGAGATGGCGACCGCCGACGCGGGCATGGACCTCTGGACCCGCTACGTGATCCCCGCCGGCTCCTATCCCGGCCAGGCGGAGGACATCCAGACCCTCGCCCAGCCGAACTTCCTCGGCGTGCGCGCGGATGTCCCCGAGGAGCACGTCTACCTCTTCACCAAGACCGTCTACGAGAACCTGCCCTTCCTGCAGGCGATTCACCCGGCGACCGACGCCATGAACTTCGAGGCGGCGACGGCGGGCCTGCCCTTCCCGCTGCATCCGGGGGCGTTGCGCTACTACGAGGAGGCCGGCCTCGAGATCCCCGAGCGGCTGCGGCCCGAGTAGGGATTGCTTCCGGGACCGGCGCGTGCGTGCCGGTCCCACCGCCCTCTTCCTCGAGGAGCCGCGATGGCGACGACCGGCTCGCCCGACGCGGGCGATGCTGCCGACGGGGCGCGTGACGACGAGGCCGGCGGCGGCGCCGTCCGCGAGCTCGACGGCTGGTGGCGGCGCGGCGCCACCGCCCTCGCCGTCGTCGTCTCGCTCGCCCATCTCTGGTTCGCCTTCGCCGGCGACATCGGCGAACTCATGCGCAACGCGCTCCATTTCGCCGGCTTCGCCCTGCTCTGCACCCTCTACTTCCCGCTCTGGAACGCCGAGCGCTTCAAGTCGAGCCGGGCCTGGCAGTGGGCCGACCTCGCCTTCGGTCTCGCGGTCGCCGCGGCGGCGCTGCACCTCGCCTTCGCCGAGAACGACATCTACGCCCGCGGCGTCCGGCTCGCCCCGGCCGACTGGCTCGCGGCCCTCGTCGTGATCGTCGGCGCCGTCGAGCTGACCCGGCGCACCACCGGGGTCATCATCCCGATCCTGATCGTCCTCGCCCTCACCTACGTCGCCTGGTGGGGCCAGTACATCGGCGGCGTCTTCGCCTTTCGCGGGCTCTCCTGGGAGACCGTGATCTTCCGCTCGATCTACGGCGACGACGCCCTGTTCGGCACGATCGCGCGGATCAGCTCCACTTATGTCTTCCTCTTCATCATCTTCGGCGCCTTCCTGCTGCGCTCGGGTGCCGGCGAGTTCGTCATCGATGTGGCGCGCGCCGTCGCCGGCCGCTTCGTCGGCGGGCCCGGCCTCGTCGCCGTCGTCGCCTCGGGGCTCACCGGCACGATCTCGGGCTCGGTCGTCGCCAACACCGCCTCCACCGGCGTCATCACCATCCCCTTGATGAAGCGCAACGGCTACCCGCCCGCCTTCGCCGGCGGCGTCGAGGCGGCGGCCTCCACGGGCGGCCAGCTCATGCCGCCGATCATGGGGGCCGGCGCCTTCGTCATGGCGAGCTACACCCAGATCGCTTACGAGGTCATCATCGCCGTGGCCCTCCTGCCGGCGCTCCTCTACTTCGCCTCGGTCGGCTACTTCGTCCGCATCGAGGCCAAGCGCCAGGGGCTCGTCGCCGCCGCCGCCGACGGGCCGAGCCTCAAAGACGCCTTCAAGAACGCCGGTGCCTCCTTCGTCATCCCGATCGCCGTGCTCATCGCGCTGCTGGTCGCCGGCTTCACGCCCACCTACGCCGCGGTCGTCGGCATCGGCGCCATCGTCGTCTCGTCCTGGTTGACCCGCCACCCGATGGGGCCGCGGGCGATCCTGGACGCGCTCGCGCTCGGTGCCCGCAACATGATCCTCACGGCCATCCTGCTCTGCTCGGTCGGCCTCGTCGTCAACGTCATCGCCACGGCCGGCATCGGCAACACCTTCTCGCTCATGATCGCCGACTGGGCCGGCGGCAACCTCGTC
>CAYZSE010000062.1:0-19117 GCA_964481035.1 uncultured Geminicoccaceae bacterium | reverse complement strand
GCGCTGCAGGTCCTTCATGAGGTTCAAGATCTGCGCCTGGACCGAGACGTCGAGGGCCGAGGTCGGCTCGTCGCAGACCAGGAACTCGGGGTTGGAGGCGAGGGCGCGGGCGATCGAGATGCGCTGGCGCTGGCCGCCCGAGAACTCGTGCGGGAACTTCTCGCCGTCCTTGGCCGAGAGCTTGACCTGCTCGAGGAGCTCGCCGACGCGCCGGGTGATGGCGGCCTTGTCGGCCATCAGCCCGTGCGCCTTGATCGGCTCGGCGACGATGTCGTGGACGCGCCAGCGCGGGTTCAGGCTGGCGAAGGGGTCTTGGAAGATCATCTGGAAGCGGGCGCGGAGCCGGGCCATCTCCTGGTGGTCGAGACCGGCCATGTCACGGCCCTCGAAGATCACCTTGCCGGCCGTGGGCCGGTAGAGGCCGACGACGAGGCGCGCCACCGTCGACTTGCCGCAGCCGCTCTCGCCGACGAGGCTCAAGGTCTGGCCCCGCGGGATCGCGAAGCCGACGCCGTCGACGGCCTTGAGGTAGCTGCGCCCCTCGCGGCGTAGGATGCGCCGCAGCAGCGGCGAGGAGACGTCGAAGGACTTGGAGAGGTTCTCGACCCGCAGGATGGGCTCGGACGTGTCGGGCGTATCGGGCATGGGGGGCGCTACTCCGCCGCTCGCGCCTGGGCGTCGTGCAGCCAGCAGGCGGCCATCGACGCGCCGGCGGGCATGAGCTCGGGCCGCTCTTTGTCGCAGCGCCCAAAGCGCTTGGGGCAGCGCGGGTGGAAGGCGCAGCCCCTGGGGATCTCGGTCAGGCGCGGCATCGAGCCCTCGATCTGGGTGAGGCGCTCGAGGTCGTGGCCGACGACCGGGATCGAGCCCATGAGCCCCTCGGTATAGGGGTGCTGGGCGTTCCTGATGACCTCCTTGACCGGGCCGATCTCGGCGATGCGGCCGGCGTACATCACCGCCACCCGGTCGGCGGTCTCGGCGATCACACCCATGTCGTGGGTGATGAGCATGACGGCGGCACCGTGGTCCTCGCACAGGCGCTGCAAGAGCTTGATGATCTGCGCCTGGATCGAGACGTCGAGGGCGGTCGTCGGCTCGTCGGCGATGATCATGCGCGGGTTGACGCACAAGGCGAGGGCGATGACCACGCGCTGGCGCATGCCGCCCGAGAACTGGTGCGGGTACTGGTCGATGCGCCGCTCGGGTGCCGGGATGCCGACCTCGCCCAGGAGGTGGATCGCGTGCCGGCGGGCCTCGCTCTCGCTCATCTCCTGGTGCGTCAGGATCGTCTCGATGAGCTGGCGGCCGACGGTGTAGAGCGGGTTCAAGGAGGTCAGCGGGTCCTGAAAGACCATGCCGATGCGCTTGCCGCGCACCCGCCGCAGCTGCTCTTGCGACAGGTTGTCGATGCGCTCGCCGTCGAGCCGGACCTCGCCGCCGGCGATGCGTCCCGGCGGCTCGAGGAGGCCGATGATCGCCGCACCCGTGATCGACTTGCCCGCCCCCGATTCGCCGACGACGCCCAGCACTTCGCCCTCGGCGACCTGGAAGGAGACGTCGTCGATCGCGGTCAGCGTGCCGCGGCGGGTGGCGAACTCGACCCGGAGGTTCTTGACGTCGAGGACGGCGCGCTTGTCGGCCAAGTCGGGACCTCAGCGGAGCTTGGGGTTGAGGGCGTCTCTGAGCCAGTCACCCAGCAAATTCACGGCCAGGACGAGGATGACGAGCGCCACGCCCGGGAAGATCGACATCCACCACTCGCCCGAGAAGAGAAAGTCGTTGCCGATGCGGATCAGCGTGCCGAGCGACGGGTTGGTCACCGGCACGCCGACGCCGAGGAAGGAGAGGGTGGCCTCGGTGAGGATGGCGACGGCGAGCGAGAGGGTGGCGATGACCAGCACCGGGCCCATGACGTTGGGCAGGACGTGGCGGTACATGATGAGGATCGGGTGGATGCCGATGACCCGCGCCGCCTGGACGTATTCCTTGTTCTTCTCGACCAGGGTCGAGCCGCGCACGGTGCGCGCGAAGTTGACCCACAAGGAGGCGGCGATGGCGGCGACGAGCACCATCATCTTGGCGTCGGCGTGCGCCTGGCGGCCGAGCACGGCGCCGACGATGCCGTCGATCATGAGGGCGATGAGGATCGCGGGGAAGGTGAGCTGGACATCGGCGATGCGCATGATGAGCGCATCCACCCAGCCCCCCAGATAGCCGGCGACGAGGCCGAGGATGGTGCCGACGACGGCGGCGATGACCACGCCCAGAAAGCCCACGAAGAGCGAGATCCTGAGGCCGAAGATGATCGCCGAGAAGACGTCGCGGCCCTGGTCGTCGGTGCCGAGGAGAAAGCGCGGATCGCCGCCGTCGGCCCAGGCCGGCGGGCGGAAGGCGTCCATCAGGTTGAGACCGGCGAGGTTCTCGACGTCGTAGGGCGCGACCCAAGGCGCGAAGAGGGCGGCCGTGAACATCGAGGCGGTGACGAGGAAGGCCACGATGGTGACCGGCGAGCGCTTGAAGCTCGCGAACAGATCGCCGTCGAGAAAACCCTGGATGTCGCCGACGAGGCGCGCTGTGAGGCGCGGCGTGGCGACGACGTCGCGCGCGGCATCGGTGGACATGCTCGCCTCCTCAGTGCCCGCCGGCCGGCCGCTCGATCCGCAGGCGCGGGTCGACGACGTAGTAGAGCAGGTCGACGGTGAGGTTGATGAGGACGAAGAACAGCGCCACCAGCACGAGATAGCTCGACATGATCGGGATGTCGGCGAACTGGATGGCCTGGATGATCAAGAGGCCCATGCCCGGCCACTGAAACACCGTCTCGGTGATGATCGAGAAGGCGAGGAGTGCCCCGATCTGCAGGCCCATGATGGTGATGACGGGCACCAGCGTGTTCTTGAGCGCATGGCCGAAGTTGATGGAGCGCTGCGTGAGCCCGCGGGCGCGGGCGAACTTGATGTAGTCGGCGCGCAGGACCTCGAGCATCTCGGCGCGGACGAGGCGCATGATGAGGGTGAGCTGGAACAGCGCCAGGGTGAAGGCCGGCAGGATGATGTGGCTCCAGCCCTGGACGGTGAGGAAGCTCGTCTCCCAGGCGCCGAGGTCGACGGTGCCGCCGCGGCCGAAGGTCGGCAGCCAGCCCAGCCAGACGCCGAAGACGAGGATCAACAGGATGCCGATGAGGAAGGTCGGCAGCGAGATGCCGACGAGGCTGATCGTCAAGAAGAAGCGCGACAGCCAGGTGTGGCGGTTGAGGCCCGTGTACACGCCCATCGGGACGCCGATGACCACGGCCAGGACCGCCGAGAGGAAGACCAGCTCGAGCGTCGCTGGTAGACGTTCGGCGATGAGCTCGGCGACCGGCTTGCCCATGCGGTAGGAGATGCCGAACTCGCCCCGCACGGCGTTGCCGACCCATTTGGCGAATTGGAGCGGGATCGGGTCGTTGAGACCCAGCCGGTCGCGCAGCGCCTCGCGCTGCGCGACACTCGCCTCCTGGCCGACCATGTTGTTGATCGGGTCGCCGACGAACTGGAACAGCGAGAACGAGATCAGCGCGACCACGAGCATGACGAAGACCGCCTGCACCAGCCGCTGGGCGATGTAGTCGAGCATCGGGCGGTCCTCACGGCCGGGCGCCGACCCGGGCATGGCCCGAGCCGGCGCGACGGAGGTCGGCTACTTCAGCGTGACGTAGCGCAGGTCGATGTCGTTGAACGGCCGCTGGATGATCTCCTCGACCGTGTCGGCGCGCACGCCCCAGGCCAGCGCCTGCTGGTGCAGCGGCAGGTGGCCGACCTCGTCGTAATGGATCTGGAAGGCCTCGCGGATGAGCTCGTTCCTGAGCTCCTCGTCGACGGTGGTGGCGATCTCGTCGGCCAGCTCCTCGACGCGCGCGTTGGAGTAGCGCCCCGAGTTCCAAGCACCCTGGCCGTCGCCGTCCCGGGTGATGATGTTCTGCAGGACGTTGTAGGCGTCATAGGAGCCCGGGGTCCAGCCGAGCATGTAGAAGCTCGTGTCGAACTCGCGGATCTTGTTGAAGTGCAGCGACTTGGTCTGCGCGTTGAGGGTGACGTCGATGCCGATGCGCTCGAGCATCGGGACCATCGCCGTGCAGATCGCCTCGTCGTTGACGTAGCGGTCGTTCGGGCAGTCGAGGGTGACCGGGAAGCCGTCCGGGTAGCCGGCCTCGACGAGCAGCTCCTTGGCGCGCTCGGGATCATGCGGGTAGGGGACGTTCATGTCCTCCTGGAAGCCGTTGATGCCCGGGGCGATCATGAGCCCCGTGGGCGTCGCCGCGCCGCGCATGACGACCCGCTCGATGCCCTCCTTGTCGATCGCATGGGCGACGGCCTGACGCACGCGAACGTCCTTGAACGGGTTCTGGCCGGAGCCCGGCATGTCCATCAGCTCGTCGCGGAAGTGATCGAAGCCGAAGAAGATCGTCCGCAGCTCGGGGCCCTGCAGCACGCCCACGTTGGGGTCGCCCTCGAGGCGGGGGATGTCTTGAAGCGGCACCGGATACATGGCGTCGATCTCGCCCGAGAGCAGCGCTGCGACCCGCGTCGCGTCGTTGGCGATGGGCGTGAAGATCGCCTGGTCGAAATTGTCGGTGCGCGTGGCGTGGCCCCACCAGTCGGGGTTGGGCTCGACGACGACGCGGTTGTCCTGGACCCACTCGACGAGGCGGAAGGGACCGGTGCCGTTGGCGTTCGTGTTGGCGAAGTTGGTGAGGCCGGCGCCGGCCTGGACCTCGAAGGCGTCGTTCTCCTCCATGAACTCCTCATCGACGATGTAGAAGTTCGGCATGTTGAGGAGCAGGATCGGGTCCGGTCCGGTGGTCTTGATCTCGACGGTGTAGTCGTCGATCGCCGTCACGCTCTCGATCGTGCCGAGAGCGAAGGCCATGTCCGAGCTTTCCTGGCTCTGGCGCTGGAAGCTGTAGACGACGTCGTTGGCGGCGAAGGGATTGCCGTTGTGGAAGGTCACACCCTCGCGGAGCTTGAAGCGCCAGGTCACGTCGTCGACGCGCTCCCACTCGGTCGCGAGATCCGGCTCGAGCGACAGGTCCGGCAGGCGGTGGAGCAGCTGGCCGTAGAGGTTGCTCTTCATCGTGTTGGTCGGACCCTCGTTGTTGTTGTGAGGGTCGAGGCCGAGGATGTCGCCCGTCGACGCGTAGCGGAACACCTTGTCCTGCGCGTCCGCAGCGCCCCCGGCGAGCACCATGAGCGCCGCCGAGGCCAGCAGAAGGCCGGTTCGTAACATGACGTGTCTCCCAAACGGCGTGACCGCGCGGGCGCGATCACCATGACCGTCACGCATAGCCGACCTGCGCGCGAGCCACCAGACCCGGCCGAACCGCGGCGTTCGGATGTCGCCGCTCAGCGTGGGCAGTAGACCTCCTGCAAGACGGCGAGCACGCGCCCGGCCTCGGGGGAGACGAGGCGGTAGAAGATCTGCTGGCCGCGGCGGCGGGTCGCGACCAGCCCGTCGGCGCGCAGCCGGGCCAGGTGCTGCGACAGTGCCGATTGGCTCAAGCCGACCTTGGCCTCCAGCGCGCCGACGTTCTGCTCCTGGTCCGCCAGATGGCACAGGATCATGAGCCGCGAATCGTGCCCCATGAGACGCAGCAGCCTGGCGGCGTCGGCCGCTGCGGCCGCCATCGTCTCCGGCGGGAGCGGCGCGGGCGTCGTCTCAGCCAAAGGCCGCGCCCGGGCGGACGCCGACGCGCTCGAGGACGAGCGCGAGCGGGCAGAAGCCCGTGAAGGCGGACTGCAAGAGATTGAGCCCGACGAAGGCCGTGACGGCGAGCCACCAGGAGCTCGCCAGGACGCCGAGCGCGGTGGTGAGCACGACCATGAAGCCGGCGAAGGCGAGAACCACGCGGTCGAGGGACATGCCCAATCTCCGATATATGAGATGTTGCTAATTTTGCACTATTGCATATTTTGTCAAGCGCCGATCGCCCCTCTCGCCGGAGCCGCCGATGCCGCCCGCCCCCTTCCGCGCCTTCGCCGGCGCCTTCGCGATTCTCTCGCTCGCCGCCACCGCGGCGGCCGCCGAGGTGCTGGAGGTCGAGGCGGTCCGCCTGCGCGACTTTCGCCCGGTCTTCGGCACGGTCGAGAGCGCGAAGCAGGCCCGGGCCCGCACCCGGATCGCCGGCACGCTCGAGACCCTCGCCGTCGTCGAAGGCGACGCCGTCACGCTGGGCCAGGAGGTCGCGCGGGTGGACGATCCCAAGATCGCGCCTGAGCTCGCCGCCGTCGATGCGAGCCTCGAGGCGCTCGAGGCGGAGCGAAAGCTGGCGCGGGTCGAGCTGGAGCGCGTGCAGGAGCTGCGCCGGCGCGGCGCCGCCTCGGCGCAGGCGCTCGACGAGGCCCGCACCAACCTCGATGTCGTGTTCCAGAACATCGCCGCCCGGCGCGCCGAGCGCGAGGTCGTGCTGCAGCGCGAGGCGGAGGGCGCCGTCCTCGCGCCGGCGGCGGGTCGGGTGCTGCAGGTGCCCGTGACCGAGGGCATGGCGGTGCAGCCCGGCGAGACCGTGGCCACCATCGCCACCGCCGATTTCGTCCTCCGGGCGCGGCTGCCGGAGCGACACGCGCGCTTCCTCGCGGTCGGCGACGTCGTGCGCATCGCCGCGCGTGGGCTCGTCGCCAGCGACATCGTCGGCGAGGGGACCATCGCCAAGGTCTATCCGGAGCTCGAGGACGGCCGGGTCGTCGTCGACATCAGCGCCGCCGGGCTCGGTGACTACTATGTCGGCGAGCGGGTGCGGCTCGAGGTGGCGACCGGCGTGCGCGACGCCGTCGTCGTGCCCCGCGCCTATCTCGAGCGCCGCTACGGGGTCACCTTCGCCCGGCTCGTGGGTGCTGGCGAGGTCGTCGTCCAGCCGGGCGGCGAGGTCGACGGCGGCGTCGAGATTCTCGCGGGCGTGCGACCCGGCGATCGCCTGCTCGCCTATGGCGATCCGGCGGCCGGAAGCTGAGCGATGAGCGAGCCCCGCGACATTCCCCTCGGCATCGCCGGGACCCTCACCCGCGCGTTCATCACCTCGCCGCTCGTGCCGCTGTTGCTGCTCGTGGCCTTCGCCCTCGGCGGGCTCGCGCTCGCGCTGCTGCCGCGCGAGGAGGAGCCGCAGATCTCGGTGCCGATGGTCGACGTGTTCGTCGAAGCCGACGGCCTCGCCGCGGTCGACGCCGTCGAGCTCGTGACCAAGCCGCTGGAGCGCATCCTCCGCGGTATCCCCGACGTCGAGCACGTCTACACCCAGACCCGCGACGACCGGCTCGTCGCCACCGCCCGATTCTACGTGGGCACCAGCGAGGACGACGCGATCCTGCGGGTGCACGAGGAGATCCGCGCCAACTACGACCGCCTGCCCGTGGGCATCCCCGAGCCGCTCATCGTCGGCCGCGGCATCAACGACGTGGCGATCCTCGTTCTCACCTTGTCACCGCGGCCCGACCTCGACCCGGCAGCGCTCGCCCGCTGGGATGCCGCCGCGCTCGGCGACGTCGCCCGCGAGCTCATGGCCGAGCTCGCGAAGAGCCGCGACGTCGGCCTGACCTACACCGTCGGGGCGACGCAGGCCGAGATCCGGGTGCAGCCGGACCCCGCCGCGCTCTCGCTCTACGGCGTGACCCTCGAGCAGCTCGTGGAGAAGGTGCGCAACGCGAACCGCCGCGAGCTTCTCGGCCGGGTGCGCGAGGATGGGCGCTCGCGCGACCTCTTGAGCGGCCAGACGCTCACCGGCCAGCCGGACATCGGCCTTCTGGTGGTGACCACCCGCGACGGCCGCCCGATCTATGTGAAGGACGTGGCCGACATCGTCGTGGCCCC
This sequence comes from uncultured Geminicoccaceae bacterium, assembly GCA_964481035.1. Taxonomy (GTDB): domain Bacteria; phylum Pseudomonadota; class Alphaproteobacteria; order Geminicoccales; family Geminicoccaceae; genus JAAAPF01. The sequence continues at coordinate 11,278 of CAYZSE010000062.1, read as the reverse complement.
GCGCGACACCGACCGCCGCGCCTGGCAGCTCGTGGCCGAGGACGGCGCGATCCGGCCCTTGCCGGCGGTGAGCCTCGCCATCGCCAAGCGCGAGGGCGCCAACGCCGTCGTCGTCGCCGACGAGATCCGCGAGCGGCTCGCCCACGTCCAGGGCCGGCTGGTCCCCGACGACCTGCGGGTCGAGGTCGTGCGCAACTACGGCGAGACGGCGCAGGCCAAGTCGGACGAGCTGCTCGGCCACCTGATCGGTGCCACGCTGACGATCATCGCCCTGATCGTCCTCTTCATCGGCTGGAAGGAGGGGATCGTCACGCTGGTCATCATCCCGGCGACGATCCTTTTGACCTTCGCGGCGTCGTGGCTGATGGGCTACACGGTCAACCGCGTGAGCCTGTTCGCGCTGATCTTCTCGATCGGCATCCTCGTCGACGATGCCATCGTCGTGGTCGAGAACATCGCCCGGCATTGGCGCATGGAGCCGACGGGCGACCGCATCCAGCTCGCGATCAGAGGCGTCGCCGAGGTCGGCAACCCGACCATCATCGCCACGCTCACGATCATCACCGCGCTCTTGCCGATGCTGTTCGTCTCGGGGCTCATGGGGCCCTACATGAGCCCGATCCCGGCCAACGCCGCGGCGGCGATGATCTTCAGCTTCTTCGTGGCGGTGGTCTTCGCGCCCTGGATCCTCGTCAAGCTCGATCGCCTGCGACCCGCGCGGGGCGCGCAACCCGAGGCGGGCGACGGCGGCCGGATGGGGCGCATCTACCGCGGCATCGCGCGGATGGTCATCCGCCGGCGCTGGACCGCGCTCGTGTTTCTGCTGGTCGTCGGCGCGGCGACCCTCGCCGCCGCGAGCCTGTTCGCCATCCAGGCGGTGACGGTGAAGCTCTTGCCCTTCGACGACAAGTCGGAGGTCCAGGTCGTCGTCGACCTGCCCGAGGGCAGCACGCTGGAGGACACCGAGCGGACGCTCTTCGAGCTTGCCGCAGCGCTCATGGAGCTGGAGGAGCTCCAGAGCCTGCAGGCCTATGCCGGCACGGCCGCACCGTTCAACTTCAACGGCCTGGTGCGGCACTACTACATCCGCTCGAACCCCGAGGAGGGCGATCTCCAGGTCAACCTGCTGCCCAAGGAGGAGCGCCGGCGGCAGAGCCATGCCATCGCGCTCGACGTCCGCGAGCGCTTGGCCGCGGTGGCGGTGCCGGCGGGCACGGCGATCGAGGTCGTCGAGGTGCCGCCGGGCCCGCCCGTGCTCGCGACGCTCCTGGCCGAGATCTACGGCCCCGACGCGGCGACGCGCCGGGCCGTCGCCGAGGAGCTCAAGACGGTCTTCGGCGAGGTCGACTTCATCGTCGACGTCGACGACAGCTACGGCGTGCCGCCCGAGCGCCTGCGCCTCGCGATCGACCAGGCCAATCTCGACTACCACGGCGTCGAGCAGCGGGCGGTCTACGACACGCTCGAAGCACTCTTCGGCGGCGTCACCGTCGGCTACTCGCAGCGGGGCGGCGGCACCGATCCGATCCCGATCAGCCTGCGCCTGGACGAGAGCCAGCGGCAGGTGACGGAGACGCTGCTCGCCGTGCCCGTGCCGGCGCGGGGGCCCGCGGGGATCGGCACCGGGAACGTGGAACTCGGCGACGTGCTCCAGATCGCGACGGTCGAGGCGAGCTTTCCCGTCTTCCGCAAGAACGGCGTGGCCCTCGAGATGGTCACGGCCGAGCTCGCCGGCCGCTTCGAGGCGCCGATCTATGGCATGCTCGCCGTGCAGGAGGCGATCGACGGCCACGACTGGGCCGAGTTGCCCAAGCCGGCGATCCGGCTCTACGGCCAGCCGCTCGACGAGAGTGATCCCGTGTTGCTCTGGGACGGCGAGTGGGAGGTCACCTATGTGACCTTCCGCGACATGGGGGCCGCCTTCGGTGCGGCGCTGTTGGGCATCTACCTCCTGATCGTCGGTCAGTTCCGGAGCTTCACCCTGCCGCTCGTCATCATGACGCCGATCCCCTTGACGCTGATCGGGATCGTCCTCGGGCACTGGCTTCTGGATGCGCCTTTCACGGCAACCTCGATGATCGGCTTCATCAGCCTCGCCGGCATCATCGTCCGCAACTCGATCCTGCTCGTGGACTTCATCCGCCACGAGCTTGCGCGCGGCCGCGACCTCAAGGACGCGCTCCTGGCGGCGGGCGGGGTGCGCTTCTTGCCGATCTTCCTCACCGCCATCACGGCGATGGTGGGTGCCGGCTTCATCCTGCTCGATCCCATCTTCCAGGGCCTCGCCATCTCGCTGCTCTTCGGCCTCGCCAGCTCGACGGTGCTCACGCTGCTCGTCATCCCGGCGATCTGGTGGGTGGTGAAGGGGCGGGATCGTCCCGCCGCATAGGCGGCGGCTGTGGCTTAGTTCACAGACGCGGCGGTCGGAACGGCGCCACGCCGGAGATTGAAAGCTCCGTGGGAAGCGCCGATGGCCGAGACCTCGCCGACGACGACCGCGGCCGCGGCGCCTGCGATCCTGGCCGGCGCCGCACTGGTCGCGGCGGCGGCGGCCTGGGGCGCGGCGCTGGTGCTGACCAAAGACCTCGTTGGCGTGTGGCCGCCGGTGTCGCTGCTGGCGGTGCAACTCGCGGCCGGCGTGCTCTTCCTCGCCGGCTGCTGTCGGGCGCACGCGCCGCGCGTCGCCCGGAGAAGCCGCGTCGCGTGGTGGCCCGTGGCCCTCTTGGGCGTGCTGGAACCGGGCCTCGCTTTCCTCGCTGAGACGTGGGGGCTCGTCTTCACCACCGCGGCCAAGGCGGCGGTCCTCGGGGTGAGCGAGCCGGTCTTCGTCTGCGTGCTGGCGTGGTGGCTCTTGGGTGAGCGCATCGGCACGCGCATGGTCGCCGCAATCGCCTCGACCTTCGCCGGCCTCGTCCTCATCGGCGTCGTCGACCTTGCCGCGGCCGGAGCGCCTGGCGATCCGCGCGGCGACACGCTCGTGCTCGCGGCAGCCGGGCTCGGCGCCTTGTCGGTCGTGCTCTCGCAACGCCTGCTCGTCCATCTCGAAGCCCTGCGCTTCGCGCTCGTCCAGCAGGCTGCGGCGCTCGCCTTCGTCCTCACGATCGCTGCTGGGGCCGCGGGCTTGGACTTTGACGTGCTGCCCGTAGCCGCGCTGACGCCATCGCTTTGGCTTCAGGCGGTGCTCGCCGGCGTGTTGCAGTTCGGCCTCGCCTGGTGGCTCTTTCTCGCCGGGCTGCGCCTCGTGGGTGCGATGACCGCGGGCGTCGCGACGCTTCTGGTTCCGGTCTTCGGCGTCGGTGGCGCGGTCGTGTTTCTCGGCGAACGCCTGAGCGCCGGCCAGGCGGTCGGCTGCGCTCTCGTCGTCGTCGGTGTCTCGATCGTGGTGACGGCACGCCGTGCCAAGGCCGCTGCAGCACCTGCGGCCTGTTCCCGGTCGTCGTTCTCGGTCTGAGCCTGCGCCGTCGCAGGGCGGGCGTTCGAGTTGGTTTGCGGACGATTCGCGCCCGAGGACGTCGGGGCTGGCGGCGAGCGTTTCGTTTCGGTATACGAGATATGAGCAAAGGGGCGAGCATCGCCTGCAGGGAGGAGCCGCGCGCTCGTCGCGCGGACAACGACGACGGAGCGCGCATGACGCTGCCCGACCTCGGCCGTCTCGACACCTCGGCCAAGCTCCTGCGCCACAACGGCACCGTGCACGGCGACGACGTGGCCATGCGCGAGAAGGACCTCGGCATCTGGAACGAGTACCGCTGGAGCGACGTGCTCGGCGAGGTCCGGGCCGTGGCGCTCGGGCTCACGGACCTCGGCGTCGGCCGAGACGACGTCGTGGCGCTGCTGGGTCGCAATCGGCCGAGCTGGGTGTGGAGCGAGTGGGCAACGCACGCCGCGGGTGCCGTGTCGCTCGGCCTGTACGAGGACATTCTCGGCGACGAGGCGGCCTATCTCCTCGACTACGCCGCGGCCAAGGTCGTCATCGCCGAGGACGAGGAGCAGGTCGACAAGCTCCTCGAGCTCGGCGACCGGCTGCCGCACCTCCGCCACATCGTCTTCCACGACGAGCGCGGGATGCGGAAATATGACGATCCGCGGCTCGTCTCCTGGCCCGATCTGAAGGCGCGAGGCGCCGCGCGGCACGACGACGATCCGGGGCTCTTCGACCGGCTCGTCGACGCGGTGCGGGGCGAGGACGTGGCCGTCCTCTGCACCACCTCGGGCACGACCTCTAACCCCAAGCTCGCGATGCTGCCGCACGGGCGCTTCATCCGCCACTGCGCGCGCTACCTCGAGGTCGACCCGCGCGGGCCCGACGACGACTATGTCTGCCTGCTGCCGCTGCCCTGGATCATGGAGCAGGTCTATGTCGCGGTGATGCCGCTGATCGCGCGCATCCGGGTCAACTTCCCGGAGAGCGGGGCAACCGCGATGCGGGACATGCGCGAGATCGGGCCGACCCATCTGCTGCTGGCACCCCGGGTGTGGGAGGAGACCGCCGCCGACGTCCGCGCGCGCATCATGGATGCCTCGAAGGCGACCAGGTGGCTCTACGCGACGGCCATGACGCGGGGCCTCGCGGCGCTGGAGGAGGGCCGCCGCGACTGGTTCGCCGACGCCTTCCTCTTCCGGACGCTCAAGGACCGGCTGGGCTTCAGCAAGGTCAAGTCGGCGGCGACCGGCGGCGCGGCGCTCGGGCCCGACACCTTCAAGTTCTTCCTCGCCATGGGCGTGCCGCTGCGCCAGCTCTACGGCCAGACCGAGCTGGTCGGCGCCTACACGCTGCAACAGGGCGCCGACATCGACTTCGACAGCTCCGGGGTGCCGTTCGCGGGCGTCGAGATCCGGATCGACAACCCCGACGCGCAAGGCGTCGGCGAGATCGTGACGCGTCACCCCAACCTGTTCCTCGGCTACTACCGAGCACCGGAGGAGAGCGCGAAGGCCGTCGACGGGGAGGGCTGGATGGCGACGGGCGACGCCGGCTATCTCGACGCCAAGGGCCGTCTCGTCGTCATCGACCGGCTCAAGGACATCGCCACGACCACCGCCGGCGACCGCTTCTCGCCGATGTACATCGAGAACAAGCTCAAGTTCTCGCCCTATATCGCCGAGTGCGTCGTCCTCGGGCACGGTCGAGCCTACGTCGCGGCGATCATCTGCATCCGCTACTCGATGGTCGCCAAGTGGGCCGAGCAGCACCGCATCGGCTTCACGACCTATGCCAACCTGGCCGCCAACGGGCGGGTGCAGGAGCTCCTGACGGGCGAAGTCGCGCAGGTCAACGCCAGCCTGCCCGAAGCGCAGCGCATCGCGCGTTTCCTCTTGCTGTTCAAGGAACTCGACGCCGACGACGGCGAGCTGACCCGCACCCGCAAGGTCCGGCGCAACATCATCGACGAGCGCTACGAAGCGCTCATCGACGCGCTCTACGCCGGCCGTGAGCGCGTGCAGATCGAGAGCGAGGTCACCTTCGAGGACGGCCGCAAGGGGCGCATCAAGGCGGAGATGAAGATCCTCGACACCGCCGCGCGCGTGAAGGAGGCGGCCTGATGGACGCCACGCTCGAGCCGCGTCACGCCACGGCCGCCCGACCGGCGCGCACCCGCGCCATCGGCGAGGTGCTGCTCGCGGTCGAGGGCGTGACGCTGCGCTTCGGCGGGGTGCGCGCGCTCTCGGGGGTGAGCTTCGACATCCGGCGCGGCGAGATCCGGGCCATCATCGGGCCCAACGGCGCCGGCAAGTCCTCGATGCTCAACGTCGTCAACGGCTTCTACCAGCCCCAAGAGGGTCGGATCACCTTCAAGGGAAAGAAGCTCAGGGCGATGCGGCCGAACTTCGCCGCCCGCAACGGCATCGCCCGGACCTTCCAGAACATCGCGCTCTTCAAGGGCATGAGCACGCTCGACAACGTCATGACGGGGCGGATGCTGAAGATGCACGGCTCGTGGCTCGAGCAGATGCTCTACGTCGGACGCGCGCGCCGCGAGGAGATCGAGCATCGCCGGCACTGCGAGACGCTGATCGACTTCCTCGAGATCCAGGCGCACCGCCACACGCCGGTGGGCAAGCTGCCCTACGGCCTGCAGAAGCGGGTCGAGCTCGCCCGCGCGCTCGCCACCGAGCCCGAGCTCCTGCTGCTCGACGAGCCGATGGCGGGCATGAACGTCGAGGAGAAGGAGGACATGTGCCGCTTCATCATGGACGTGAACGAGGAGTTCGGCACCACCGTCGCCCTCATCGAGCACGACATGGGCGTGGTCATGGACATCTCCGATCGCGTCGTCGTCCTCGACTACGGCGAGCTGCTCGCCGACGGCACGCCGGATGCGGTCCGTGCCGATCCCGAGGTCATCGCCGCCTATCTCGGCGTCCCGAACGACTGACGCGCCACCGCCACGACCGGTCCGAGGGAGGCCGCCTTGCTCGACGCCATCCTGCTCACGCCCATCGCCGAGATCATGGCCTACCCGCCGTTCTTCTTCGAGGTGCTGATCGGCGGGCTGTTGACGGGCGTCATGTATTCGCTCGTGGCCTTGGGCTTCGTCCTCATCTTCAAGGCTTCGGGCGTCTTCAACTTCGCCCAGGGGGCGATGGTGCTGTTCGCGGCGCTGACCTTCGCCGGCCTCGCCGATCTCGGTGCGCCGCTGCTGCTCGCTCTGGTCGCCACCGCGGGCGTCATGGTCGTGCTCGCCTTCGCCATCGAGCGGGCGGTGCTCAGGCCGCTCGTCGGCCAGCCGCCGATCTCGCTCTTCATGGCGACCATCGGCATCACCTTCTTCCTGGACGGCTTCGCCCTGATGCTGTGGGGCTCCGAGGTGCGCCCGCTCGACATCGGCATTCCCACCGACCCGCTGATCGTCGGCGGGCTCTTCATGAACACCTTCGACGTCGTCGCCGCGACGGTCTGCGGCTTGCTGGTGGCGAGCCTCGTGCTCTTCTTTCGCTACACGGCCACCGGCCGGGCGCTTCGCGCCGTCGCCGACGACCATGCGGCGGCGATGAGCGTCGGCATCCCCTTGCAGGTCATCTGGACCATCGTCTGGTCGGTCGCCGGCATCGTCGGCCTCGTCGCCGGCATCATGTGGGGCGCCAAGCTCGGGGTGCAGTTCTCGCTCGCGCTGATCGCCCTCAAGGCGCTGCCGGTGCTCATCCTCGGCGGGCTGACCTCCGTGCCCGGCGCCATCCTCGGCGGGCTCATCATCGGCGCCGGCGAGAACGTCTTCGAGGTCTTCTGGGCGGGCCTGCACGGCGGCGCCTCCCAGGACTGGTTCGCCTACCTGATCGCCACGGTCTTCTTGCTCTTCCGCCCGCAGGGACTGTTCGGCGAGAAGATCATCGAGCGGGTGTGAGCCGATGTTCTACCTCGAGACCGGCCAGTACAAGACGACCTACCAGGCCGACCAGCAGATCTTCCCGCTGGTGCAGGACCGCATCGGCTTTGCCGTCATCCTGGTGGTGGCGTTCGTGGTGATGCCGCTGCTCGCCAGCGACTACTGGCTCACCACGATCATGCTGCCGCTCCTGATCTACGCGCTGGCGGCGCTCGGGCTGAACATTCTGACGGGCTACGCCGGCCAGCTGTCGCTCGGCACGGGCGGCTTCATGGCGACCGGGGCCTTCGCGGCGTACAAGCTGACGACGGCCTTCCCCGAGCTGCACTTCGTCGTCGTGCTGCTGCTCGCGGGCGTCATCACGGCGTTGGTCGGCGTGCTGTTCGGCCTGCCGAGCCTGCGGATCAAGGGCTTCTACCTCGCCGTGGCGACGCTCGCCGCGCAGTTCTTCCTCGTCTGGCTCTACAACAAGAACCCGTGGTTCACGAACTACTCGGCCTCGGGCGTCATCAGCGCGCCGCCGCGCGAGATCGCCCCGGGCGTGGTCGTCACCGGGTCCGCGGGCACGCCCACGGCCAAGTACCTGTTCGTGCTGACCCTCGTCGTCGTCCTCGCCTGGCTCGCGAAGAACATGACCCGTGCCAAGCTCGGCCGGGGCTGGATGGCCATCCGCGACATGGACATCGCCGCCGAGATCATGGGCATCCGCCCGACGACGACGAAGCTCTCCGCGTTCGCCATCAGCTCCTTCTACATCGGCATCGCCGGCGCGCTCTGGGCGTTCATCTACACGGGCTCGGTCGAAGCACTCGCCTTCGAGATCAACGTCTCGTTCGAGGTGCTGTTCATGATCGTCATCGGCGGGCTCGGCACGATCTTGGGCTGCTTTCTAGGCGCCGCCTTCATCGTGCTGCTGCCGATCGCCCTCAACCAGGCCCTCCTGGCGCTCGGCCTGCAGAACGCCGTCGAGCTCGCCTCGCACCTCGAGTTCATGATCATGGGTGCGCTCATCGTCGCCTTTCTCATCCTCGAGCCGCACGGCCTCGCCCGCCTCTGGCAGCTCTTCAAGGCGAAGCTCCGCACCTGGCCGTTTCCTTATTAGAGCTGCCGAGGAGCATACGGGCCTGGGCCTGGATCTGCCGAACGCCCGGCGCGTCGCCCGAGATTTGCGATGACCCTCCGCTGCCTGGCCGCGCTCGCGGCCTGACGAAGCGACAACGAGCTGTCGCGGGAAGCTGCGTCTTGTGCATCCGCAGGGGGGTCGTCGCTGCGTTCGATTACTCGCTGAAAATGCTGACGTAGTCGCGATAGGCAAATCGGCGGTTGCGGCGGTTGCCCGTGGTCTCGACGAGGATGCCCGCCTCGGCGAGGCGCTGCACCACCGCGTTGGCGGTCGGGTACTCGCAGCCCAGGAGCACCTTCACCTCGTTCACTTGGACGAGCGGCCGCCGGTACAGGTGCTCCAAGGTGTTGAGCCCGTTGCCGACGGCACCGCCGAACGTCTCGATGATCCGGGCCCGGTGTGCCTCGCGCAAGGAGACGATGGCGCGCGAGGTCGCCGTCGCCTCGTTGGCCACGGTGGCGACGCCGTCGAGGAAGAACTTCAGCCAAGTCTCCCGGTCGCCTCGGTCGCGGATGGCCTGCAGCAGCTCGTAGTAGCGCTGCTGGTGGCGGCGGAAATGGTGCGAGAGGTAGAGCACCGGCCGGCTCAGGATCTCGCGCTCGCAGAGGAGGAAGGTGATGAGCAGGCGGCCGACACGGCCATTGCCGTCGAGGAAGGGGTGGATGGTCTCGAACTGGGCATGGACCAGGCCGACCTTGACCAGCGCCGGCAGGTCGGGCGTGTCGGCATGGATGAACGTCTTCAGGTCGCCCAGGTGCCGCGGCACCTCGCCCGGCGCCGGCGGGACGAAGACGGCGTCGCCGAGCCCGGTGCCGGCCGGGCCGATCCAGTTCTGGGTGATCCGAATTTCGCCGGGCTGGCGCTCCTGGCCGCGCACGCCCCGCATCAGCCGCTCGTGGATCTCGCGAATGAGGCGGACGGAGAGCGGCAGCGTGGCGAGGCGCTCGAGGCCGAGGTTCATCGCGGCGACGTAGTTCAAGACCTCGGGCACGTCCTTGGGCCGGTCCGGGTCGAACAGCTCGGCCTCGGCGGCGAGCACGTCGTTGAGCGAGGACTGGGTGCCCTCGATCTGGCTGGAGAGCACGGCCTCCTTGCGGACGTACATGAAAACGAACAGGTCCGGGTCGGGCAGGTTCTGGACCGCACCGTCGAGGCGGCCGAGGGCGCGTTCCGCGGTCGAGAGCAGCGCCTGCATCTCGCCGTCGATGCGGATCGGTAGGTCGGGCGGCAGCGGCTTCGGCGTGAAGGCGCGATAGCCGGTCGGCTGGCGGATGTAGACGCCGGCACGGTTGGCTTCGGGCGGCAGGGTGCTGTCCGTCTTCGTGCGCATATTTGGGTGAGAATGTATGGACGCAAGCGCGTGGCCTTATGTTGCACAAACTGCAACATGGCGACCCTTGGCTGCCTTACGTCGGCGCGCTTTCACTATGGCGCAGCGCTCTCGGCAACCACTGTGGAAAGGCGAGGGCTCACAGCCACCGCTCCCCCAGCGCCCAGAGGAGCGGCAGGAGGAAGGCGGTCGCGAGCGCGTTCAGGCCGATGGCGATGCCGGCGAAGGCGCCCGCGACCTGGCTCACCTGCAACGCGCGAGCGGTGCCGATGCCGTGGGCAGCGGTGCCCATGGCGAGGCCTCGGGCGCGCGGGTCGTGGATGCGGGCGAGGTCGAGGACGGTCGGGCCGAGCGCCGCGCCGACGATGCCGGTGAGGATCACGACCGCGGCGGTGAGCGAGGGCAGGCCGCCGAGCTTCTCGCTGATGCCCATGGCGACGGGGGTCGTCACCGACTTGGGTGCCAGCGAGGCGAGCGTCTCGGCGCCGGCGCCCGCGAGCCAGGCGAGGCCCACGGCCGTGAGCGCCGCCGTCACGGAGCCGAGGGTGAGGCTCGCGAGCAGGGGCAGAAGCGCACGGCGGACACGCGCGATCTCCTTGTAGAGCGGGACGGCCAGCGCCACCGTCGCCGGGCCCAGGAGGAAATGGACGAACTGCGCGCCCTCGAAGTACCGCTGGTAGTCGACGCCCGTGGGCAGCAGGACGGCGGCGATGAGCAGGACGGCGAGCAGCACCGGGTTCAAGAGCGGATGCCGGCCCGCCTTCCTGGCGATCGTGTCGCCCGTGAGGTAGGCGGCGAGGGTGAGGGTGAGCGCCGCCAGCGGGCTCGTCTCGAGGTAGACCCAGAGCGCGGCCACGGGCTCCATCAGCGATCGTCCTCGGGGGTGACGAGCCGGCTCATGGCCCAGCCGGTGACGAGGATGGCCACGAGCGTGCCCGGCACGAGGGCCAAGAGCAGCGCCCAGGGCTCGGCCTGGATGCGGCCGAGATGGGCGATGACGCCGACGCCTGCCGGCACGAACAGCAGCGAGAGGTGCCGCAGGAGCGTGCCGCTCACCTGGTCGAGCGCGACCGGCACGCGGCCTCGGATGACGAGCGCGATGAAGAGGAGCACCATGCCGAGCACCGGCCCCGGCACCGGCAGCGCGAGGGCGCGGGCGACGACCTCGCCGCCGAGCTGGCAGACGAGCAGGGCGGTCAGGGCGGTCAGCATGGGCGGGCTCGCATGGTCGAAAGTCTTAACGAGGCGGCGCCGGCTCACCTTGCGGGCGCGTGGCGTGGAGCGCCACATTCGGCGGATCGTGACGATCTGCAACAGCGTCGCACGCCCTCGGGAGGAACTCCATCATGGCGATCAGACGCCTCGGCGTTCTCGTTCTCGCCGCCGCGCTCACGGCCGGCCTCACCGCCGCCGACGCCCAGGTGATCTACCACCGCGGCAACACGGCCGAGCCCGAGACCCTCGACCAGCACCTGACCTCGACGGTCTACGAATCGACCA
>CAYZSE010000061.1:0-19159 GCA_964481035.1 uncultured Geminicoccaceae bacterium | reverse complement strand
CTAGACCCAGCTATTCGCGAGGCTCCCCGTAGCCGCCGCCCGCGGGCGTCTGCACCACGAGCGCGTCGCCGGGCTCGACCCGGCGCCGGTCGCGGCCGCCCATCGCCTCGATCGTCCCGTCGGCCCGCTCGATCCACTGCCGGCCGACGGCGCCGGGCGCGCCGCCGTCGAGCCCGAAGGGCGGCACGGTGCGGCGGTTGGCGAGCACGATCGCCTCCATTGCCTCGTTGAAGACGAGCTTGCGCTCGGTGCCGTCGCCGCCCTTGTGCCGCCCGCGCCCGCCGGAGCCGTGGTTGATGCGGTGGTAGGCGAGCGTCAGCGGGAAGCGATGCTCCAAGAGCTCGGGGTCGGTCAGCCGAGAGTTGGTCATGTGGGTGTGCACGGCGCTCGTGCCGTCGTGGTCGGGCCCGGCACCCGAGCCGCCGCAAATCGTCTCGTAGTTCTGATACCGGGCGTTCCCGTAGGTGACGTTGTTCATCGTCCCCTGGGCGCCGGCCTGGACGCGGAGCGCGCCCATGAGCGTGTCGGTGATCCACTGCGAGGTCTCGACATTGCCGGCGCAGCAGGCGGCGGGCCAAGCGCAGTTGATCAGCGAGCCCGCGGGAATGACGAGGTCCAAGGGCTCGAGGCAGCCCTCGTTGAGCGGGATGTCGGCGTCGACCAGCGTGCGGAAGACGTAGAGCACCGCGGCGCGCGTCACCGCCGCCGGGCAGTTGAAGTTGTTGGCCTGCTGCGGCGAGGTGCCGGTGAAGTCGACCTTGGCCCGCCGGTTCGCGCGGTCGACGGTCACCTCGACGTGGATCTCGTGGCCGAGATCGTCGGGGTAGACGAAGGCGCCGTCGGGCAGCTTCTCGAGCACCCGGCGAACCTGCTCGGCGGCGTTGGCCTGGACGTGGCGCATGTAGGCCTGGACCACCTCGAGGCCGAACTGGTCGACCATCTCGAGGATGGCATGCGCGCCCTTGTGGCAAGCGGCGATCTGCGCCTGGAGGTCGGCGACGTTGTGGTCTGGGTTGCGCGCCGGGTAGGGCCCCGACGCCAAGAGCGCGCGCAACTCCGCCTCCTTGAGGCGGCCCTCCTCCAGGAGCGTGAAGTCGTCGAAGAGCACGCCCTCCTGGTCGATGTGGACGCTGTCGGGGGGCATCGAGCCCGGCGTGATACCGCCGATGTCGGCGTGGTGCGCCCGGGCACCGGTGAGGAAGACGAGCCCGCCGTCCCGGCCGAAGACCGGCATGATGACGGTGATGTCCGGCAGGTGCGTGCCGCCGTTGTAGGGGTTGTTGAGCGCGACCGCGTCGCCGGGCTTGAGGCTCGCGCCGCGCGCCCGCAGGACCGCGCGCACGCTCTCGCTCATCGAGCCGAGGTGGACGGGCATGTGCGGCGCGTTGGCGACGAGGCCGCCCGCTGGGTCGAACACGGCGCAGGAGAAATCCAGACGCTCCTTGACGTTGACCGAGAACGCCGTGTTCTGCAACGTCACGCCCATCTGCTCGGCGATGGTCATGAAGAGGTTGTTGAAGATCTCCAGCATGATCGGGTCGCTCTCGGTACCGATCGCCGCCTGGCGCTCGATCGGCATCCGGCGCTCGAGGACGAGGTGGTCGCGGCCGTTGACGCCCGCCCGCCACTCGGGCTCGACCACCACCGTCGTCGTCTCGCCGCAGATCAGCGCCGGGCCCTCGATCTCGTCGCCGGGGGTGAGCCGCGCGCGGTCGTAGACGGGCGCCGTCCAGCGCTGCGCCGGCAGTTGGGGCGCCGCGGCGGTGAACATCTCGATCTCGCGCATCGGCCGCGCCTGGGCGTCGGCGAGCGTCGGCACGAGCGCCTGCTCGGGCTCGTCGATCTCCTCGACCGTACCGATGCCCTCGACGTCGAGCTGCTCGACGACGAGCGGGCGGGCCTCGACGACGAAGCCGTAGCGGCTGCGATGCTCGGCCTCGAACGCCCGACGCAGCGCCGCTGCGTCGCCCATCGCCACCTCGAGTGCGGTCACCGTGCCCTCATAGCGGATGTGGACCCGCGTCTGGGTGCGGATCCGCCCGTCCTCGATCCGCTGGGCGCGCAGCTCGGCGCGAACGGCCTCCGCGAGCTCGCGCTCGACGCCGTCGAGGCGCGCGACGAGCGCGTCGTCGAGCGGTCGTTCGACGCTCCTTTGGTGGAGCACGCGGACATCGGCGAGGCCGATGCCGTAGGCCGAGAGGACCGAGGCGAAGGGATGGACCATGACCCGCGTCATGCCGAGCGCGTCGGCGACGGCGCAGGCGTGCTGGCCGCCGGCGCCGCCGAAGCAGACCAGCGTGTAGCCCTGGAGGTCGTAGCCCTTCTCGATCGAGATCTCCTTGATCGCGTTCGCCATGTTGTCGTTGGCGATCATCGCGGCGCCGTGCGCGAGCTCCTCGATGGCATAGCGCGCGCCGGTCTCGGCCTCGATCTCGGCCGCGAGCGCGGCGAAGCCGGCGCGGGCCGCCCGTGCGTCGAGCGCCTCGTCCGCGTGCGGGCCGAAGACCGCCGGGAAGAGCTCGGGCTGCAGCTTGCCGGTGACGAGGTTGGCATCGGTCACGGCGAGCGGGCCGCCGCGACGGTAGCAGGCGGGGCCCGGATTGGCGCCGGCGCTCTCGGGCCCGACCCGGAACTTGCCGCGCTCGAACTTGAGGAGCGAGCCGCCGCCGGCGGCGACGGTGTGGATCGCCATCATCGGCGCCTTGATCCGAGCGCCGGCGACGACCGTCTCGAAGCTGCGCTCGAGAGCGCCCGCATAGTGGGTGACGTCGGTCGAGGTGCCGCCCATGTCGAAGCCGATGAGCTTGTCGAAGCCGGCCAGCGCCGCCGTCTTCACCGCGCCGACGACGCCGCCGGCGGGGCCCGAGAGGATCGCGTCCTTGCCCTGGAAGCGCAGGGCGTCGACCAGCCCGCCGTTCGATTGCATGAACATCAGCCGCGCGTCGCCGGTCTGGACGGCGATGCGCTCGACGTAGCGGCGCAGGATCGGCGAGAGGTAGGCGTCGACGACCGTGGTGTCGCCGCGCCCGACGATCTTGATGAGCGGTGCCACCTGGTGGGATAGCGACACCTGGGTGAAGCCGACCTCGCGGGCGATCTCCCCGAGCCGGCGCTCGTGGTCCGCCACCCGGTAGGCGTGCACGAGGACGACGGCGATGGCCCGAAAGCCCTCCTCGTGGGCCTGCGCGAAGTCCGCCCGCGCCTGGCGCTCGTCGAGCGGCCGCGTGATCCGGCCGTCGGCGGCGATGCGCTCGGCGATCTCGACGACACGGCCGTAGACCGGCTCGGGCAGGACGATGCGGCGCGCGAACAGCTCGGGGCGTTGCTGGTAGCCGATCCTGAGCGCGTCGCCGAAGCCTTCCGTGATCGTGAGCACCGTCGGCTCGCCCTTGCGCTCGAGGAGCGCGTTGGTGGCGACGGTCGTGCCCATCTTGATGGCGTCGATCGCGTCCGCCGGCAGCGGCTCGCCGGCCCCGACGCCGAGGATGCGCCGGATGCCCTCGATGGCGGCGTCCTCATAGTGCTCGGGGCTGTCCGAGAGCAGCTTGTGGACCGACAGGTCGCCCGCGGGCGACTTGGCGACGATGTCGGTGAACGTCCCGCCTCGGTCGATCCAGAACTGCCAGCCGCTCATCCCTCGCTCCCCTGATCGCCCGCCAGGCGCGGCCGACCCGCATCCGCTCGACCCCACACCTGCCATCTTCCACGCCCCGACCAGCGCGAGCCAGAGCGACGATCCGCGCGAGACTCCGGCCGGTCGAGCCGTGGTCTGCGACCGCGGACGTCAGCCCCCCGAGGCGAGACGATCGGCGAGCCGTAGCGCCAGCTGGACGATCGTCAGCGTCGGATTGGCGTGGCCGGTGCTCGGAAAGACCGAGGAGCCGGCGACGAAGAGATTGCTCTGCCCGAACACGCGGCAATGCCGATCGACGACGCCGTCGCGGGGCGATGCCGCCATGCGGGTGCCGCCCATGTGGTGCTTGCCGGCGAGCTCGCCGGTCTCGGGCGCCTCCAGATCGAGGACCCAGGGCTCGAGCCGAACGCGGCCGAGCCCGTTCTCGGCGAGGTGGCGCGCGAAGGTGATGGCGCTGTCGCGCACCGTCGAGAGGTCCCGCTGGGTGCGGGTCCAGTAGAGGCGGACCCGCGGCATCCCGAAGCCGTCGACCGCATCCGGGGCGAGGGTGATCCGGTTTTCCGCGATCGGCTCTTGTTCCCAGGCGGCTCGCAGGAGCGCCCCGCAGCTGCGGTTCGCGGCGAGATCGCGCGCAGCCCAGCGGGCGAGCTGCGGCGCGGCGCAGGCCAGATCGTCGACGAGGCTGCGCAACTCCTCGCGGCGCATCGGCTCGACGCGGAGCCCGCAATTCAGCACGCCGAGCTCGCGCTGCGTCGCCTCGGTCAACGAGAAGAACAGCCTCTGCGCGAAAGGTGCGGCCTCGGCGTAGAAACGCGGGACGATGCCACCGCCGATGGTCTGGTGCGGGTGCTCCATCCAAAAGCGCCCGAGCGGGGCGCCAGGCGAGATCAGCGCGCCGTTCTGCACCTCGTCGGACCACAGCAAGAGGCGGCTGTTCTCGATCCCGCCCGCCGCCAGGACGTAGGTGTCGGCACGGATCGCGCGGACGTTGCCATCGAAGTCCCGGGCCTCGACGCGGGTCACCCGCCCGCCGTCGGTCGCGAGCAGCGTCACGTTGGCGTCGGTGACGACGCGCACGTTCGCCGCCGCTTCGAGCGTCGGCCCGAACGCCGGCCAGAACCGCACCGGCGGCGAGAAGTAGAAATGGACGCGGCGGACGCCGATCGCCGGGTCCACCACCTCGTCGGCGGGCAACGGCGGCAGCGCCAAGATCGCTTCGGCCGGCGCGAGATAGGGATCGAGATCGCTCTTGGCGATCGGCCAGTGGGCGGTCGGGAACTCCGGCTTAAAGGCGAAATCGAGGGCGTCGAGGGGACGGCACCAGCCGGCCCAGTGGTTCGACGTGCCACCCAGATAACGCAGGCGCACGGTCTCGAGCGGGAAGTACGGATCGCCGACCACCTCGCCGCGATAGACGTCCTGCGACCGGTCCGACCACGCCTCGCCGCCCGCCTCGAGGAGCACGACCTCGCGCCCCGCACGGGCGAGCTCGCTGGCGATCGTCAGGCCGGCGGGTCCGCTGCCGATGATGCAGAACTCGCCGTGCCGGTCGTCCGCCGCGAGTCCCGCGAGCGTCGTGCGCATCAGCGATCGGTCCGGAGCAGCACCCAACCGGCCCGGAGCTCGGCGCCGCGGGCCCCGCGCGCGCGCGAGCCCACGCCCGACAAGACCGCCAAGATCATCAGATAGCGTAGCCAGTCTCGTCGTCGCATGCGCTGCTGCTCCTCGAAGAGGTCCGTTGGCCCGGGCCGACCCGCGGCCTCGCTCGAACCGGGCACGGGTATAGGGCGAGACGCGGCCTTGGCCAGGCGATATTCACGCCATCGTGGCGGTGGGATCCGACCTGCCGAGGCGGCGGTCGCCGCGTCACGCATCGCCGGCGGGCGGGGGGACGAAGCGGGTGAGCCAGTCCTCGACGCGCGCGCGATTGGCCCCGAGGTCGGAATAGCCGTAGACCGAGCGGCTGTAGACACAGACCGTCGCCCCCGCTGGCGGCGCCTCGACGAACTCGACCTGGACGATGTCGGGAAAGCGGAGCACCGGCGTACGCTGCACGAACAGGTGTCGGTGCGCCTCGGGCTCGGCGGCGCGGCGGGTGAGGCGCGGCTCCTCGGCCAGGGCCGCGAGCCACGCCCGCTCGAGCTCCTCGACGGCGAGCGGCCAGACCGGCGGCTCGCGATCCACGGCGGCCGTCGTGCGGTCGCCCGGACAGGCCAGGTAGGTGTTCGGGCTCGTCGGCCGCTCCAGCGCGGCGAGATCGACGAGCCCGGCGGGGCCGGCCGAGCAGCCGGCGAGCCAAGCGAGCATCGACAGGGCTCCGAGCTTCGAGGCAACGCGCGCCATCGCGCTTCAGCCTCGATCCGAGACGTGGACCCGCTCGACGGCGGCGGCGCGGCCGCTCGCGGGCTCGGTCTCGACCAGCACGCCCCAGAGCTCGGGCGCGCCGACCGCCGGCTCCAGGCGCGGTCCCGGCAGGTCGGTGAGAAACCGGGCGACGGCGCCGGACTTCTCCATGCCGATGACGCTGTCGTAGGCGCCGCACATGCCGAGGTCGGTGACGTAGGCGGTACCACCCGGCAGGATGCGGGCGTCGCTGGTCGGGCAGTGGGTGTGCGTGCCGGCGACGAGGGTCGCGCGACCGTCGAGATGATGTCCGAGGGCCTGCTTCTCCGCGGTGATCTCGGCATGGACCTCGACGACCACGGCGACCCGGGGGCCGAGCGGAAACCGTCGCAGCAGCTCATCGACGGTTCGAAACGGGTCGTCGGCGGGCTTCATGTGGACGCGACCGAGCACCTGTACCACGACCACCCGTGCCCCGGTCGGCGTCTCGACCGCCGTCCAGCCACGGCCGGGCGTGCTCGGCGCCATGTTGGCGGGCCGGACCAGTCGGGCGTCGCCGTCGATGTAGGCGATGAGCTCGCGCTGATCCCAGACGTGGTTGCCCGTGGTGATGACATCGGTGCCCGCGGCGTAGAATTCCTCGCAGAGCTTGGGCGAAATGCCGAATCCGCCGGCGGCGTTCTCACCGTTGACGACGACGACGTCGGCCCGCAACTCGCGCCGCAGCGTCGCCAGGCGCGCCACCAGGAGCTCGCGACCGCTGCGGCCGACGACATCGCCGAGGTGGAGAATTCTCACGCGTCGGCGCTGCGCTGAAAGGTCATGATCCCGCTTTCCGTGGCGAGGTGGGTCAACGGCACGTCGTAGGGGCCGCGCGGCACCTCGTCGACCCGCTGCACGTCGAAGGCGACGCCGACGGCGGCTACCGCGCCGAGAGCGGCGAGGGTGCGGTCGTAGTAGCCGCCGCCGTAGCCGACCCGGTAGCCTAGGCGATCGACCGCAAGAAGCGGGGTGAGGACGATGTCCGGGCGATGCTCGCCGGCCTCGGCCGGCGGCTCTTCGACGCCCAAGCCGCCCGCCTGCAAGACGGTGTCGGGCGTCCAGCGCAGGAAGCGAAGGGGGCGGCCGGGGCCGTCGACGCGAGGCAGCAGCGCGACACCGCCGGCCTCGTGCCAAGCGTGCAGCAACGGGACCAGGTCGACCTCGCCGCCGAGCGGCCAGAAGCCGGCGAGGGCGCGGCCGCGGTGGTGGCCGAGAAACGCGTGCAGCGCGCGGCGCAGACGATGTGAGGCGGCCGCGCGACGCTCCGGAGAGATGAGCGCACGCTGGAGTTTGGCGTGATGCCGCAGCCGGGCCTTGCGGGCGGCGAGATCGTCTTCGGGAGCGTTGGGCGCGACGGTAGCCACCATGGCCGTTGGTCAACAATCGTCCCTGGGACCTGCAGTGCAGGTGGGCGCCGTAGTGCCACGGCCAGGACCGCGGCAGGGACAGCTCCCTTGGGAACGACTTAGGCCCAGGTGCATGATCAGCGACCTGACGAACCCGCCAGCCACCGCCGCTCCAAATACCTATGTCGTCTCGAGCCGCCCCGCAAGATCCTCGATCCGCCGGGCGACGCGGTCGAGCGCGCTCGCCGCCTTGTCCTCGACCTCGTCGATGCGGCGCTTGAGACCCTCGATCTCGTCGCGCGCGTCGGCCAGCTCGTCACAGATCAACAGGCTCGTCATCACCATCAGCCGGGCGTCGTTGACCCCGCCCGCAGCGCGCGCCGCCTCCTGCAACCGTCGGTCGAGGTACAGCGCCACCTGGCGCAGACGATGCTCCTGCCCATCGTCACAGCTTAGCGTGTGCGTTCGGCCCTGGATACGGACGTCGATGGTGGCCATCGGCAGCTCAGTCCTCCAAGAGCAGGTCGATCTGGGATATGGCGTGATCGAGACGCGATGCCGCGTCGCGAGACAAGGTGCGCAACTCTTCGTTGCGGCGTCGTACGTCGGCGAGCGCGTCGGTCAGCCGGCCGCACTCGTCGCGGAGCGTCGAGCCGTCCGCGTGCGCTGCATCGGCGCCACCACCGACACGCGCCAGAGCCGTCTCGAACCGCGCGATCGCATCATCGAGCCTTCGCTCGGCGGTCTCAAGTCGGGACAATTGATCGGTCATCAACCGGGCGCTCCGCCACGCGACGAGAGTTGACACAAGCGTCTGGAGCCGTCAACCGAACCCCCTTGGTGGTGCCCGCCCCACCCCGTGCCCGCCGGCGCCCTGCGCCATGCCAGCTTCGTCTGCAAGGTCGACGATGTCCGAGACTGTTTTGGCTGCGCACGCCAGCCTTGCCAACGCCCTTCGCTTCCTCGCGGCGGACGCGGTTCAGCGCGCCAAGTCCGGTCACCCCGGCATGCCCATGGGCATGGCCGACGTGGCGACGATCCTGTTCCGCGAGACGCTGGTGTTCGATGCGGCCGACCCGGCGTGGCCGGATCGCGACCGTTTCGTGCTCTCCGCCGGCCACGGCTCGATGCTCCTCTACGGCGCTCTCCACCTCCTCGGCTATGCTGACATGACCCTCGAGGAGCTGCGCAACTTCCGCCAACTCGGCGCGAAGACCGCGGGCCACCCCGAATTCGGCCTCGCCGCCGGCATCGAGACGACGACGGGCCCCCTCGGCCAAGGGCTCGCCAACGCCGTCGGCATGGCGATCGCCGAACGGATCGGGCGCGAGCGCTTCGGCGCCGACCTCGTCGACCACCACGTCTGGGCCCTGGCCGGCGACGGCTGCCTCATGGAGGGCATCAGCCACGAGGCCGCCTCGCTCGCCGGGCACCTCACGCTCGACCGGCTGGTGGTGCTGTTCGACGACAATCACATCTCCATCGACGGCAGCACCGAGCTCGCCTGCTCCGACGACACCCTCGCCCGCTTCGCTGCCTACGGTTGGCAGACGCGGCGGATCGACGGCCACGACCCCGCGGCCATCCGCGAGGCTCTCGCCTGGGCCCGCAGCGCGACGGCGCCGGTCCTGATCGCGTGCCGGACGACGATCGGCTTCGGCGCGCCGACCAAGGCCGGCACGGCGGCCACGCACGGCGCGCCCCTCGGCGAGGAAGAGATCGCGGGCGCCCGCACCGCCCTCGGCTGGCCGCACGCGCCGTTCGAGATCCCCGAGGACATCCGCACCGCCTGGCGCGCGGCGGGCGCGCGGGGGCGGGCGCGGCGCGAGGCCTGGCGAGCGCGGCTGGAGGTGTCGCCGCGGCGCGCCGAGTTCGAGGCCGCGATGCGCGGGCGGCTGCCCGCCGACTGGTCGGCGAAGATGGCCGCCTACAAGGCCGAGCTCGCTCAAGAGCGGCCGATGATCGCCACCCGGGTCGCGAGCCAGCGCGCGCTCGCGATCCTGATCGAGGCCATCCCCGAGCTGGTCGGGGGCTCGGCCGACCTCACCGGCTCCAACAACACCAAGACCGCGGCGCTCGCGACCTTCGGGCCGAGCGGCGGCGGGCGGTACGTCCATTACGGCGTGCGCGAGCACGCGATGGCGGCGGCGATGAACGGCATGGCGCTGCACGGCGGCGTCATCCCCTACGGCGGCACCTTTCTCATCTTCAGCGACTACAGCCGCCCGGCCATCCGGCTCGCCGCGCTGATGCGCCTGCGAGTCGTCCACGTGCTCACCCATGATTCCATCGGGCTGGGCGAGGACGGCCCGACCCATCAGCCCGTCGAGCACCTCGCGGCGCTACGCGCCATCCCCAACCTCTGGGTCTTGCGGCCCGCCGACGCGGTCGAGACGGCCGAGTGCTGGGAGCTGGCCCTGGCCCGCACCGACGGGCCGTCGGTGCTCGCCCTCACCCGGCAGAACGTGCCCGCGCTGCGCGCCGACGCGGCGGCGAATCGCTCGGCGAAGGGCGCTTACGTCCTGGCGCCGGCCCCGGGCGAGCGGGCGCTCACGCTGCTGGCGACGGGCTCCGAGGTGAGCCTCGCGGTCGCGGCCAAGGCCCGGCTCGACGCTGCCGGCATCGCCACCGCCGTGGTCTCGATGCCGTCTTGGGAGCTGTTCGAGGCGCAAGAGCCGACCTACCGTGCCGAGGTGCTCGGCGGTGCCCCGCGCGTCGCGATCGAGGCCGCCACGGCCTTCGGCTGGACCCGTTACGTGGCGAGCGAGGCGGACGTCGTCGGCATGCGGGGCTTCGGCGCCTCGGCGCCGGGACCGGAACTCTTCGCTCATTTCGGAATCACGGTCGACGAGGTAGTGAGACGAGCAAGCACCCGCATCAAGGCAGGTGCCGCCTAAGAACCCTGCGCCCATGGGCGCCAGCGAGGAGGGACCACCGTGGCAGTGAAGGTTGCGATCAACGGGTTCGGCCGCATCGGCCGCAACATACTCCGCGCCATCGCCGAAGATGGCCGGACGGACGTCGAGGTCGTCGCGATCAATGATCTCGCGCCGGCCGAAACCAACGCCCATCTGTTTCGTTACGACAGCGTCCACGGTCGCTTTCCGGGGGAGTGCGTACTCGAGGGCGGCGCGATGCACATCCGCACCGCGCACGGCGCAGCCCTGCCGCCGGTGAAGGTGCTCGGCGAGCGGGACCTGGCGAAGCTGCCGTGGGGCTCGCTCGGCGTCGACATCGTCATGGAGTGCACCGGCATCTTCACCAAGCGCGACGCCGCGGCCGGGCACATCGACGCCGGCTGCAAGAAGGTGCTGATCTCGGCCCCCGGCCCGGGCGCGGATCTCACCGTCGTCTACGGCGTGAACCACGCCAAGCTCGAAGCCGGGCACACGGTCGTCTCCAACGCGTCGTGCACCACCAACTGCCTGGCCCCGGTGGCCAAGGTGCTCAACGACACCGTCGGCATCGTCCGCGGGCACATGACGACCATCCACAGCTACACCAACGACCAGAACGTGCTCGACGTCTACCACGCCGACCTGCGTCGGGCGCGGGCGGCGGCCCTGTCGATGATCCCGACCTCGACCGGGGCGGCGGCGGCGGTGGGCCTCGTGCTACCGGAACTGAAGGGCAAGCTCGACGGTGTCGCGATCCGGGTCCCGACGCCCAACGTCTCGCTGGTCGACCTGACCTTCGTGCCGGGTCGCTCGACGTCCGTCGAGGAGATTTCCGGGGCGCTCAAGGCCGCCGCCGAAGGGCCGCTCAAGGGCGTGCTCGAGGCGACCAACGCACCGCTGGTCTCGTCCGACTACAATCACGACCCGGCGAGCTCGACGGTCGACCTGAGCTCGATCAAGGTCATCGAGGGCGAGCTGGTCCGCGTCGCTTCCTGGTACGACAACGAATGGGGCTTCTCGCAGCGCATGTCCGACACCGCGGTGGTGATGGCGAGCCTCTGAGCGAACCTTGACCCGGGCCTTTCGCGCGCGATCTGTCGGTAACCACCGCGCGGAAGGCCCGAGCCCATGTCCCGACCTCGAGGCGACACGCGCCTCCTTCGCTTCTTGGCGGAAAACGCCATCCTGGGCGCGATGGTCGCGGCTTGCATCGTCTATGCGATCGTCAAGTTCGACCTCTTCGGGATCGGCTCGCTGGTCGAGGCGACCCGGCACGGGCTGCTCGCCGTGGCCCTTCTCTTCGCCGGGCTCGCCGCGACGTTCGCGTCGCTGGCGATGGGCACGGCGATCTTTCTCTTGCCGAAGGACGAGGACCGCTGGCGTTGAGGGCCGTCAGCTCCGCGCCGCGATGCGGCGGCCGTGCGGTCGATAGTAGATGTGATCGTCGATGCGCGTGAGGGCGCGCATCCGCGACGACCATGCGGGGCGAACATAGACCGCGTGATAGTGCGTCGCGCCGCCGGTCGGATCGACCGACGTGCCGGCGGTGGCCGCCATCGCCGTCTCGACGATGCCCTTCCAGACCGCGCGGTCCCGACCGTTGCCGAAGCGAACGCGGTCGGAGCGGCCGTCGTGGGTCCATGAGAACTGCTTCGGTTGCCAGACGACCTCACAGATGTCGTCCGGGTAATGACGGCTTTCGACGCGGTTGAGAACGACATGGGCAACGGCGCGTTGATCGGCCGGCGAGCTGCCGCGCGCCTCGAACCAGATGTTCTGGGCGAGGCACGACACCTCCCGCGTTCGCTCCGCCGGTAGCGGCGCGCTCGCGAGTTGCACCGCCACCACCGCCTGAAGCAGTTGCATGGCGAGATCGCCGATCATTCGGCCGGTCTCCCAGGTGTTTTTTGTTCCAACTTTGCATTGACGGACGTCATCGCGGTTTATTGCAAAATGTCTGGAAGTTTTCGGCGCTCGCACGCGCTCGATCCCGCCTCGCTCGGCAATTAACTAAAGAGAAAAATCAAATCGTTTGCACAAGTCCTTGATCTGCATGCGAACAAGGTGGGAGGACCGACCGTACCAAGGTCACGTTGGCAGTGCCCCGGCGCCGTGCTGAATTCCCGTCCTGCGTCGAGGTTATCGAGACCGGATTGCGCGCGCCGATTGGAAACCGCGTCATGCTCCCTTTCGTCAGCTCCTTAAACTCCCTCGCGGTGAGGACCGGCGCAATCGCCGGCGTGTGGACGCTGTGGCTGAGCTCGGTCGCGGCGGGCCACGCCGTCGAGACGCTGGCCCTGCTCTGCCACCGGCCGTCGCCACGACCGCCGGAGGCTTGAAGGCGCGGCCCATGGCCCGGTCCGCGGCGGGACCGGCCGGCCGACGGCAGCGGGGTCGCTCCATGCCCTTGACGGCAACAGCAAGGCTCCGCCGCATCGCCGCGTCCGCGCTCGCCTTGGCCGTCGCCGCCGGTGCCGCGGCGCACGCCCGAGAGGTCCGCTTCGACGCCTGGCGCGGCGTGTGCGATCCGCAATGCACGCTCGCCTCGCCCGTCGAGTTCGGCCTGGTGCTGGGCATCCGGCCGGCCCCGGACGGCGGTCTGGCGGTCACCCTCGCGCCGCTCGAGCCGCGCCCGGGGAGCACCATCGAGCTCCATGTCCCGGCGCACGACGCGACGTTGCGCTTGACGGAGGACGCTTGGCGGCAGAGCGAGCGTCACAGGGTGGACGTCATCGACCCGCACCGTCGCGCACTCGTTCTCGAGCTGGTCCAGGGCGCCCGGGAGCTGAGGGTCGCATGGCACTCGGCGGCAGGCGAGCGCCGCATGGCCGAGCTGCCGGTGGCCGGCGCCGGGCCGGCGCTGGATTGGCTCGCCGAGACGACTGGTCATCGGGTGCGCACGGTCGATCCCGAAGCGCCGGGTCCGAGCTGGGCGGCGCGACCGGAGCGGTTTCTCGCGGCGCTGGACGCCTGCCGCAGCCGGGGCGAGGCGCCGATCGTCGCCGTGCGCGCGGCGAGCGACTGGACCGAGCGCGAGCAGGCGCTGCTGGTCGTCGACGAGCGAGGACGCGAGCGGGTGTGCGTGGCGGTGCGCGACGGCAGCGTCGTCACCGCGTGGCGCGTGCCGGGCGAGGCGGACGCGGCCCTGCGCGAGCGTTCGAGCGCGCGCCTCACCGTGCCGCCGAGCGGGCCCTGCTTCGTCCACGAGGTGCTGCGCTCACCCGACGGCGGGATCGTCGGCATCCTGTCGCGCGAGCACTGCTGAGCCGGCCAGGGCGTCGCTGCATGCCCGCCCTCGGTCGCCCAGCCGGCGTGCGATCCCCGAACCGATCCACGAAACGGCGTCCACCCTTCGGCCCGGTGACGGGCGGTCCGCCTTCGGCTACCGTCCGCAGCAGTTCCGGCGACCATGATCAAGGAGAGGACCCGTGGACACACTGGCCCAACCGTACCCGACGACGAATCAGAAGCTTATCGCCTGGGTGGAAGAGATGGTTGCCCTGTGCAAACCGGACAGGGTCCACTGGAGCAGCGGCTCGCAGGAGGAATGGGATCGCCTGACGACCCAGATGGTGGACGCCGGCACCTTCATCCGCCTCAACCCAGAGAAGCGGCCCAACAGCTTCCTGGTCCGCTCCGATCCCAACGACGTCGCCCGCGTCGAGGACAAGACCTTTATCTGCTCGACCAACAAGAACGACGCCGGGCCCACCAACAACTGGGCCGACCCGAAGGAGATGAAGGAGAAGCTGACCGGGCTCTACGACGGCTGCATGCGCGGCCGCGAGATGCACGTCATACCTTTTTCTATGGGCCCAATCGGCTCGCCGATCTCGCAGATCGGCGTCGAGATCACCGACAGCGCCTACGTCGTCTTGAACATGCGGATCATGACCCGCATCGGCGACGCCGTGCTCGACGTGCTCGGCGACGACGGCGATTTCGTGTCCTGCGTTCATTCGGTGGGCCAGCCGCTGGTCGACGGCAAGCAGGACGTCGCCTGGCCCTGCGATCCCGCGAACACCTACATCGCGCACTTCCCCGAGGAGCGCACGATCTGGTCCTACGGCTCCGGCTACGGCGGCAACGCGCTGCTCGGCAAGAAGTGCTTCGCGCTACGGATCGCCTCGGTCATGGCCCGTGACGAGGGCTGGCTCGCCGAGCACATGCTGATCCTCGGCGTCGAGAGCCCCACGGGCGAGAAGACCTATGTCGCCGCCGCCTTCCCCTCGGCCTGCGGCAAGACCAACTTTGCGATGATGGTCCCGCCCGAGGATCTGGCGGGCTGGAAGGTCTGGTGCGTCGGCGACGACATCGCCTGGATCAAGCGGGGTGAGGACGGCCGTCTCTACGCCATCAACCCCGAGGCCGGCTTCTTCGGCGTCGCACCGGGCACGTCCTATAAGACCAACCCGAACGCGATGGAGAGCCTCAAGGCCAACTGCATCTTCACCAATGTCGCGCTCACCGAGGACGGCGACGTCTGGTGGGAGGAGATGACCAAGGAGCCGCCGGCGAAGCTCACCGACTGGCTCGGCCAGGAGTGGACGCCCGACTGCGGCCGCAAGGCGGCGCACCCGAACTCGCGCTTCACGGCGCCCGCGGCCCAGTGCCCGGTCATCGACCCGGCCTGGGAGGACCCCAAGGGGGTGCCGATCTCGGCCTTCCTCTTCGGCGGCCGGATGAGCCAGAACATGCCGCTCGTCTTCCAGGCGTTCAACTGGAGCCACGGCGTCTACTGCGCCGCGACCATGGGCTCCGAGGCCACCGCCGCCGCCGTCGGCCAGGCGGCGATGCGTCGCGATCCCATGGCGATGCTGCCGTTCTGCGGCTACAACATGGCCGACTACTTCGCCCACTGGCTCAATGTCGGTCGCCATTTGCCCAACCCGCCGCGGATCTTCCGCGTCAATTGGTTCCGCAAGGACGACAACGGCAAGTTCATCTGGCCAGGCTTCGGCGAGAACATGCGGGTTCTGAAGTGGGTGGTCGACCGCGTGCACGGCCGTACGGCGCCCGTCGAGAGCCCCTTGGGTTGGATGCCGCGCTACGAGGACATCGACTGGACCGGTCTCGATTTCCCCAAGGAGACCTACTACGACCTCATGGCGGTCGATCGCGGCGCCGGCACCCAGGAGGCGCGCGACCACGAGACGCTCTTCGACCGCTTCTTCGACCGGCTGCCCAAGGAGTTCATCTTCGAGCGCGAGCTTCTGCGCTCGCGGCTGTGGCGCTCGCCGGAGCATTGGGAGCTCCAGCCCGAGCGGCCGCACGTCGAGTAGGCGCCACCGAGCGCACGCCTACCGGTGCCGCGGGGGGAGGTCTTCGGGCCTCCCCCGTCTTCCCGCCGAGGCCGAGGATCGATGCACGCGCTCGCCAAGGCCGTAGGCGTCCTCACCGATCCCCAAGCGCTCCTGCTCGCGCTGCTCGCCGCGGCGAGCCTCGCGGTGGTCTTCGGATACCGGCGCGCGGCCGGAGGCATCGTGCTCGCGGCCTTCGCCGGCGCCGCGACCGTCGGGCTGACGCCTTTGTCGGCATCGGCCTTGCGAGCGCTGGAGGACCGGTTTCCGGCCCCGACCATCGACTGGCCGGCGGTCGACGGCGTCATCGTCCTCGGCGGCGCGACCGGTAACGGGGTGGTCGCCGCCGAGCGGGATACCTACCTCCTCGGCGACGCCGCGGAACGGCTGACGACGGCGGCAGCGCTGGCCCGCGCGCACCCGGACCTGCCCATCGTCATCGCCGGCTTCTCGCACCGCGTGCACCATCGCGGCTGGTCGGAAGGCGAGATGGCGCGGCGTCTGTTCGCCGAACTCGGGCTCGATCCCGAGCGCTTCCGCTACGAGGAGCGATCGCGCAACACCTACGAGAACGCCGTCGAGACCAAGGCGCTGCTCGCCGGGGTCGAAGGCCGCTGGGTCCTCGTCACCTCCGCCTTTCACATGCCGCGCGCCGTCGGCGTCTTCCGCCGGCAGGGTTTCGAGGTCGTCCCGCTCCCGGTCGACTATCGGGTGGAGGAGCCGGGCGGCGCGTGGTGGCCGTTCGATGTCGGCCACAGGTTCACTCGGGCCGAGCTGGCGCTCAAGGAAGGCCTCGGTCTTTTTTCCTACCGCCTCCTCGGCCGCACCGACGCGCTCTGGCCGGCGCCTCGAGGTCGCGGATCAAGGGCCGTAGCCACGAAAGCCGCGCGCGATATCCACCCGCAACGCGATGGACTCGTCGGCGTGGGTGGCGAGCTCGACCGCGAGCGCTTCCTCATGCCGGGCGAAGCGATCGAGCCATGCCGGCGCCTCCGCGGATCGGGTGACGACGACGAAGGTGGCCGACGGGTCGTCGGGGAAGGCCGTGACCATCTCGAAATGGTCGTCGATCTGCCCGTCGGCATTCCACATGACGGTGCGTTCCAAGGGCCAGCCAGTGCCCACCAGCATGTTCGCCATCGCCATGCGATCGTTCATCACCAGCCAGCCCTCGGGCTGCGCGTCGAGCAACGGCGCCACGGCGAACGCCACGCGGTCGGCGCCGCGCATTGTGCGGAAGGGATCGAGGCTCGCGCTCCAGGGTGAAGGCTCGTCACGGTGCAGCGACGCCGCCGCGACGATGAGCGCGAAGGCGGCGAGATGGACGATCGTGAGCGCGGCGATGAGGCGACGCCGGCCCTGCGCCACCAGCCACGCGGCGACGGCGACACTGAAGCCGAGGTAAGCGGGTGCGGCCCAGTTGGCGTTGGCCCGATTGAGCCAGGCCTGCGCGGCGATGGCGAGGAGCAGTGGCAGCCCCAGCACGAGCAGAAGACGCAGCGCCGGATCGCGCCAGGTCGCTGGTCGCACCACGAGCCAGGCCAGCACGGCGAAGGCGACGGGTCCGAACACCCCGACCTGGCTCACCACGAACTCGCCGAGCTCGGCGGCGCGCGCCGCCAGCGGCACCCCCTCGCCGGCGGCGAGGTTGGCGTTCTCGCCGATACGCTCGAAGGTCGTAAAGCCCGTCTGGATGTTCCAGACGATGTTGGGTGCCATGACGACGACAAAGACGAGACCGGCGAGCGCCAGACCTCGGCCGCGCGCGCCGCGGCGCCAATAGGGGTCCAACAGCAAGATCAAGGCGACGCTGCCGAACCAGGCGAGCATCGTGTACTTGCCGAGCATGCCGATGCCCGCGGCCGCACCGGTCAGCGCCCAGGGCACGAGGCTATGGCTCCTGAGCGCCAAGACCAGCGCGAGGCTCGCGAGCGCCCAGCCGAGCATCATCGGCGGATCGGTCGAGGCGATCATCGAGGAGAGGCTCACCGCCGGCAGCGTCAGATAGACCAGCGCCGCCACCACGCCGACGGTGCGGTCGAACAGCTCGCGGCCGAGCAGGAAGAGCACGAACGCGATGGCCACGTGCATGACGACCGACGGCAGCCGCATCGCCCAGCGCGCGTCCCCGAACAGCTCGGTCGAGGCGCGCATCAGCCACGGCAGCAAGGGAGGCTTGGAGAAGTTGCCGCCGGCGAGATGCTCGCCATAGAGCCAGTACTGCGCCTCGTCGCCGGACAGTGGCAGCGGGTCGAGCCAGGCGTTGACGATCAGGCGCGCCGCGGTGAGCGCCGCGAGGAGCGCTAGGACGTAACCGGGGCGGATCAATTCGGCGGCGGACGCTCGCATGCGGCACTCCTCGACGGCCCCGACGCCTTAGCATCGCGTTCGCGGGCGACCAAGCGGCGGGACGAGAGCCGCTCCGGCGCCCGGAGGCCGTGGTGGCGCGCAGTGCGTTTCGTCACGGCACCGGCGGCCCGTCTGCCGCATGTTCGGATCACTTTTGCGTGGGCGCCGCGTGTGCCCGGCGGCGTTCATGGGAGACGATCGATGCGGACCGGCCCGTCCGCGGGCGGCGCGCGGGCTGACGGCAATCGGACGCGGACCACCGCCGGCATCTCGAAGGCTCCGCCGATTGCCGCCGGCGCAGCGACCGGCTTGTGCCGGCTGCTCGACGACGCGGCCGAAAGCCATGGGCTCGCCGTCTCCGCGGCCACGGAGATCGCGTTCGATCCCCGCTGGGACATGTCGGCGCGGCGCGGCGGTCCGGTCGTCGTCTCCGGCGTGGTGGACGGCCGTGTCGAAGCCTTCGGCGGCGACGCGCCCGCGCACGTGACCACCGAGATCGCGCCCGGCGTCGCCAACGGCTGGCGGAGCGTCACGACGCTGAACTCCGCGCGCGGCGACACGCTGACCATCGAGCTGCTCGCGACCTGCGCAGCCTCGGGCGACGGATGCGCGCGGTGCTCGGGGGCCGCAGCGGCGTCCGCGGCGTGCCGCCCGCGCGGCTCGAGCGCCGAGGCCCGGCGTTGGCGCGAGCTCCGGGCTCGGGCGCGCGCGGCCTTCGCGACGGCCGAGGCGGCGCCGTGGCCGAGCGTCGTCGAGCGGGGCCCGGCCGTGGCCTCGTTGGGACACATCGCCAGCCGGCTCGAGCACGCGGCGCGCGCTGCCCTGCCCGCGCCGGCACGGGGCTGGACGGCGGTGCGGCGCGAGATGCACCTCGACGGCACCGTCGAGGACGGCGACATCCTCGCGCTCGCAAGCGAGATGACCCTGCCGCTTGCGCCTTCGCCAACGGCGCCGCCGCGCGACCTCGCCATCTTCACCGTCGCGCGGCGCGAGCCGGACGGGACCGTCGTCGCGGTCGGCCAGACGCGCTTCGAGCCCGCTTCCGGGTCATGTCGACGATGAACGGCATCCGCGGCCCCGGCGTGCGCGCCGAGCGCGCCCCGAGCGCCATGCAGCTAGCGCGTTTCCCGAAATGCTCGACCGTCCCGCACCCCCGCCCGGCCGCCCATGGCAGCGTAACCTCGTGGGCGGCCGGGCGGGGGTGCGGGATGGGCGTAGATCAACCTCACCGGGAAACGCGCTAACCGG
>CAYZSE010000060.1:0-19228 GCA_964481035.1 uncultured Geminicoccaceae bacterium | reverse complement strand
GAACACCGTCGAGCTGCTCGAAGCGGTGATGCTGATCAGCTTCTCGATCAGCTGGTACTGGTCGATCGCCAAGATGCCGCAGACGCGCGCGGCGTCGGGCAAGAGCCTCGTCTTCGTGTTGCTGATCTGCTTCGGCTACGTCTTGGGGTTGGGATCGAAGGTCGTCGAGTGGCAAGCGACCGGCGCGCTCAGCCCGCTCGTCTACGTCTACGGTTGGAACCTGCTGGTGACGGCCTTCGACGCGGTCCTCGTGGTCCGTTTCTCCTGCGCCCATCGCCCCGCCGCGAGCGTGGTGCCGATCGGCGAGTGAGGCTCACGTCGTCAGCGCGCCGAGATACGCTTCGGCGGCGGCGAGGTCGGCGAGCAGGCGGCGTTCGCGGTCGAGCGCTTCGGCCTCCTCGCCCCATCGCGCGCGTTCGTAGCGCTCGTCGACCAGCGCCGCGTCACCGGCGGCGGCCGCGGACAACGCGCGCGCCTGGACCATGAGGCCGAGGACGATCGAGCCCGCCGCCGTCGTGGCGGCGTGGAGGCCCACGAGCGGCCAATCGGCGAGCCCGCCGACGACCGCCGCGAGCTGCCGCACCGCCGCCTCGCAAGGCGCCCCGGGCATCACGCCGCAGGTCACGTCCAGCGCGATCCCGTGCGTCGCCGCGAGCCACGCCAGGGGCGGATCCCAGAGCCGAGCCTGCGCCGCGCGCAGGTCGGCCGGCCCGCTCGCCCGGTAGCAGAGGAGGTCCGTGCGGGCATACTCGACGACCTGCTCGATGGCCCCGCTGCGTCGATCCGGCATGAGATCCACCGCGGTCGTGGCGAGGCGGCTCACCCGCATCGCCGTGGGCCGAACGACGTCGCCCTGCTCGGCCCATTCGGCGGCGACGAGGCGGGCGAGCCCCTCGCTCGGCAGGCTCAAGACCCGTCTCTTGGGCGTCCGCAGCGGGCGACCGTCGAGGGTGACGAGGAAGTCGCCTTCCGCCGGCGCGACGGCGACGCTCGCATAGGAGCGCTTCACGAGAGAAGGATCGCCCGCAAGGCCGCCGCGTCCTCGGCGACGTGGTCGGCGCCCGTGGCGAGGAGGTGCTCGGGTGTGTGGTGGCCCCAGGCGACGCCCAAGGCCGCGACGCCGGCGGCGACGGCCATCTCCATGTCGTAGCTGGTGTCGCCGATCATGGCCGCTTCACCGGGCTTGCCGCCGGCATCGGCCACCGCCTTGAGCAGCATGCCGGGATGCGGCTTCGAGGGATGGGTGTCCGCGGTCTGGACGCTGACGAAGAGCCGTTCGAGCCCGTGCCGCGCGATCAGGTGCTCGACCCCGCGCCGCGACTTGCCCGTGGCGATGGCGAGCCGGCACCCCTGCGCGTCGAGGCTCTCGAGCAGGTCGGCCATGCCGGGAAAGAGCGGCTCGTCGTAGCGGCTCTGCGTGCGCAGCGCCATGAAGGCGCGACGATAGTTCTGCACGATCTCGCGCCAGACGGCCGGCGGCGCGTCGGGAGCCAGCACGCGGATCGCCGCGTCGAGGGAGAGGCCGACGATCTGCCGGATGGCGTGCTCGTCGGGCGGCTCCAGCGCGGTCGCCTCGAAGCCCTGCTCCATCGCCGCGACGATCATCGCGGCGCTGTCCACGAGCGTGCCGTCGCAGTCGAAGACGAGGATGTGCCGCATCAGACGTCGAACGCCTCGAGACCGTGCGCCCTGCCCGCGTCGGCCGTGAAGCCGAGCCAGTCGAAGCCCGCCCGCAACTCCGGCGACAGCGGCGCCTCCAGGGTCATCGGCCGGCCGCTCGGATGGGTCAAGGCCGCCGTCCGGGCGAGCAGCATCAGACCCGCCGGCTGGCCCGACAGCGGGTCACGCTCGGCCTGGTACTTGAGATCGCCGAGGATCGGGTGGCCGATGGCGGCGCAGTGGGCGCGGAGCTGATGCGTTCGCCCGGTGACCGGACGCAGCGCCAGCCAGGTGGCGACGCGACCGGCCCGGGCGACGACGCGAAAGAGCGTCTTCGCCGGCTTGCCGTCGTCGGTGCCGACCATGCGCTCACGGCCGGGACCGCCGGCCTTGGCGAGGGCCAGGTCGATCAGCCCCTGGCTCTCCTTGACCTTGCCGCGCACCAGCGCCCAGTAGACCTTCGTTACCCGCCCGCGGCGAAACTGCTCGCCCAGGCTGGCCGCGGCGCCGGCGCCTCGGCCGAGCAGCAGGAGGCCCGCGGTGTCGCGATCGAGCCGATGCACCAGCCGGCAGCGCTCGCCGCCGCGATCGAGCGCGGGCAGCAAGCGGTCGACGTGCCGGGTCGTCCTGGTGCCACCCTGCACGGCGAGGCCGGCGGGCTTGTCGAGGGCGACGACGCTGCCGTCGTCGTGGATGACGAGCGAGCGGATGAACCGGGCATCGGCGGCGGCGAGGCGCTCGGCCGGGCGTGGCGACGGACGCTCGGCGTCGGGTAGCGGCGGCACGCGGATCGTCTGGCCGGCCACGACGCGCGTCGAGGCGTCGGCACGCCGCCCGTCGACGCGCAGCTGGCCGGTGCGCAAGAGCTTCTGCAGATGGCCCTGGCTCAGACCCGGCACGTTCCGTCGCAGGAAGCGATCGAGGCGCACCTCGCCGTCACGCGGGCTCACCTCGAGATGTCGGATACCGCTCATGTGCCCTCGATCGGCGGCTCGGCCCGGCGTTTCGCCAACGCCTCGAGGCGCTGCGCGATGGCTTGCTCCGCGCCACGGCCGGCCGGCCGGTAGAACCGCCTCCGGTCGAGGCCGACCGGGAAATGGTCCTGTCCGGCAAAGGCGTCGGGCGCATCGTGATCGTAGACATAGCCCTGCGCGTAGCCGAGATCACGCATCATTCGCGTCGGCGCGTTGACACTCCAGGGTCGCGGCGGCAGCGAGCCCGCCTCGCGGGCCGCGGCGAGCGCCTCCTTGTAGGCGACGTCGACGGCGTTCGACTTCGGTGCGGCCGCGAGATGCACCGTCGCCTGGGCCAGCGCCAGCTCGCCCTCGGGGCTGCCGAGCCGCTCGTAGGCCTCGGCCGCCGCGAGCGTCGCCGGCAGCGCGGCCGGGTCGGCGAGCCCGACGTCCTCCGAGGCCATGCGCACGAGCCGGCGCGCCAGGTAGCGCGGGTCCTCGCCGGCATCGAGCATCCGGCAGAGCCAGTAGAGTGCCGCGTCCGGATCGGAGCCGCGCACCGCCTTGTGCAAGGCGCTCACGAGGTTGAAATGCTGGTCCTGGTCACGGTCGTAGCGCGGCGCGCGTCGGGCCAGGCGCTGGAGCAGCCCGGGCGTGTCCAGCGGCGCTTCGGGCTCGCGCTCGAGCAGGGCCTCGACGAGGGTCGCGAGATAGCGCCCGTCGCCGTCGGCGAGCGTGCGGAGCGCGGCCCGCGCCTCGTCGTCGAGGGGCAGGCGGCGGCCGATGAGCGCCTCGGCGCGCGCCAGCAACTCGGCGAGCGCCGCGTCATCGAGCGGCTGTAGCACCACCACCTCGAGACGCGACAGCAAGGCGCTGGTCAGCGCGAAGGACGGGTTCTCCGTCGTCGCGCCGATCAGCGTGATGGTGCCGTCCTCGACCCGCGCGAGCAGCCCGTCCTGCTGCGCCCTGTTGAAGCGGTGGATCTCGTCGATGAAGAGCAGCGGCCGCTGCCCCGCCGCGCGCAGCCGATCGGCGGCGGCGAAGGTCTTCCTGAGCTCGGCGACACCGGCGGTGACGGCGGACAGGAACAGGAGATGCCCGCCGGTCTCGCGCACCAGCAGCCGCGCGAGCGTGGTCTTGCCGCAGCCGGGTGGCCCCCACAGGACGAGCGAGCGCAGCCGGCCCGCCTTGACCATCGCACCGAGCGCACCGCCGGGCGCGAGCACGGCATCCTGACCGAGAACGTCGGCGAGACGCGACGGGCGCAGCCGCTCGGCGAGCGGTGCGGTGTCGTCGACCGCCTGCGGTGGCGCCGGTTCACCGGCAAAGAGGTCGCCGCTCATCCCAGCAACAGCTGCAAGCGACGGCCGTCGCGGACGACGAGGAGGCGCACCCCGTCGCGAGCTTCGCGCTCGGCGAGAGCGCGGTCGAGATCACGATGCGTTGCCAGCGCTCGGCCCTGGGCCTCGGCGATGACGTCCCCCGGCTGCAGCCCGAGCCGTCCCGCCGGACTGCCCCGCGCCACCGCCAACACGATCACGCCGGCGAGGAAGGGATCTCGGTCGAGCTCGAGCGCGTAGGCCGGCGAGAGATTGGCGAGACGAGCGCCGGCGAACGGATGGCGGTCGCCGAGAGCGCGCGGCTCGGGCGGCGGCTCGCGCGGCGCCGGGCGGACCGGCACCTCCAGGTGGCGCCGCTCGCCACGCCGCCAGACCGTGAACGGGACCGTCTCGCCCCGGGCCAGGGCCAGCCGCAGGGTGACGTCGCCGGCGCCGGTCACGGGCTCGCCTGCGGCGGTGAGGACGACGTCGCCGGGCGCGAGGCCGGCGCGATCGGCCGCGGCGCCGGTGACGACCTCGGCGACGAGGGTGCCGCGCGGGCGGTCGAGACCGAGCCCCTCGGCGAGCTCCTGATCGAGCTCCTGCAGGCGCGCGCCGAGCCATGGCCGCTCCGCCGGCGCCGCGGCCAGCGCACCTTCGACGTAGGCCCGCACGACGTTGGCCGGGATCGCGAAGCCGACGCCGACGGAGCCGCCGCCACGGGTCAAGATCGCCGTGTTGATGCCGACGAGGCGACCGTCGAGGCCGACCAGCGCACCGCCGGAATTGCCGGGGTTGATCGCCGCGTCGGTCTGGATCAGCGGCACGTCGAGGCCGATCCCGCCGCCGCTGCGCGCCGTCGCCGAGACGATGCCCGAGGATACCGATTGCCCGATGCCGAACGGGTTGCCGAGCGCGAGCACCAGATCGCCCACCTCGACGGCGTTGCTGTCGGCGAAGCCGAGGGCCGGCAGCGGCTCCGCCACGCCCGCCAATTGCAGGATGGCGAGGTCGAGATCGGCATCCGAGCGGAGCACGCGTGCCGGGTACTCGCGGCGATCCGCGGTGATGACGGTGATCGCCGAGGCGTCCGCGACGACGTGGTGGTTGGTGACGACGAGCCCCTCGGCGCGGATGATCACGCCGGAGCCGAGGCTGGTCTCGCGGCGGCCCTGCAACGGAACGCCACCGTAGCGCTCGAAGAAGCGCCGGAAGAACGGATCGGCGAGCAAGGGGCTGGCGAATTCCGGCCGGCGCATGCGCATGGCGTTGATGTTGACGACCGCCGGGGCCGCGGCGCGCACGACCGGCGCGAAGGACAGCTGGACCTCGCGCGGCGACGCCGGGACGACGCGCGCCGCTGGGGGCTCGCCCACCGGCTCGGAGGCGTTGGAGCAGGCGACGAGCCCGCCCAGCAGGAGCAGGCTGAAGGCGAGCAAGCGGCCAACGGAAACCCGCCGGACCACGGCTCAGGCCGCCTCGTCGACCTCGTCGTTCGACGGGCCGCTGTCCTTGCCCTTGGCCTCGACGTCGCGATCGACGAGCTCGATGACCGCCATGGGCGCGGCGTCGCCGTAGCGAAAGCCGGCCTTGAGGATCCGGCAGTAGCCGCCCGGCCGCTCCTGGTAGCGGGGGCCCAGCACGTCGATCAGCTTCGCCGCCGTCGGCTCGTGACGCGTGCGCGCGATCAACAACCTGCGGGCGTGCAGATCACCCCGCTTGGCGAGGGTGATGAGCCGCTCGACGATCGGGCGAAGGTCCTTGGCCTTCGGCAGCGTCGTCTTGATCTGCTCGTGCTTGACGAGCGCCTGGGCGAGATTGGCGAACATGGCCTCGCGGTGGCTGCTGCTCCGCGAGAGCCGGCGACCGCGATTGCGGTGGCGCATGGCAGGGCTCCTTTCGAGCTCGCCGACCCCCGTGCCAAGGTAGGGCCGGCCTGTCTTGGCGACGAGCATGTCGCCTCGCGGCCGCCGCCCGAGGGCGGCGTCGGGATGGCCATCGGCCGCTCAGAAGGGCTCCTCGATCTTGCGGGCGAGGTCCTCGATGTTGTCCGGCGGCCAGCCCTGCACCTCCATGCCGAGCTGCAGCCCCATCGCGGTCAACACCTCCTTGATCTCGTTGAGCGACTTGCGGCCGAAGTTCGGCGTGCGCAGCATTTCCGCCTCGGTCTTTTGAACGAGATCGCCGATATAGACGATGTTGTCGTTCTTGAGACAGTTGGCGGACCGCACCGAGAGTTCCAGCTCGTCCACCTTGCGCAACAGATGCGGGTTGAACGGCAGGTCGGGCTTGCGTTCCCCGGCACCCTCGGGGCGCGGCTCCTCGAAGTTGATGAACAGCTGGAGCTGGTCCTGGAGGATGCGCGCGGCGAGCGCGAGCGCGTCGTCGGGCGCCACCGAGCCGTCGGTCTCGAGCTCGATCGTCAGCTTGTCGTAGTCGGTCTGCTGGCCGACGCGCGCGTTCTCCACCCGGTAGGCGACCTTGCGCACGGGGCTGTAGATCGCATCGACGGCGATCAGGCCGATCGGCGCGTCCTCGCTCTTCAGCATCACCGCCGGCACGTAGCCCTTGCCGTTCGAGACGGTGAGCTCCATGGCCAGCGCGCCACCACGGTCGACGTGGCAGATGACATGGTCGGGATCCATGATCTCGACGTCGTGGCTCGCCTCGATCATGCTCGCCGTCACCACGCAGGGTCCCTCGGCCTTGAGGCTCATGCGCCGGGCGTGCTCGCCGTGCAGCTTGATCCCCAGCGCCTTGATGTTGAGGACGATATCGGTCACGTCCTCGCGCACGCCGGCGATCGACGAGAATTCGTGGAGCACGCCGTCGATCTGCAGGGCGGTGATCGCCGAGCCCTGGAGCGCGGAAAGCAGCACGCGCCGCAGGCTGTTGCCGAGCGTGACGCCGAAGCCGCGCTCGAGCGGCTCGACCACCACTCGCGCCTGACGGTCCGGGCGCCGGCCCGGCTGAACGTCGAGCTTCTGGGGCTTGATCAGCTCCTGCCAATTCTTCTGGAGCAACGGAGAACCTCACGCGGCTGAAGTTGCGAAAGGGCGGCGGGTGCCGCCCGAAGACGACGCGGTGTCGCCACCACCGCTCAAACGCGACGCCGCTTGCGGGCGCGACAGCCGTTGTGCGGAATGGGTGTGACGTCGCGAATCGACGTCACCTGGAAACCGACCGCCTGCAACGCCCGAAGCGCCGACTCGCGGCCGGAGCCCGGACCCTTGACGTTGACGTCGAGGGTCTGCATGCCGTGCTCCATCGCCTTGCGGCCGGCGTTCTCGGCGGCGATCTGCGCGGCGAACGGCGTCGACTTGCGCGACCCTTTGAAACCCTGTGCGCCGGCCGACGACCAGGCGATGGCGTTGCCCTGCGCGTCGGTGATCGTGATCATCGTGTTGTTGAAGGTCGCGACGACGTGCGCGACGCCGGAGGTGATGTTCTTGCGCTCGCGGCGACGCAGGCGCGTTTGCTCGGGCTTGGCCATCCGTTCCTATCCGATATGTCTTGGCGGCGGCCTACTTGCCGACCTTCTTCTTGCCGGCGATGGGCTTGGCCGGCCCCTTGCGGGTCCGTGCGTTGGTATGGGTCCGCTGCCCGCGCACGGGCAGTCCCTTGCGATGGCGCAGGCCGCGGTAGCAACCGAGATCCATGAGACGCTTGATGCTCATCGCGACTTCGCGGCGAAGATCGCCCTCGACCTTGAGGTCGCGGTCGATCTTCTCGCGGATCTGCAGCAGATCCGCATCGGTCAGCTGGTTCACCCGACGCTCCCAGGGTATCGTCAGCTCGCCCAGAAGCTTGCGCGCCGAGAAGCGACCGACGCCGTAGATATACGTCAAGGCGATACCCACCGGCTTGTCGCTCGGGATGTTGACACCCGCGATCCGCGCCACTTGCAAATCTCCTGGTTGGCGTACCCCACGGAGGCGACGGCCGTGCCGCGGAGTGGCGTGACAATAAGCAAGAAGTCGGCATTGTCAACGCCGACCCGCAACAGGGGCGATCAGCGCAAGCGCCGCTCGATCGCCGCGGTGACCTCGTCGATCGGGCGGTCGCCGTCGACCACGTGCAGCACCCCCGCCCTCTCGTAGAAGGGCAGCACGGGCGCGGTCTGTTCGTGATAGACCACCAGGCGCTGCTTCAACGTCTGCGTATTGTCGTCGGCCCGGGCACCGCCCGTTTGCGCCGCGCGGGTCTCGATCCGCCCGACCAGCACCTCGTCCGGAACGCGGACCTCGATGACGGCGTCGATCTTCTTGCCCTTGGCCGCCAGCAGCGCGTCGAGCGCCTCGGCCTGCGCGAGCGTTCTCGGAAAACCGTCGAGGATGAAACCGTTGGCGCAGTCCGGCTCGTCGATCCGCTCGGCGACCACGCCGCAGATCACCTCGTCGGGCACGAGCTTGCCGGCCGCCATGACCGACTTGGCCTGGCGCCCGATCTCGGTTTGCGCGGCCACCGCCGCACGCAGCATGTCGCCGGTCGACAGGTGCGGGATCGCCAGATCGCGCTGCAAGATCTCGGCCTGCGTGCCCTTGCCCGCGCCGGGCGGGCCAAACAGGATGATGTTCACGAGCGGCGCCCCCTGAGCTTCGATTTCTTGATGAGACCTTCGTACTGATGGGCGATCAGATGCGATTGAATTTGCGCGACGGTGTCCATCGTGACGGACACCACGATGAGCACGCTCGTGCCGCCGAAGTAGAAGGGCACCGCATATTGCGAGATGAGAATCTCCGGCAGGACGCACACCGCGGCAAGATAAAGGGCGCCGACCGTCGTCAGCCGCGTCAACAGGTAGTCGAGATAGTCGGCGGTCCGCTGTCCCGGCCGGTAGCCGGGGATAAACCCGCCATGCTTCTTCAAGTTGTCTGCCGTCTCCTGAGGGTTGAAGACGATGGAGGTGTAGAAGAAGGCAAAAAAGATGATCAATGATGCGTAGATCAAGATGAAGAGCGGCGCCCCGCGTCCGAGCAAGGCGCTGACGGTCGCAAGCCACCCCGGACCTTGCCCGCCGGTGAACGACGCCAGCGTCGCGGGCAAAAGCAGGAGCGAGCTCGCGAAGATCGCGGGAATGACACCGGAGGTGTTCAGCTTGAGCGGCAGGTGCGAGGTCTCGCCGCCGAACATGCGATTGCCGCGCTGCTGCTTGGGATACTGCACCAGCACCCGGCGCTGCGCTCGCTCCATGAACACGACGAAGGTGATCACGGCGACGAGCATGATGAAGAGAAAGGCGATGAACAGCGGCGACAGCGCCCCGGTGCGCCCCAGCTCCAGGGTGCTCACCAGCGCGCTCGGCAAAGTGGCGATGATGCCGGTGAAGATGATCAGCGAGATGCCGTTGCCGATGCCGCGCGCGGTGATCTGCTCACCGAGCCACATCAAGAACAGCGTGCCGCCGACGATGGTGATGACGGTGCTCGCGCGAAAGAACCAGCCGGGGTCGCCGACCGCCGCGCCGGACGGTCCGCTCATCGCCTCGAGGCCGACCGACAACCCGTAGGCCTGGAACGCCGCGAGCGCGACGGTCAGGTAACGCGTGTACTGGTTGATCGTGCGGCGGCCGCTCTCGCCCTCCTTCTTGAGCGCCTCGAGCGTCGGGGAGACCGCGGTCATCAACTGCATGATGATCGCGGCCGAGATATAGGGAAGGATACCCAAGGCAAAGATCGACATGCGCTCGAGCGCGCCGCCGGCGAACATGTTGAACATGCCCATGATGCCGCCGGCTTGCTGGGCGAAGATCTCGGCCATCACCTCGCCGTCGATGCCGGGCAGCGGAATGAACGTTCCGAGCCGGTAGACGACGAGGCAGCCGAGCGCGAACAGGATGCGCTGCTTGAGCTCGGTGGCCCGCGCGAAGGCACGCCAGTTGACGTTGGCTGCGAGCTGGTCGGCTACCGATGCCATCACGCTCTCCGCTTCGGGCGACCGCCCCGGGCCAAGATCACTCGGGCCGGGATCACTCCACCGACGCCGTCTCTACGCCCTCGTCCCCGCCGGTCGCAACCTCGCGTACGGTCACCTTGCCGCCAGCCGCCTCGATCGCGGCCACCGCCTTGGGCGAGGCCTTGGCGACATCGAGGCTCAAGGCCGCCTTGAGTTCGCCCCGGGCCAGGAGCTTGACCGGCGCCTTGGCCGAGCGCACGAGTCCGGCCGTGGCCAACGCCTCGGCATCCAAAACGGCGCCCGCCGCAAGCTTGCCCTTCTCCGCCGCCTGCTGCAGGCGATCGAGGTTGACGAGCTGGTATTCGGTCTTGAACAGCGTGTTCTTGAAGCCTCGCTTGGGCAGGCGCCGATAGATCGGCATCTGCCCACCCTCGAAGATCGCGGCAGCGCCGCCGGAACGCGCCTTCTGCCCCTTGTGCCCCTTGCCCGACGTCTTGCCGAGGCCCGAGCCGATGCCGCGCCCAAGCCGTTTTTTCGGCTTGCGGGCGCCGTCGTTGTCGCGGAGCTCGTTCAAGCGCATCTCTCAGCCCTCCGGGCCGTCGAGCTCGACGACCGTGACCAGATGTTGCACGACCCGGATACGGCCCCGCACCTCGGGCGTGTCGCGCCAGACTTTGGTCCGGCGGATCTTGTTCAGCCCCAGACCGACGAGGCTCTCCCGCTGCTTGGCGAGCCGGCCGGCAGCGCTGCGGGTCTGGGTGATCTTGAGATACTTGTCGGCCATCCCGCTCAGCCCGCCGCCGCCTCGGCGCCGCCGTCGCGCCGCCGCGTGATGTCCGCCACCTTGAGGCCGCGCTTGGACGCCACCGATTTCGGCGAGTTGACGCCGTTGAGCGCCGCAAAGGTAGCCTTGATCATGTTGTGCGGGTTCGAGGTGCCGAGCGACTTGGCGACGACGTCCTGCACGCCGAGCGCTTCCAGCACGGCCCGCATCGGCCCGCCGGCGATCACGCCGGTGCCCGCGGGCGCGCTGCGCAGCAGCACCCGGCCGGCGCCGAAATGCCCCTTGGCGTCGTGATGGAGCGTTCGGCCCTGCATGAGCGGAACCCGGACCATGGCCCGCTTCGCCTGCTCGGTCGCCTTGCGCACCGCCTCGGGGACCTCGCGCGCCTTGCCCGTGCCGTAGCCGACGCGGCCCTTCTGATCGCCCACGACGACGAGCGCCGAGAAGCCGAACCGCCGGCCGCCCTTCACGACCTTGGCCACCCGGTTGATCGTCACGAGCTTGTCGACCAGCTCGTCGCCGCGCTCGCGCTCGCCGCGATCTTCGGAACGTCCTCGTGCCATGACCTGCTCCGTTCCTAGAGTTCGAGGCCCGCGCCGCGGGCGCCCTCGGCCAGCGCCTGCACCCGCCCGTGGTAGCGATAGCCGCCGCGATCGAAGACCACGTTGGCGACGCCCGCCGACTTGGCGCGCTCGGCAACGATCTGCCCGACCCGCTTGGCCGCGGCCCGATCGCTGGTCGAGGCGAGCTCGGACTTCACCGTCGCCTCGAGCGAGGACGCCGCGGCCAGCGTCCGCCCCGTCGCGTCGTCGATGACCTGCGCGTAGATGTACTTGTTCGAGCGGAAGACCGACAGCCGCGGCCGTCCCGCTCCACGCTGGCGCACCGCGAACCGCGTGCGGGCGCGCCGCCGTGCAAATCGTTCCTTGGCCGCGACCATTACTTCTTCTTACCTTCCTTGCGCAGAATGTGCTCACCCGCATGACGGACGCCCTTGCCCTTGTAGGGCTCGGGCGGCCGGAAGCCGCGGATCTCGGCCGCGAGCTGGCCGACACGCTGCTTGCTCGCGCCCGAGATCGTGAGAGCCGTCGGGCTCTCCGCCTTGATCTCGATGTCCGGCGGGATCGCGACCTTGATGTCGTGGCTGAAGCCGAGCTGCAGGTTCAAGATCTTGCCGTCGACGCTCGCGCGGTAGCCGACGCCCGCGATCTCCAGCTTGCGCGTGAAGCCGTTGCTCACGCCCTCGACCATGTTCGCCACGAGCGTGCGGGCCAAGCCCCACATCGCCCGCGAACGCTGATCCTCCGGATCTCGCGGGCTGACCTTGACCGCGCCGTCGTCTAATGCGACGTCAACTTCGTCCGGCAGCTGCTCACGGAGCTGCCCCAGTTTGCCCTTCACGGTCACGGCCTGATGGTCGAGCGTGACCTCGACGCCGGCCGGGACCGCGATGGGATGCTTGCCGATACGTGACATGGTCAAAACACCATACAGAGAATTTCGCCGCCGACGCGCGCGTCTCGCGCCTCGGCGTCGGACATGACGCCACGCGGCGTCGACAGGATGGCGATGCCCAGCCCGTTGTAGACCCGCGGCAGATCTTGCACGCCAGCGTACACGCGCCGACCCGGCTTCGATACCCTCTTCAGCTCGCGGATCACGGGCTGACCGTTGTGGTACTTGAGCTCGATCGCCAGCTCAGACTTGCCGCGCACGACCTCACCCGCCTCATAGCCTCGAATGTAGCCCTCGCGCTGGAGCACGTCGAGCACGTTGCGGCGCAGGTTGGAGGCCGGGCTCGAGATCTTGCCCTTGCCGGCCATCTGCCCGTTGCGGATGCGCGTCAGCATGTCGCCGAGCGGATCGGTCATGACCATCAGCGCTCTCCTACCAGCTCGACTTCACGACGCCCGGCACGCGCCCCTCGGAGGCGAGTTCCCGCAGCGCGATGCGCGACAGCCCGAACCGTCGATAGTAGGCGCGGGGCCGCCCGCTGATGATGCACCGATTGCGCACGCGCCCCTTGGCCCCGTTGCGCGGCATCTTGGCGAGCTTCAACACCGCATCGAAACGATCCTCCGGGTCGACGTTGGGATCGTGGATCACCGCCTTGAAGGCGGCCCGCTTGGCCGCGTCACGCGCCGCCAGCCGACGCCGATGTTCGTTCTTCTCGACGGCGCTCTTCTTCGCCATGTCCCTCTCCGCCCCTCAGCGCGCGAACGGCAACGAGAAACCTTCGAGCAAGAAGCGCGCTTCCTCGTTGGTCCGTGCCGTGGTGCAAAAGACGATGTCCATCCCCCGCGTCTCGTCGACGTCGTCGTAGTTGATCTCGGGAAAGACGATTTGCTCCTTCAACCCCAGCGCATAATTTCCGCGCCCGTCGAACGCCTTGGGATTGGCGCCCCGGAAGTCGCGAATGCGCGGCATGGCGATGTTGATCAGCCGGTCGACGAACTCGTACATCCGCGTTCGGCGCAGGGTCGCCTTGCACGCGATCGGCATGCCCTCGCGCAGCTTGAAGTTCGCGACCGACTTACGCGCCCGCACGAGCAGCGGCTTTTGCCCCGAGATCTTGGTGAGCTCGACGAATGCCTGATCCAGCTTCTTGCGATCCTGCACCGCTTTACCGACCGCCATGTTGATGACGATCTTCTCGAGCCGCGGGACCATCATGGGATTGCTGTAGGCGAACTTTTCCTGCAGCGCGGGACGGACGACCTCGTCGTAGTGATGCTTCAACCTAGCCATGCTGCTCACCCGTCGATCAGACTGCCGGAACGGCGCGCCACCCGCACCTTGCGGCCGTCCTCGGCGATCCTGGCGCCGACTCGCGTCGGCCGATCGCTCTCCGGGTCGACCAGGGCGACGTTGGAGATGTGAATCGGTGCTTCCTTGGCCGTGATGCCACCGGCGCCCCGCGGCCCCGGCTTCTCGTGCCGCTTGACCATCATCACGCCCTGCACGACGACGCGCTCCTCGCGCGGCAGCACCTTCAAGACGTCGCCGCGCTTGCCGCGGTCACGCCCGGTCAGGACGATCACGCGGTCACCCTTCTTGATCTTGCGCTTCGGCGGCCGCGTCGCCGCCTGGTTCGCAACAGCCATGGCTCAGATGACCTCCGGCGCGAGCGAGACGATCTTCATGAAACGCTTGGCCCGCAACTCGCGCGTAACGGGACCGAAGATACGGGTGCCGATCGGCTCGCCGGCATTGTTGATGAGCACCGCCGCATTGCGATCGAAGCGGATCACGCTGCCGTCCGGGCGCTTGATCTCCTTCGCCGTGCGAACGATGACCGCCTTGTGAACGTCGCCTTTCTTGACGCGCCCACGCGGGATCGCGTCCTTGACCGCGATCACGATGATGTCGCCGATCGACGCCCAGCGACGCTGCGAGCCACCGAGCACGCGGATGCACTGCACCCGGCGGGCCCCGGAGTTGTCGGCGACGTCGAGATTGCTCTCCGCCTGGATCATGCCTCGACCTCCGGGCCGGTCTGCCCGCGGCTCAAGAGCTCCCAGCGCTTGAGCCGCGAGTGCGGC
This sequence comes from uncultured Geminicoccaceae bacterium, assembly GCA_964481035.1. Lineage (GTDB taxonomy): Bacteria > Pseudomonadota > Alphaproteobacteria > Geminicoccales > Geminicoccaceae > JAAAPF01. The sequence continues at coordinate 5,073 of CAYZSE010000060.1, read as the reverse complement.
CGGCTCTCCACGATGCGGACCGTCTCGCCGACCTTGCAGACATTGTCCTCGTCGTGCGCGTGGTACTTCTTCGACGACCGCAAGTACTTCTTGTACAGCGGGTGCTGATATCGCCGCTCGACCTTGACGACGATGGTCTTGTCGCCCTTGTCACTGACCACCACGCCCTGCAGGACGCGCTTAGGCATGGCTCGCCACCTCCGCGGCGCGGCGCTGACCGACGATGGTCTTCACGCGCGCGATGTCGCGACGCACCTCGCGGATGCGTCGGCTGTTCTCGAGCTGGCCGGTCGCTTTTTGAAAGCGCAGGTTGAACTGCTCCTTCTTGAGGCCAAGCAACGCGGCCTGCAGCTCGTCATCCGTCTTCGCCCTCAACTCTTCGGCGTTCATGCCGCCATCTCCTGCTGCGTCACGCGCTGCACGAAACGGGTGCGAACCGGCAGCTTGGCCGCCGCGCGCCGCATCGCCTCTTCGGCCAGGCCCGGCTGAACGCCGTCGATCTCGAACATGATCCGCCCCGGCTTGACGATCGCGACCCAGTACTCGACGGAGCCCTTGCCCTTGCCCATCCGCACCTCCGCCGGCTTCTCGCTGACCGGCTTGTCCGGGAAGATCCGGATCCAGACCCGGCCCTGGCGTTTCAGGTAGCGCGTCATGGCGCGCCGCGCCGCCTCGATCTGCCGCGAGGTGATCCGCCCGGCCTCGGTCGACTTCATCCCATAGGCACCGAAGTTCAGTTCGGCCCCGCCCTTGGTGAAGCCGCTGATCCGCCCCTTGTGCATTTTGCGGAACTTCGTCCGCTTCGGCATCAACATCGTTCGACCTCCAACCGCACCGTCAGCCGCGCTGCGGCACGCCTTCCGTCAGGCGCTTCTCAAAGGCCATCGGGTCGTGTTCCATGATCTCTCCGCGGAACACCCAAACCTTGATCCCGCAGGTGCCATAGGGCGTGAACGCCGTCGCCCGGCCGAAATCGATGTTCGCCCGCAGCGTGTGCAACGGCACCCGCCCCTCGCGATACCACTCCGACCGCGCGATCTCCGCCCCGCCCAAGCGACCGCCGCAGAGCACCTTGATCCCCTCGGCGCCCAATCGCATCGCCGACTGCACCGCACGCTTCATCGCGCGACGGAAGGTGACGCGCCTTTGCAGCTGCTGGGCGATGTTCTCGGCGACGAGCTTCGCGTCGAGCTCGGGCTTGCGGATCTCGACGATGTTGAGCGCGACGTCGCCGGCCGAACTCATCTTCGAGAGCTCGCGCCGGAGCACCTCGATGTCTTGGCCCTTCTTGCCGATGACCACGCCCGGACGGGCGGTGTGGATCATGATGCGCGCCTTCTTCGCCGGCCGCTCGATGACCACCCGCGACACGCCCGCTGCCGAGAGCCGCTTTTCGAGGTACGAACGGAGCCGGAGATCCTCCGCCAGGAGCTTGGCGTAGTCGTGGTCTCCGTACCACCGGCTGTCCCACGTCCGGTTGATCCCGAGACGCATACCGACCGGGTTGACCTTGTGACCCATCAGGCGGCCTCCTCGACCACGGCCGGGACCTGCTCGCGCACCACGATTCGCAGCCGGCTGAAGAACTTGTGGATGCGCCCTGCCCGGCCGCGCGCCCGCGGACGCATCCGCTTCATGACGAGGCGCTTGCCGACGCTGGCTTCGGCGACGACGAGCTGATCGATGTCGAGGCCGTGGTTGTTCTCGGCATTGGCAATGGCGCTCTCCAGGGTCTTCTTGACCTCGCGGGCGATCCGCTTTTTCGAGAAGGCGAGCTGGTTGATCGCCTTGTCGACCGGCTGATTGCGGATCAGGCCGGCCACGAGATCGAGCTTCTGCGGGCTCGTCCGCAGGAAGGTGGCCACCGCCAGGGCCTCGCTGTCGGCGAGCGCCCGCTCGCGCTTCGGCTTGCCCATGTTACTTCCTCTTCGCCTTCTTGTCGGCGCCATGGCCATAATACGTACGGGTCGGCGCGAACTCGCCGAACTTGTGCCCGACCATGTTCTCGGTGACATAGACCGGCAGGAACTTCTTGCCGTTATAGACGGCGAAGGTCAGGCCGACGAAATCGGGGACGATGGTCGAGCGCCGCGACCACGTCTTGATGATCGCGTTCTTCCCGGATTGACGGGCCTGCTCGGCCTTGTCGAACAGATAACCGTCGACGAACGGGCCTTTCCAGACACTGCGCGACATCGCTCAGCCCCCTCGCTTCTTGGAGACGTGACGTGAGCGCACCACGAACACGCCGCTCTTCTTGTTCCGGCGGGTACGTCGGCCCTTGGTAGGCTTGCCCCATGGCGTCACCGGGTGCCGCCCACCCGAGGTCCGGCCCTCGCCGCCGCCGTGGGGGTGATCCACCGGATTCATGGCGACGCCGCGCACGTGCGGGCGGCGGCCCAGCCAGCGCTTGCGACCGGCCTTGCCGAGCTTGATGTTCTGGTGATCCGCGTTCGAGACCGCCCCGATCGACGCCATGCAGTCGCTGTGGATCCGCCGGATCTCGCCGGACATCAGCCGCACCTGGCTGTACGCTCCGTCGCGACCGACGAGCTGCGCATAGGTCCCCGCGCTGCGCGCGATCTGCCCGCCCTTGCCGGGCTTGAGCTCGACGTTGTGCAGGATGGTGCCGACCGGGATGTTGCCGGCCGGCGCCGCGTTGCCGGGCTTCACGTCGACCCGGCTCGCGGCGACCACCCGGTCGCCGACGCCCAGCCGGGCGGGCGCGAGGATGTAGGCCTGCTCGCCGTCGTCGTAGCGCACCAGGGCGATGAAGGCCGTGCGATTGGGGTCGTATTCGAGCCGTTCGATCGTCCCGGCCACCCCCCATTTGCGGCGCTTGAAGTCGACCAGGCGGTAGGTCCGCTTGTGACCGCCGCCCTTGTGCCAGTTCGTCTGCCGCCCGGTGTTGTTGCGACCGCCGGACTTGGACAGCCCCTCGGTCAGCCTCTTCAACGGCGCGCCTTTGTGCAACGCCGAGCGATCGACGGTCACGAGGGTCCGGCGACCTTCCGAGGTGGGATTGTAGGTCTTGAGCGGCATGATCTTAGATACCCGTCGTCACATCGATGGCGTGGCCCTCTTCGAGCGTCACGATCGCCTTCTTCTCGTCCGCCCGGCGGTAGGGCGTGCCGCGAAAGCGCTTGGTCTTGCCCTTCTGCACGAGCGTGTTCACCGCCTTGACCTTGACGCCGAAGAGCGCTTCGACCGCCGCCTTGATCTGCGGCTTGGTGGCGTCGACGCGCACCTTGAAGGTCACCGCGTTGTGCTCGCCGAGGAGGGTCGATTTCTCGGTGATCACCGGCCGACGGATGATGTCGTAGTGCTGCTCGGTGGTCATGCCAGACGCTCCTGCAGCTGCTCGAGGCTCTCCTTGGCGATGACCAGCGCATCGCGGCGGAGGATGTCGTAGACGTTGCAGCCCGCGCTCGGCACCACGTCGAACAGCGGGATGTTGCGCGCCGCCAGCCGCAGGTTCTCGTCGACCTCGTGACCGGCGACGATGAAGGCCGAGGTGAATGGCAGCGCCTGGAGGCGCGCCGCGAGCGGCTTGGTCTTCGGCTCGGCCAACGTCGCGTCCTCGAGGACGTAGAGCTGGCCGGCCTTGGCCTTGGCGGCGAGGGCGTGCCGCAGCGCGAGCCGTCGCACCTTCTTCGGCAGGTCGATCGCGTGCTCGCGCGGTGTCGGCCCGAACGCGCGGCCGCCCCCGCGAAACTGCGCGACCCGGGCGTTGCCGTGCCGCGCGCGCCCGGTGCCCTTCTGCTTGTACATCTTCGCCCCGGTGCGCGCGATCTCGCCGCGGTTCTTCACCTTGTGGGTGCCCGCACGCCGCTTGGCGAGCTGGTAGACCACCATGCGTTGCAGGATGTCCGCGCGCGGCTCGACCGCCAGGAACGCGCCGTCGACCTGGAGCGACCCCGTCGCGTCCGAGCGCAGGCTGATGACCGGGAGTTCCATCATCGGCTCACGCCTCGCTCTCTTCGACCAGATGGGCCTCGGCGCCCGCCAGGGCACCCGGATAGGGGGCGCCGGCCGGGCGCGCGCGCTTGACCGCATCGCGCACGGTCACCACGCCCCCCTTGGCGCCGGGAACCGCCCCTTTGATGAGCAGCAGGCCGCGATCCGGATCGACGCCGGCGACCTCCAGATTGTGGGTGGTGACCCGGCGCGCCCCCATGTGCCCCGCCATCTTCTTGCCCTTGAAGACCTTGCCGGGATCTTGGCACTGGCCGGTGGAGCCGTGCGCGCGATGCGAGATCGACACGCCGTGCGACGCGCGCAACCCTCCGAAGTTGTGCCGCTTCATCGCACCGGCGAAGCCCTTGCCGATGCTCGTGGCCGTCACGTCCACCCGCTGGCCCGCGAGGAAGTGAGCCGCCGACAGCTTGGCGCCGGCGTCGATCACCGCATCCTCGGCCACGCGAAACTCGCGCAGGACCTGCTTCGGCTCGACCTTTGCCTTGGCGAAATGCCCGCGCATCGGCTTCGACACGTTCTTCGGCTTGGCCCTACCGCCGCCGACTTGGACCGCGGTGTAGCCGTCCTTGTCGCGTGAGCGCACCGCCACGACCTCGTTGTCGTCGATGTGCAGCACCGTGACCGGCACGTGGCTGCCGTCGACGCCGAATATCCGCGTCATGCCGAGCTTGCGGGCGACCAGACCGGTACGCATCTCTGTGACTCCTCGCCTCGCTCAGACCTTGATCTCGACATCGACGCCAGCGGCGAGATCGAGCTTCATCAGCGCGTCCACCGTCTGTGGCGTCGGATCGACGATGTCCAAGAGGCGCTTGTGGGTGCGAACCTCGAACTGCTCGCGGCTCTTCTTGTCGATGTGCGGCGAACGCAGCACCGTGAAGCGCTCGAGCCGCGTCGGCAGCGGGATCGGGCCGCGGACGCGCGCGCCCGTGCGCTTCGCCGTGCTGACGATCTCGCGGACCGACTGGTCGAGCACGCGATGATCGAACGCCCGAAGGCGGATGCGGATGTTCTGCGTGTCCATCGTTCGACTTTGATCCGCCTCAAGCGAGGATTTCGGCGACGACGCCGGCGCCGACGGTACGGCCGCCCTCG
>CAYZSE010000059.1:12736-19259 GCA_964481035.1 uncultured Geminicoccaceae bacterium | reverse complement strand
CTAGCGCGGCACCGCGGCCGGCCGCACGCCTGACGGCCACGGCAACACCCAGTGCACGCGCTCCAGCCCGAACCCCCCGAGCGAATCATTGCCGGCCCTTCCGGAAAACCGCTCGCCGGCAATGCGAAGTCACCGAGCAGCCCCCGACGGGTTGTTTCACCGCTCGACCGACGGCGCCTATTTCTTCACGTCGGCCCAGATCCGCCGCATCATCGCGTAGAAGATCAGCGCCATTACCGTGCAGAACAGCATGAAGCCGACGCCGACCTGCTTGCGCTCCTCGAGCTTCGGCTCCGCCGCCCACATCAGGAAGTGCGAAACGTCCGCCGCCATCTGCTCGACCGTCGCCTCGGTGCCGTCCTCGTAGGCGACGAGGTCGGGGTAGAGCTGCGGCGGCATCGCGATGATGTGGCCGGGATAAAACTCGTTCCAATAGTTGCCCGGATCCATCTCCATACCCTTCTCCTCGTCGTAACCGAGCAGCAGGCTGTAGAGATAATCGGCCCCGCCGACGCGCGCCTTGGCGATGAGCGACATGTCCGGCGGCGCCTTGCCGTGGATGCTCGCCGCTTCCGCATCGTTGCGGTAGGGCGAGGGCCACGTGTCCTTGGGCAACGCCGAACGCTCGAACATGTCGCCGAACTCGTCGGGGCCGTCGGTCACGTAGTAGTTCGCGGCAAACGCCTCGACCTCCTCCTCGGTATAGCCGAGCTCGGTGAGCGTGCGAAAAGCCACGTACTTCATGCCGTGGCAGGCGGAGCAGACCTGATCAAAGACCTGGAGCCCGCGCTGCGCCGAGGCGCGGTCGTAGGTGCCGAAGATCCCCTCGAACGACCAATCGCGCTCCATGAGCTCGACGGCCTCGCCGGCGGCGGACGCCGGGGCGGGATTGGCGAGGACGGCCGCGCCGATAAACGCCGCGGTCACGAGTTTACGCATGACCTCACTCCGCCGGCTGCGCTGCGGCCGCACCGACAGGCGAAACCTGCGGCAGAACCGGCTTGTTGATGCTGTCGGGTACCGGCCGCGGCCGCTCAAACCGGCCAAGCAACGGCAGCAACACCAGGAAGTGGAAAAAGTACCATATCGTCGCGATCAAACCCACGGTCGGCCAGATCCCCTCCGCCGGCATGGCGCCGACATAGGTCAGTACCACGATGTCGATGACGAGCAGCCAGAACGCCCAAAAGTAGATCGGACGATAGTTGGCGCTGCGGACCTTCGACGTGTCCAGCCACGGCAAGAAGAACAGCAGCAGGACGGCCGCGAACATCGCGATGACACCGCCGAGCTTGGCGTCGATCAGCGTGAACCCGAACAACCCGATGTCGAAGGTGATCGAGCGAAGGATCGCATAGAAGGGAAGGAAGTACCACTCAGGCACGATGTGCGCCGGCGTGACCAACGAATCGGCCGGGATGTAATTGTCCGGATGACCTAGATAGTTGGGCGCGAAAAAGACAAAGAAACCGTAAAAGAGCAGGAAGACAAACAACCCGAAAGCATCCTTGACCGTGTAGTAGGGGTGGAAAGGGATTTTATCCTTTTTTGTGATGTCGATCCCCACCGGATTGTTCGAACCATGCTCGTGCAGGGCGAGAATGTGGAGAAACACCACCGCAAAGATGGCGAACGGCATGACGTAATGCAGTGAGAAAAAGCGCTGCAGGGTCGGGTTGTCGACGGAAAAACCGCCCCACAACCACGTCACCAACGAGTCGCCAACGAGCGGAATGGCGCTGAACAGGTTGGTGATGACGGTCGCGCCCCAGAAGCTCATTTGCCCCCATGGCAGCACGTAGCCCATGAAAGCCGTCGCCATCATCAAGATCAAAATGATGACGCCGAGGATCCACAGCAGTTCGCGTGGTTCCTTGTACGAGCCGTAGTACAAGCCACGGAAGATATGGATGTAGACGACAATAAAGAAAAACGACGCGCCGTTCGAGTGCAGATAGCGTAGCAACCAACCGTAGTTGACGTTACGCATGATGTGCTCGACGCTGCCAAATGCCAAATCGGCGTGCGGCGTGTAGTGCATCACCAGCACGATACCGGTCACGATCTGGACGACCAGCATGATGCCGGCGAGCGAGCCGAAGTTCCAAAAGTAGTTGAGATTCTTCGGGGTCGGGTAGGCGACCAGCTCCTTGTAGCCCCAGGAGACGATGGGCAATCGGTGGTCGACCCAGCCGAGGACGCCGCTGAACTTCGGCGTCGGCGTATCAGCGCTCATCAGTCAGCTCCCTACAATCCGCTGCGGCCTAGCCGATGGTGACGTCGGTGTCGGAGGTGAAGGCGTAGGGCGGAAGATCCAGATTGCGCGGCGCCGGGCCTTTGCGGATCCTGCCCGCCGTGTCGTAGTGGGACCCGTGGCACGGGCAGAACCAGCCGTTATAGTCGCCCTTGGGCTCGCCGACCCGGTTTCCCAGCGGCACGCATCCGAGATGCGTGCAGATCCCGATCTGGACCAGCCACTGCGGCCGACTGACGCCCTCGCTGCTCGTCGTTCGAACCTCGTCGGTGGCGGGATCGCGAAGATCCGCCAGATCGACGGCGCGGGCCTCCTCGATCTCGGCCTCGGTCCGATAGCGGATGAAGACCGGCTTGCCCCGCCACACGACGGTGATCGCCATCCCTTCCTCGACCGTCGACAGGTCGACGTCGGTCGAGGCGAGCGCCAGCACGTCGGCCGACGGGTTCATCTGGTGGATGAAGGGCCAGATCGCCGCCGCCGTGCCGAGCCCGAGGCCGGTCCAGCCGACGATCTGGAGGAAGTCGCGGCGCGTCTCGCCGCCTGCGGTATTCGTTGCCATGGGGTGCCCGTACCTTTTCCACGCGTGTCGCGGAAAATAAGAAAGCGGTCGCGGTCGGACAAGCTTTAGATGGTCGCATGGGCGCATCCCTGCATCTCGCTCTCTACGAGCCCGACATGCCACAGAACGTCGGCGCGGCGGTCCGGCTCGCTGCCGGCCTGGCTTGCCCGCTCGAGCTCATCGAGCCTTTCGGGTTCGTCTTCGCGCCGAGCAAGCTGCGCCGCACCGCGCTTGACTACCACGCGCGGGCCGACCTCAGGCGCCACGCGAGCTGGCATGCCTTCGAGGATTGGCGCCGCCGCGAGCGCCGTCGCCTCGTCCTTTTGACCACGCGGGCGGCGGCCGCCTACACCGCCGTCCCCTATCGTCCCGGCGATGTCCTCCTGTGCGGCCGCGAGAGCGCCGGTGCCCCCGACGAGGTCCACGCCGCCGCCGACCTGGCGGTCGCCATCCCGCTCGCCCCCGGCGTGCGCAGCTTGAACGTCGTGACCGCACTCGCCATGGTCGCCGGCGAAGCCCGTCGTCAACTCGCGGCGGTGCCGGCACCGAGGAACGAGCCGTGAGCCAACCCGCGCCCGTGCATCCCGATCCCGTCGTCGAGGCGCGCAAGGCCGACGCCCGGGCCTGGTTCGAGACGCTGCGCGATCGCATCTGCCGCGCCTTCGAGGCGCTCGAGGACGCCTGCGGCAACGCGCAATGCGCCGATCTGCCCCCGGGACGCTTCTCGCGGAAGCCCTGGGACCGCCCGGGCGGCGGCGGCGGGGTGATGGGGCTCATGCGGGCCGGGCGCGTCTTCGAGAAGGTCGGCGTGAACGTCTCCACCGTCTGGGGAACCTTCAGCGGCGACTTCGCGCGGCAGGTCCGCGGCGCTGCGGCCGATCCGCGTTTCTGGGCGAGCGGCATCTCGCTCGTGGCGCACCCGCGCAACCCGCACGTCCCGCCGGCGCACATGAACACGCGCCACATCGTCACCAGCGAGCCGTGGTTCGGCGGTGGTGCCGATCTCAACCCGATCGTCGCCGACGACGCCGAGACGGCGGCGTTCCATGCGCGGCTCGAGCAGGCCTGCGCCGGCTACGCGCCGGACGCCTACGCCCGCTTCAAGGCCTGGGCCGACGACTACTTCTTCATCCCGCACCGCGGCGAGCCGCGTGGCGTCGGCGGCATCTTCTACGACGACCTGAGCGACGACCTCGACCGGGCCTTCGCGTTGACGCGGGCCGTCGGCGAGGCCTTCTTGGACGTCTACCCCCGCCTGGTAGAGGCGAAGATGGATCGGCCGTGGTCCGCCGCCGAGCGGTCGCACCAACTCGTACGTCGTGGACGTTACGTGGAGTTCAACCTGGTGTACGACCGTGGTACGCAGTTCGGGCTGAGGACCGGGGGCAACCCCGAGGCCGTCCTCATGTCGCTGCCGCCCCTGGTTTCCTGGCCCTGAGCCACCTTACGAGAGCCGTCCATGGACATCACGAAGATCCCGCCGGGTATCAACCCGCCCGACGACATCCACGTCCTCATCGAGGTGCCGCTGCGCTCCGACCCGGTCAAGTACGAGTTCGAGAAGGAGAGCGGTGCGATTTTCGTCGACCGCTACCTCTACACCTCGATGTTCTACCCGGCGAATTACGGCTTCATCCCCAACACGCTCTACGACGACGGCGACCCGGTCGATGTCCTGCTGGTCGGGCGAGTGCCGCTGGTTCCCGGCTGCGTCGTCCAGGCGCGCCCGATCGGCGTGCTCGAACTCGAGGACGACGGGGGGCACGACGAGAAGCTGCTGGCCGTGCCGGTGCCGCGCATCTCGACGCTCTACGACAAGGTGTTCAATTTCAGCGATATGCCGGAGATCGAGCTGCTCCGTATCCAGCACTTCTTCGAGCACTACAAGGACCTCGAGCCCAACAAATGGACCCGGGTCGGCAGCTGGCTCGACGCCGCCGAGGCGCGGCGGATCGTGATGAAGAGCATCGAGATGTTCGCCGAGAAGGGCTGAGACTTGCCGCTCCCGTCCGCCGCCCCGCGCGAGCCGCTGCATCACCGCGCCGTGGATTGCTGCGGCTATCGCCGCGCGGACGGGCTCTTCGACATCGAGGCGCGGCTCACCGACACCAAGGGGTATGGGGTCGACAATCGCTGGCGCGGCCGGCTCGAGCCCGGCGCGGCGATCCACGACATGTGGCTGCGCCTGACCGTCGACCTCGACCTGAAGATCGTCGCCGTCGAAGCCGCGACCGACGCCGCGCCCTTTCCGGTCTGCGCCGCGATCACGCCCGCGTTTCGCCAGCTCGAAGGCCTGACGATCGGCGCCGGCTGGCGCCGCGAGGTCATCAAGCGCTTGGGCGGCGTCAAGGGTTGCACCCACCTCGTGGAACTGCTGGGCCCGCTCGCCACCGCCGCGATCCAGACGGTCGGGCCGCTGCGGCGCGCCGAGATCCCGCCCGATCCCGCCGCCGGCCCGCCGCGGCACCTCGACGGCTGCCATGCTCTCCGCCGCGACGGTCCCGTGGTCCGCGAGCACCATCCAGAATGGTACACCGGCCCCGATGGCGGCTGAGCCGATGAACCCACCTCGTCACCGCTCGCCGAGGTCGCCCCGAGCGTCGAGGGCCAGGGCGTGGATCGGGTTGCCCATGAGGTCACCGACCGCGTCGTAGACGGCGCGCTGCCGGGCGACGCGGCCGAGGCCGTCGAGGGCGGCGGCGCGGATCTCGACGCGGAAATGCGTCGGCGTGCCCGGCACGTGGCCGGCATGCCCGCGGTGCCGCTCACTCTCGTCAACCACGACGAGATGCGACGGCGAGAGCGCCGTCCGCAATCGCCGCACGAGTTCCTCTTCAACGCTCATCTCAACCCCTACGCTCGTGTTGGCAGCCTTCGCTCAGCCATAAATGTGCAGTCACGCTGTTTTTATCGAGAAAAATTGAGTTAAGCTTGAGGAATGATGTTCTCGATACCATAATATGTCGCCACATTGCAACTGAACCACAACGAGCGCAACCGTTCATGCTAATCGTCTTAGTTGAGAGCCGCGGTCAACCACCGGGGTTCAAAGCGGAGCCAACATCCCTTCGTCCACGGTCGTCAAGAGCGCCGGAGGCCGTGCTTGCGATCGTCTTGTAGAGGTTGAATTCGTGGAAATGATGATGACCAATTCCCCGACTAAGCCCAACCCGCGCGGGCGGGCGCGCCCGCAGGACATCGACCGGCACGTCGGCGGCCGGATGCGCGAGCGCCGGATCATGCTCGGCCTGACCCAGCAACAGATGGCCGACCTCATCGGTGTCACCTACCAGCAGGCCCACAAGTACGAGAAGGGCATCAATCGCATTGCCGCGGGCCGCCTCTATCAGGTCGCCAGGGCGCTCGGTGTCGAGGTCAGCTTCTTTTTCGAGGGCATCGACACCGGCGAGGAATTCAAGCCTACACCGCAGCAGCGCATGCTGCTCGAACTCGCCCGCAACTTCATCTCCTTGCCGAACCGTCGCCACCAGGATGCGGTCTGCATGCTGGCACGAGCGCTCGCCGAAGCCAAGAATCACGAGGCCGGCGACGACGCGGGCAACGCCGCCGCTTGAGGCCGCGGTCCTCTGGGCCGGCCGCCGCCAGGCGACCGGCCCGGACGGGCAGCGCGCCCCAGCGCGCGCGGGGCAGCCCCCGGAGCTGCGCCGTCCACTGGTCGCGCTCTTCGGCCTCGGCGAGCCCCGCCG
>CAYZSE010000059.1:0-12636 GCA_964481035.1 uncultured Geminicoccaceae bacterium | reverse complement strand
CTCGGCGAGCCCCGCCGCGGGCGCGTGTCGCGCCGCTGCGGGCGACGGGGCCGCCACCTTCAGCCGCCGCGCAGCGTGAGCACGCGGCTCGCGAGATCGCGGTTCGGGTGCAGCGCATAGGTCCGTTGTCGCAGGAACGCCATAAGCGCCGCTCGGTCACGCAGATGCGCGAGGTCTCGATAGGCGATCAGCGGGCCGATCTCGATGCGCTGCCGGCTGTCGATCTTGTTGGCGACCTCGTGAAACAGCAGGGCGAGGCGCAGGGTCAAGCTGATCTGGCTCGCGAGCTGGAAGAGGCGGCTGTTCTGGCCGGTGAAGCAAAAGGGCAGCACCGGCGCCCGCGCGGCGTGGATGAGCCGCGCGGTGAAGGGCTTCCAGAAGGGATCGACCGCAGCACCGAAGCCGCGCGGGCTCGTCGACACGGTGCCGCCCGGAAAGACGACCAGCACGCCGCCCTCTTGCAGCCAGGCGAGGGCCGCCTTGCGCGAGCGCAGGTTGGTCGCCCGCGCCGCGGCCGTGTCGGCGAAGTCGATCGGATAGATGTAGGGCGCGGCCTCGGCCGAGCGCGTCAGGATGCCGTTGGCGACGATGCGGAAGTCGGATCGTCGACCTTGCACGAGGTGGCCGATCATCAGGCCGTCGAGCACGCCGTAGGGATGATTGGCGACGACGACGCAGGGCCCCGTCGCCGGCAGCGCCTGAAGCCGTTCGCCGTCGTAGTCGAGCCGCAGGCGCAGCCGCCGCACCGAGGAACCCCAGAAGTCGGGATCGGCGTCGGCGAGATGACGCTCGTAGAGGCGGCGCAGGCGACGCTTGCCGGTCACCGCCTCGATCGCGCGGATGGCTGCGCGTCGCCAGCCCGCGTCGCCCGGATCGGCGTAGGTGAAGTCCGAGAGACGGCGGAGCGCGCCTCGATCGGCGCCGCCCGCCGGCGTGACGATCGGCGCCTCCTCGGAGCGCAGGAAGGTCGACACGACCACGCGCCTAGGCCCCCTCAACCCCGCGATCCGGCTTGAGGTTGTGAACGAGGCTCGAGGTGTCCCAGCGACCGCCGCCCGCCATCTGCACCTCGCGATAGAACTGATCGACGAGCGCGGTCACCGGCAACGGTGCGCCGTTGCGGCGCGCCTCCTCGAGACAGATGGCGAGATCCTTGCGCATCCAATCGACGGCGAAGCCGAAGTCGAACTCGCCCTTGGCCATGGTCTTCCAGCGGTTCTCCATCTGCCAGCTTTGCGCGGCACCCTTCGCGATGACCTCGACGACGGTGTCGGTGTCGAGGCCCGCGGACTGGGCGAAGCTCACCGCCTCGGCGAGGCCCTGGACGAGGCCTGCGATGCAGATCTGGTTGACCATCTTGGTGAGCTGGCCGGCGCCGGCCTCGCCCAGCCGCGTGACCGCGCGGCCGTAGGCGACCAGCGCCGGGCGGACCTTGGCGAAGTCGGCCTCGCCGCCGCCGCACATGATCGTCAGCGCGGCGTTTTCCGCGCCGGCCTGGCCGCCGCTGACGGGCGCGTCGACGAAGCCCGCGCCGTGCGCGCTGCAAGCGTCGGCCAGCTCGCGGGCGAGGGTTGCCGAAGCGGTCGTGTGGTCGACCAGGACGGACCCTCCCCCGAGCCCCGCCAGCGCCCCCGCGTCGCCGTAGACGACGCTCCTGACGTCGTCGTCGTTGCCGAGGCACATCATCACGATGTCCGCGTCGGCGGCGGCCGCACGGGGCGTCTCGGCGCGCTCACCGCCGTGGCGCTCGACCCAGGCCGCGGACTTGCCCGACGAGCGATTGTAGACGCGCACGTCGTGGCCGGCGCCGACGAGGTGGCCGGCCATGGGGAAGCCCATGACCCCGAGGCCGAGAAACGCGCAGCGTGGCATGGGCTTGCTCCTGGGTGGGACGCATGCGGGCGTGGCGTGACGTAGAGGTCCCGCGCCCGGCGGGCAAGCCATGCGCTGGCCGCCCCTGGACAAAAGGGCCGCGTTTCAGCGATACCCCCCCTGCAAAGGCCCTTACCCCCGAACGTGAAAGTTGATGGCGGAACACCCGACGCCGAAGACCGTGCGGTTGCAAGACTACCGCGCGCCCGATTATCGCATCGACGTCGTCGATTTGAATTTCCGGCTCCTTCCCGACGCCACCTTGGTGCGTGCACGGGTCCACTTCGCCCGGCAGACGGGCTTGCCGGTGGGCCAACTGGCCCTCGACGGCGAGGAGCTCGAGCTGCTGGAGATCGCACTCGACGGCCAGCCATTGACACCGGACGCCTTCCGGATCACCGACACGGGCCTCGTCCTGCATCGCCCGCCCGAGCGCTTCACGCTCGAGACGACGGTCCGCATCGACCCGTCCGCCAACACCGAGCTCTCGGGCCTGTATCTCTCGGGCGGCGTCTTCTGCAGCCAGTGCGAGGCGCAGGGCTTTCGCCGGATCACCTACTTTCTCGACCGGCCGGACGTGCTGGCCCGATACCGGGTCCGCCTCGAGGCACCGCAGGCGGACTGCCCCGTGCTGCTCGCCAACGGCAACCCGGTCTCCTCCGGCACCTTCGGCGACGGCTGGCACTACGCCACCTGGGAAGACCCCTTCCCCAAGCCTTCCTATCTGTTCGCTCTGGTGGCGGGCGACCTGGCCGTGCTCGAAGACGACTTCCGCACCCAGTCCGGCCGCCCGGTCAAGCTTGCCATCTACGCCGAAGCACCCTTCATCGATCAGTGCCATCATGCCATGGCCAGCCTCAAGCGGGCCATGAAATGGGACGAGGAGCGTTTCGGCCTCGAGTATGACCTCGATGTCTACAACATCGTTGCCGTCAGCGATTTCAATTTCGGTGCGATGGAAAACAAAGGACTCAACATTTTTAACACATCGGCGACCCTGGCTCGGCCAGATACCGCGACGGACCAAGATTTCATCAATGTTGAACGTGTTATTGCTCATGAATACTTTCACAATTGGACCGGCAACCGTATCACTTGTCGCGACTGGTTTCAATTGACGTTGAAGGAAGGGCTCACTGTCTTCCGCGACCAAGAGTATACTGCCGATCAGTATTCGCGGGATGTCAAGCGTATCGGTGACGTCGCGCTCGTCCGCGAGGGGCAGTTCCCGGAAGACGCCGGACCGCTCGCCCATCCGATCCGGCCGGACAGCTACGTCGAGATCAACAATTTCTACACCCGCACCGTCTACGAGAAGGGTGCGGAAGTCACTCGGATGATCCACACCCTGATCGGCGAGGAGACATTCCGCCGCGGCTTCGACATCTACGTCCAGCGGCATGACGGCGAGGCGGTCACCTGCGAGGACTTCGTCGCCGCCATGGCCGAGGCGTCGGGACGCGACCTCGCTCAATTCATGAACTGGTACCGCCAGGCGGGAACCCCGCGTCTCGCGGCGCACGCCGACTACGACGCCGAGGCGCGTCGCTACCGGCTCACCTTGCGCCAGTCGACGCCGCCCACGGCCGGCCAGCCCGACAAGGTGCCGCTCGTCATCCCGGTCAAGCTCGCCCTGGTCGACGCCGCGGGCTCCGCCGTGCCGCTCCGGCTCGAGGGCGAGAGCGCACCGGGGCCGGCGGAGCGGGTGCTGGAACTCTGCGCGCCCGAGGCCACCTTCGTCTTCGAGGAGGTGCCGTCGCGGCCCGTGCCGTCGCTTCTGCGCGGCTTCTCGGCGCCCGTCCGGCTTGAGGCCGACTTCAGCGACGACGACCTCGCCCATCTCTTGAGCCACGACGGCGACGGCTTCGCCCGCTGGGACGCGGGCCAGACGCTCGGCGTCCGCACGCTGCTGGGCCTCGTCGAGGCGCACCAATCGAGCCGGGAGATGGTTCTGCCCGCGCGCTTCGTCGCGGCCTTCGCCGCCGTGCTCGACGACGCCGCCATCGAGCCCGCCTTCAAGGCACAGCTCATCGGCCTGCCGTCGGCCACCTATCTCGGCGAGCAGATGGCGGTCGTCGACGTCGACGCGGTGTCCGCGGCGCGCGCGACCGCGCAGGCCCGGCTCGGCCACGCTCTGGGCGAGCGCCTCGAAGCGCTGATCGACGCCTGCGCCGAGCGCGAGTTCGCGCTCACGAGCGAGGCGATGGGGCGGCGTCGGCTCAAGAACACGTGCCTCGCGTATCGCGCCCACGGCGACCCCGATGCCGTCAAGGAGCGCGTCGTCGGGCAGGCGAGAGGGGCCTCGAACATGACCGATCAGCTGGCGGCGCTGGGGCTCGTCGCCCGCTGGGAATGGCCCGAGCGGGCGGCCGTGCTCGCCGAGTTCTACGAGCGCTGGCAGGCCGAGCCCTTGGTCGTCAACAAATGGTTCGGTGTCCAGGCGATGGCCGAGCGGCCGGGCGTCGTCGAGGAGGTGGCCGCGCTGTTGCGCCACCCGGCGTTCTCGCTCGCCAATCCCAACCGGGTCCGCGCCGTCCTCGGCGTCTTCGCCAACTTCAACCCGAGCGGCTTCCACCGCCGCGACGGCGCCGGCTATCGCCTCGTCGCCGATGTCGTCGTCGAGCTCGACAAGCGCAACCCGCAGGTGGCGGCGCGCTTGGCCACCGCCTTCAACCGCTGGCGCCGCTACGACGCCGCCCGCCAGCGGCTGATGCGCGCGCAGCTCGAGCGCCTCGCCGGCCTCGAGAGCGCCTCGCGAGATCTCGGCGAGATCGTCGGCAAATCGCTTGACGGCGCCGGCTGAACGAGCCCTCCTCGTCGCCAGAAAAGCGGAGATCGGGCATGGCGGAGATCGGGCACTGGGTCGGCGGTGGGCGTGTCGCCGGGACGAGCGGGCGCACGGGCCCGGTCCACAACCCCGCCGTCGGCGAGGAGATCGCTCGGGTGGCGCTCGCCGATGCCGGCGAGGTCGACGCGGCGGTGGCGGCCGCGCGTCGGGCGCTCGGCGACTGGGCGGCAAGCACCCCGATCCGGCGCGCGCGCGTCATGTTCAAGTTCAAGGAGCTGATCGAGCGGCACCTGGACGAGGTGGCGCGGCTGGTGACCATCGAGCACGGCAAGACGCTCGAGGACGCCAAGGGCGCGATCGCCCGCGGCCTCGAGGTCGTCGAGTTCACCTGCGGCGTGCCACAGCTCCTCAAGGGCGAGTTCTCGGCCGAGGTCGGCGCCGGGGTCGATCTCACCTCGTTCCGCCAGCCGCTCGGTGTCTGCGCCGGGATCACCCCTTTCAACTTCCCCGAGATGATCCCGCTGTGGATGTTCCCGCTGGCGATCGCGTGCGGCAACACCTTCGTCCTCAAGCCGTCCGAGAAGGACCCTTCGGCCCCCTTGCGTCTCGCCGAGCTCGCCCAGGAGGCGGGGGTGCCGCCGGGCGTCTTGAACGTCGTCAACGGCGACAAGGAGGCCGTCGACGCGCTCTTGACGCACCCCGATGTCGCCGCCGTGAGCTTCGTCGGCGCAACGAAGACCGCCGAGTACATCTACCGGACGGCTTGCGCCCACAACAAGCGCTGCCAGGCGCTCGGCGGTGCCAAGAACCACATGATCGTGATGCCCGACGCCGACCTCGAGCAGGCGAGCGACGCGCTCATCGGCGCCGGCTACGGCTCCGCCGGCGAGCGCTGCATGGCGATCTCGGTGGCGGTCGCCGTCGGCGACAAGGTCGGCGACGCGCTCGTCGAGCGCCTGGCGCCGCGGGTCCGCCGGCTCGAGATCGGCCCCGGCCTGGAGCCGGGGGTCGAGATGGGCCCGCTGGTCACCAAGGAGCACCTCGAGAAGGTCCGCGGCTATGTCGACCTCGGCATCGCGGAGGGGGCCAAGCTCGTCGTCGACGGCCGCGGCTTCAAGATGCAGGGCTACGAGCAGGGCTACTTCTTCGGCGGCTGCCTCTTCGACCGGGTCACCCCGGAGATGCGGATCTACCAGGAGGAGATCTTCGGGCCTGTGCTCTCGGTCGTGCGCGTGCCCGACTACGACACGGCGGTGAAGCTCGTGAACGAGCACGAGTACGGCAACGGCACGGCGATCTTCACCCGCGACGGCGACGCGGCGCGGACCTTCGTCCAAGACGTTCAGGTCGGCATGGTCGGCGTCAACGTGCCGATCCCCGTGCCCGTCGCCTATCACAGCTTCGGCGGCTGGAAGCGCTCGCTCTTCGGCGACCACCACGTCCACGGCCTCGAGGGCGTGCGCTTCTACACCCGGCAAAAGGCGGTCTCGACCCGCTGGCCCACGGGCGTCCGCGCCGGCTCCGAGTTCGCCCTGCCGCTGCTGGGCTGAGCGCCGCGCCGCAGCAGGAACCGGGGACGGGGCACCGGCTGGTATCAGCCGGCGAGATTGGCGAAGCGGTTGAGCTCGTAGCCGAGCAACAGCGCGGCGAGAGCGAACGCCAGTATGATGCCGAGCTTCGCCGACCAGTTGCGATCGAGCGGCCACAATTGCTGGAGAGCGTAGCGTTCGCCCGCCTCGCCGCTGTGGAGCGTCGGCCAGACCGCCGGCAGGCGGGTCTGCCGGGCGACGATGGTGGTGACCATGGGTGCGAGCAGCAGCGTGGGCACGACCACGCCGAGCATCTCTTGGCCCGGCGCGTAGCGCTCGGCGGGCGTCGCCACCCTGGAGAGGAACGCCGCGAGCATGATCGGCGAGGCCAGCCAGTAGAAGTTGTTGAGCACATGGTTCCAACGCTCGAGACCGAACTCGCGCACCGGCGAGGCGGCGTTGAGACGCAGTCGAATGCGGTGCGCGCGAGCCTCCGGTAGCAGCCGATCGGCGGCGGCGAACAGGAGTGTGTGGAGGAGAAGCCGCGCCATCGCCAGGGCGATGAAGAAGACCAGGGACACCTGCTGGACGAAGGTCACGAGCACGAACAGGGCCGCGGGGAGCGGCGGCTCGATGCGGGCGTGCGCATCGAGAAGGACAGCGAGCCCGCCATCGAGCTCGCCCCCCTCGCACGGATCGGGGTGCGCATCAGGCAAGGCCTCGAAGAACTCCTCGAAGAGCCATTTGGTCCAGAAATCCGACTGCTCGCAAGCGTACTCCAGCTGCGCACGCAGGCCCACCTCGCCGAAGACCACGCCCACCGGCCTCGCGAGGTCGATCGCGTTGATCGCGGCGGCCGCGACCAGCGCCATCGCCGCCGCCCAGCGGCGCTGCCGCCGAATAGCCCCGAGCAGCGCCTCGACTGCCGCGCGCGGCGCGTCGCCGCCGTCGTCCAGGCGGATCACCCCGGTCCTGACCAGATCGCGCCAAGCCTCCATGAAGCCGTGCCAGCAAAGGTTACAGAACGGCAGCAGCAGCAAGAAGAAAAAGGGATAGGGCCACCAGTTGATCGCGCCGAAATAGGTGGTGAGGGGCGCCTCGTCCGCGAGCCCGGCGGGCCGCTCGTCGAGGCCCGCGGCGAGCGCGAGCGCCCAGACCACGAACGAGCCGAGGACGCCAGCGAGGAGTGCGACGGTGACCGGATCGGTGGGGCGCGTCACCGCGGCCGGCTCGGCGCGGCGGTGCGACACGCGGGCATCCCGGCGCGCTCAGCCGCGGCCATGGGCGAGGTCGCGCACGCGCGCCCAGGCATCCGCCACATGGCGGCGTTCGGTGGTCTGCGCGCCGATCGACCAGCGGACGACCGCGCGGCCCCTGTGCGTGTGCGGGGTGAGGTAGAGAAACCCGTCGGCGTTGACGCGCTCGACCAGGTCGCGGTTGTGAGCGTCGAGGTCGGCCACGCCGGCGGGCACGTGGCGAAAGGTCAAGAGTGCGAGCGACGGCGTGGTGGCCAGCTCGAAATCCGGCTCGGCTGCGATCCAGGAAGCCAGCTCGCTCGTCCAGGCGATGTGATTCCTGAGCATCTCGCGCAGCGCCTCGAGCCCGTAGGCCCTGAGCGTGAACCAGAGCTTGAGCGCACGGAAACGGCGCCCGAGCGGGATCGACCAGTCGCGGTAGTCGGTGACCCGGCCGGTCTCGCTCGAGGTCAGGTAGCTCGGCTGGATGCCCAGCGCCGCGGTCAAGAGGTGCGGGTGCCGCACGAAATGGGCGGCGCAGTCGAACTGCACGCCGAGCCACTTGTGCGGGTTGAAGACGAAGCTGTCGGCGTGCTCGACGCCGGCGCTCATCCAGCGCTGCTCCTCGAGCAAGAGCGCCGAGCCGGCCCAGGCGGCGTCGACGTGGAGATACAGCGCCTCGCTGCGGCAGACCTTGGCGATCTCGGCGAGCGGGTCGACCGCGCCGACGCCGGTCGACCCGAGGCAGGCGACGACGGCCGCGGGATGCAGCTCGCCGGCACGGTCGTTCGCGACCTGCACCGCGAGGTCGTCCGCGCGCATGCGGCCCTCGGCGTCGGTGGCGACCCGGCGCAGCCCACCGCTGCCGATGCCGGCGATGCGGCAGGCCTTCTCGATCGAGGAATGGGCCTCGGCCGTGGCGTAGACGGTGACGGGGCGATGCTGGGCGAGGCCGTCGCGGTTGCCGGCACCGTCGAGCGCGCGCTCGCGAGCGGCGACGAGCGCGGCGAGCGTCGCGGTCGACGCGCTGTCCTGGATGACGCCCGCGAACCCCTCGGGCAGGCCGATCGCCTGGCGTAGCCAGTCGAGGACGCGGCCCTCCAGCTCGGTCGCCGCAGGCGAGGTCTGCCACAGCATGCACTGGGCGGCGATCCCCGCGGTCAGGATCTCGGCCAGCACCGAGGGCGGGCTCGCATTGGCCGGGAAGTAGGCGAAGAAGCGCGGGTGCTGCCAGTGGGTGATGCCCGGCATCACGATCCGCTCGAAATCGTCGAGGATCGCCTGCATGTCGTGGGGCCGCTCGGGGGCCGCGCGGGCGAGCCGCGCCTCGATCGCGCCGGGCTCGACCTGCGCTCGGACGGGCCGCTGCTCGAGGGTCGCCCGATAGCCGGTGATCCAGTCGACCGCCGCGTGGGCATGGCGGCGGAACTCCTCCAGATCCAAGGTCCGGGCTCCCCCCTGCGAGATCGCGCTCCCGCCTCTTGGCAGGAAGCGGGCGCGACGAAAAGGGGCGGCGGCCTCAGCAGGCGCGGGCGGGCCGTGCGGCCTGGTCCGAGCCGGGCGACCAGCCGTGGCGCGTGTCCGGGCGCCGCCGCGCCAAGCCGCGCCAGGCGACGAGCGTCATGCCGGTGCCGATGAGCCCGACGCTCGCCGACAGCGGCAGAGCCATCACCGGGTGACGTGGCCCGCTGGCGCCGTCGGCCTCGGCGACGAGGGTGTAGAGGCCAGGCTCGGTGAGCGGCCAAGTCGCCATCGCGCTCGGGTCATCGACGCCGGTCAAGGGACGCACGCTCTGCGCCCGCAGCTCGACGGCCGGCAGCTCTGGCGGTACCGCCAGCGCCGCCGCACCATATCCAAAAAAGAGCGTGACCGCGGCGGCGAGCCCACGCGCGCCCTGATCGAACATGATTGTCGGTCTCATTCTTCCGGCAGACATCAACCGCGACGCTAGCATCGCATGTCTGTACTGTCACCAAGAATCGCGATCGGTAGAGGTTCCGCGTGACCGGCCGGGCTCTCGCCTCGCCGACGCACCCTGGCCGCCCGGCCATGACGACGAGCCCGCGAGCCGGCCCGGCCGCTCAGCCGCCGGCGAAGCCCGAACGAAAGGCCCAGGCCGCCATGCGCCGCTCGAGGACGGCGAAGATCGCGTACATGCCGATGCCGAGGACCGCCAGCGCGATCAGGCAGCCGAACACCAGCGGCACCTCGAAGTTCGCCTGGGCCGAGATCATCAGATGCCCGACGCCGGCGTTCGCCGCGATCGTCTCGGAGATGACCGCACCCACGAAGGCGAGGGTGATCGCGACCTTGAGCGCGCCGAAGAAGTACGGCGCGGAGCGCGGAATGCCGACCTTGAGCATGATGTCGAGCTTCTTCGCGCCGAGCGCCCTTAGCACGTCCTCGAGCTCGGGCTCGAGGGTGGCGAGGCCGGTGGCGACGTTGACGACGATCGGGAAGAACGAGATCAAGAACGCCGTGAGGATCGCCGGCACCTCGCCGATGCCGAACCAGAGGACCAGGATCGGCACGACCGCCACTTTGGGGATCGCGTTGAAGCCGACCATGACCGGGTAGAGCCCGGCGTAGAGCGCCCGGCTCCAGCCGATGGCGACGCCGAGCGCGAGCCCGAAGCCGACGGCCATGGCGAAGCCCACCAGCGTCGTCCACAGGGTGACGAAGGAGTTGCGCAACAACGCGTCGCGAAACTCCCACATCTCGGCGAAGACCAGCGACGGGGCCGGCAGCACGTAGCGCGGCAGCGCGAGCAAGTGGCAAGCCGCCTCCCAGGCCGCAAACAGTCCGAGCGTGACGACCCAGGGTGCCACGCGCTCGTTGGCGAGCGCGGCCCGGATCACGCGCGCAACCCGGCGACCTGGTTGCGCAACGTGTGGACGATGGAAACGAAGCGCGGCTCGTAGCAGATCTCGAGATCCCGTGGCCGCGGCAGGTCGATCACGTGGCGATGCAGGATGCGGCCCGGCCGCGCGCTCATGACGTGGATCGTGTCGGCGAGGAAGACCGCCTCGCGCAGATCGTGGGTGACGAGGATGACGGTGAAGCGCTGCTCGGCCCAGAGGTCTCGCAGGACGCACCAGAGCTCCTCGCGGGTGAAGGCATCGAGGGCTGCGAACGGCTCGTCGAGCATCAACAGCTTGGGCTCGTGGATCAGCGCCCGGCAGAGCGAGACCCGCTGCTGCATGCCGCCCGAGAGCTCCCAAGGGAATTTCCCCCCGAAGCCGCCGAGACCCACGGTTTCGAGCAGGCGCTGCGTTTTGTCGATATATTCCTTGCGATGCCGACGCAGCCGCGAGCGGTGCGGCTGGACGATCTCGAGCGGCAGCAGCAGGTTGTCGGTGACGGTCCGCCAGGGCAGGAGCGTGGCGTTCTGGAAGGCCATGCCGACGAACTTCAAAGGGCCCGCTACCTCGCGGCCGTCGACGATGACGTTGCCGCGGGTCGGCGGCCGCAGCCCCGTGACCAGCCGCATGAGCGTGGACTTGCCGCACCCGGAAGGCCCGACGACGGCGGTGAACTCGCCCGCCTGGACGGCGAGGTCGGCGTGCTCGAGAGCCAGCACCTCGCCGTCGCGGGTCGGGTAGGCGAGCGCGGTCCGCTCCAGGCGGACGAAGGCCATCAGTCGATCTGCCGCTCGTCGACCGGCGGCAGGTAGGCATCGGTGAAGATCGCCTCCGCCGCGGGCTGGTTCGTGTAGTCGTAGGCCAGCGCGATCTGCTCGATGGAGCGCGCGAGCCGCGCCATGTCGACCCCGCCGATGCCCTCCGCGGCGACGCTGGGCGTGAGCACGTTGTCGCGCAGCACCATGTGGAGACGTTCGAGCTCGATCTCCTCGCGGGCGACGTCGTTGCGCGCGAGCACGTGCGGGATGGCCGCCGCCGGATCCGCCACCGTGTCGCGCCAGCCCCGGATCGTCGCGCGGATGAAGCCCTTCACGGCCTCGGGGTTGGCCTCGGCGAAGGCGGTGTTGACCAGCACGGCGTTGCCGTAGAGCTCGAGGCCGTGGTCGGCCATGAGCATGACGACGATCTCCTCGCCCGGCACGTCGTTGGCCTTGAGGTTCTGATAGGAGCTGAACGAGAAGCCGAAGATGCCGTCGACGTCGCCCGCCGCCAGCATCGGCTCGCGCACCGGAAAGCCGATGCCCTCGATGGCGACGGTCGAGGTGTCGATGTCGTTGACCGCGACGAAGATCGGCCATTGGGCGAAGGCGGCATCGGGCGGCGGGGCGCCGAGCGTCTTGCCCTCGACGCTCTTCGCGTCGGCGGCGTCGATGCCGTTGCCCGCGATCGAGACGATGGCGAAGGGCGGCTTCTCGTAGGTCATCATCACGGCGATGACCCCGGCGTCCGGGTTCTGGTCCTTGAACTTGACGAGCGAGTTGATGTCGCCGAAGCCCATGTCGTAGTTGCCGGCGGCGATGCGCGGGATCGTCTGGGTCGAGCCCGAGCCGGAATCGATCACGACGTCGAGCCCCTCCTCGGCGTAGTAGCCCTTGTCGAGCGCGATGAAGTAGGGCGCCGAAGGTGCTTCGAACTTCCAGTCCAGCGCAAACCGCACGTCCGTCTGCGCGAGCGCCGGGCCCGCGCTCAGAAGGCAGGCCGCCGCTACGAGGCGCCTGATCGCCATGTTTCGTCCTCCGCAACATCCATCGGCGCCCGACCCGGAGCAAAGACCGTGCCTCGACATTGGGCGCAAGGCGGGGCCAGCCCGGCCAGCAGACGCGCCCAACCAACGGGCACCTGCTGCCTGAATGAGCACGAATGATGCGCTGCGCACGCGAGTTCGGCACGAGCTCCCGCCCGCTGCCCATGGTGCGCGTGATCCGTCGGCCGCGCCTAGAACCGCCCTCTTGCCGCCGCGAGGATCAGGAGGGCCATGGTCCAGGGCGGGCGCTCGACGAGGCGGGCGTCGAACACGTCGAGATCGAGCCGGCGCAGGCGGGCGAGGTCCTGGCGGGCGAGCAGTGCCGGCGCGAAGGCGGGGGCCTGACGCCGCGGCGCGGCGCGCTCGCCGTCGCCCAGCGCTGCCGCCGCGCGCTCGATCATCTGCGCCAGCACCGGCTTCAAGGCCTCGCGCGCCGCGCTTGGGGAACCCAGGCGGTCGACACTCAGCCCTTGTCCGGCGAGCAGATCCTCCGGCAAGAGCGGCTGCGGGCGGCGCAGCACGAACGGCACCGCGCGGACGATGCCGA
>CAYZSE010000058.1:0-19323 GCA_964481035.1 uncultured Geminicoccaceae bacterium | reverse complement strand
TCGCGCTCTACGAGGAGGTGCGCGCGGCCGGGCTCACCAAGACCGGCCTCGCCCGCCGGCTCGGCATCCCCGACACCGAGGCCCGCCGGCTGCTCGACCTCGACCACCCGACCAAGATGGACCGGCTCGAGCGCGTGCTCAGGAGCTTCGGCGTCGAGCTCGTCGTGACCACCCGCAAGGCCGGCGCGCCGGCGTAGCTTCCGATCTTGTCGTGCGCGCTTTGTGTGTATAGATACACACTATGAACAGCCGGGACGTGATCCGGGCCTTGGTGGCTGACGGGTGGGTGGAGGTCGCACGCCGGGGCAGCCACGCGCAGTTCAAGCACCCGACCAAGCCCGGCCGGGTAACGGTTCCGCATCCGAAGCGCGACCTGCCGGTCGGTACGCTGAAGTCGATCGAGCGGCAGGCCGGCGTCGAGCTGAGGCATTAGGAACGACCATGGTCCAGCACTACCCGGCGATTATCCACAAGGACGCCCGGAGCGACTACGGCGTGAGCTTTCCGGACTTTCCGGGCTGCGTGACGGCGGCGGCGAGCGCCGAGGGCGCGGTGGTGGAGGCGCGCGAGGCGTTGCAGCTCCACGTCGACGGCATGCTGGAAGACGGCGAGCCCCTGCCCGCGCCCAGCCCGCTCGACGCCGTCGTCGAGCGCGCCGAGGGCGGCATCGTCACCGTCGTCGCGGTCGACGACCACGACCCCGCCCAGCGCATCAACATCACGCTCAAGCAGCGCCTCTTGAAGGACACCGACGCTTTCGCCGCCCGCCACGGCACCAGCCGCTCCGCGCTGATCGCCGAGGCGCTGAAGGACCGGCTCGCGCGCGGGTAGCACGATGAGCAGGAGCACCCGCGGGAGCAACGGCGCCATGCCCAGCCAACCGCTCATCGCCGAGGACGGCGAGGTCCGCGAGCTGAGCGACGCCGATTTCGCGCGCGGGCGGATCGGGGCACCCTGGACGCGGCCGACCGAGACCGCGCGCGCCGCGCTCTGCGACGCCATCGCCGCCCTGGAGCGGGCGCAAGGCCGTGAGCGGGTCGTGAAGGGGCAGACAGTGACCGACGCCGGCTGATCGAAGCGGTCGTCCTGCACGATCACGACCGGCCGCGGCTTGCCGCCGTAGCCGCTTCCCGCCGCGGCCGTCCACACCTCACCGCGCCTCGAGGCTCGTCCAGGTCGACCGAGATGGCATCCACGAACGCCTGGTCGTCGGCCGCGTGGGGGCTGGCCGCGACGAGCGCCGATTGGCGGCGCACTTCCTCGGCGAAGCCGGGACTGCGCACGAGCCGCGCCGCCTGCTTGAGCGCCTCCAGGGTCTCCTAATCCGCCGGCCCGCTGGCGAGCCCCTCGTCCCAGAGCGGGCCGAAAGCGAGGCGCGCCCGCCACTCGCGCAGCGCCTCGCGGATCACCTCGCTCGACGAGGCGTAATCGCCGCTCTCGACGGCTTCGCCGACGATGCGCGCATGCTCGTCCGTGAGCGACACGCTGACCTCGGGCATCGCCCTCTCCGGTAGCCAAACCGGCGATGATATTGCTACCGAGGTCGGTCGAGGTAGCAAGTTCAACACGCTACGTGGAAGGCATGTCGACCATGCGCCTGGTGTATCCGGCGATCATCCACCGGGACGCGGGCACCGAACGGGTGAGGACGGCGACGGCCGACCGCCGCCGCCACCCCGTCGCCGGCTGGCCCGGGCTCAGCCGCTGAACCGGCTCCAGGCGCGCTGCATCCCGTCGACCATGTCCTTCCACGCCGCCTCCGAGCGCTGCATGTAGTCGCGCCAGCTGTCCTCGCCGGCCTGGCGCATCTCCTCCAGGTGCTGGCGCATCTGCTCCTGCTGCTGCTGCAGCGAGGCGATCTGCTCGTGGTACTGCTTTTGCGCGTCGGCGGACGCCTGCTCGGCCTGGGCCTGCATCTTCTTCAGCTCGGCGTCCCAGCTGTCGATCTGGTCGTGCATCTTCTGCAGGTAGGCGTTGCGTTCGGTCATGGTCTTTCCTCCCTCGCCCTTCGGGCGTCATCGTCGTGGGCACGTTCACGCACCCGCACGGCCCGACGGCCCTGCGGATCGCCGTGGGCGTAGCACATGACGGAACCCGACGCAGCCGCGCGCAAAGTCGGCCGGGCGGCGATGGGGCGAGCGCCCGCGGCGGGGGCGTGCTATCCTCGTCGAATGCGAGCGTCCGCCCCCAAGCGCATGACGGCCGACGAGTTCATCGCGTGGGCCGTGCACCTGCCCGACGGCGAGCACTACGAGCTCGTCGACGGCGAGGTCGTGGCCATGGCACCGGAGCGGGCCGTTCACGTCCGCGTCAAGCAGCGAATGGCCGTTCTGCTCGAGCGAGGGATTGAGGCCAGCGGCCATGCTTGCGAGGCTTTCGTCGACGGCTTGAGCGTCCGCGTCGACGAGACGACCGTCTACGAGCCCGACGTGCTCGTCCACTGCGGCGAGCCCCTGGACGACCGCGCGACCGAGGCGCCGAGCCCCATCGTCGTCGTCGAGGTCGTCTCGCCGTCCTCGGCCGGCGTCGACACCGCCGCCAAGTTCGACGGCTATTTCCGGCTCGCCTCGGTGCGCCACTACCTCGTCGTGATGACCGACCGGCGCGTCGTCCTGCACCACGCGCGCGACGACGCCGGAACGATCACGAGCCGCGTCGTCGCCGCGGGCGCGCTCGGGCTCGACCCGCCGGGCGTCGAGATCGAGGTCGAGGCGCTGTTCCCCGAGCGTTAGCGCGTTTCCCGGTGAGGTTGATCTACGCCCATCCCGCACCCCCGCCCGGCCGCCCATGGCAGCGTAACCTCGTGCGCGGCCGGGCGGCGGTGCGGGATGGTCGAGCATTGCGGGGAACGCGCTGAGGCGGCTCAGTCCCCCGACCAGGCGCAAGGGACGCCGCAGGCGCGCACCGCCGCGCGGTCGGTGAGCACGACCCGGCCGGTGCGCTGGGCCGTGGCGACCAGAAGCCGGTCCCAGGGATCGGCACACGAATCCGGCAGTCCGGCCGCCTGCTCGGCGGTGGCGGCGTCGAGGGCCAGGAGCGCGAAGCCCTGGGCCTGGAGCATGCCGGCGAGGCCGGCGTCGCCCTCCTCGTCGCCGGCGAGCGGCGGCAGGCGGCCGGCGTGGGTCAGGCGCGCGAGGCGGAAGAGCGTGGTCGCCAGGACCGCCACCTGCGCCGTCCGCTCCTCGAGGATCGAGCGGACGACGTGGGGGAAGTCGGGCGCGCCCGTGAAGAAGCCGGCGAGCGCCGGCGCGTCGGCGAGATAGAGGCTCACCTTTCTGCCTCGCCCGCGAGCGCGGCCCGAACATCGGCGTCGGTCAGCCCCGCCCGCTTCATCGCCCCCCGCGCCGCGCCGAACACCGGCCGCCGCCGCGGCGCCTCGCAAGCCACCAGCCGCGCCGCCGGCCGGTTGCGGTTGGTGATCACCACCTCGCGGCCCCGCGCCACCTCCTGCAACAGCGCCGAAAGCTTCGCCTTCGCCGCGTAGACGCTCACCTCGATCATCGCCCTCTCCATGGTCAAGTCGATGGTCAGACCATGTAGCTAGTTCATTCGGGCGCGGCAATTCCCGGCGGCGTCGTGCGCAAACGCACAGATGCGGCGGTGCCGATGTGATCGGATCGAGCGACGCCGTCCGGCTCTGGACGGGCCCAAGGGGGAGGGCCGCTCGTGGATGTTCCCTTCGCCACCGATGCGGTCAGGGGGCCGTCGCCGCGCCGGCGGCGGCGCTTCTCGGCGGTGCTCGTCCTCGACGTGGTGGGCTCGAGCCGCCTGCTCGTGGAGGATCAGGAGGCGACGTTGGCGTCGCTGCGCGCCGCCTATCGCGGGATCGCCCAGCCGGCGGTGAGCGGGCGGGGCGGGCGTGTGGTCAAGCTCATGGGCGACGGGCTGCTCGCCGAGTTCCCGCAAGCCGCCGCGGCGGTGCGCGCTGCGCTCGAGGTGCAACGCCGGCTCGCCGCCCGCGACCTGCCGGAGTTGGTGCGCCGGCCGCTCGCGGTGCGCGCAGGGCTGCACGCCGGCGAGGTCATTCGCCAGGACGCCGACATCCTCGGTGCGACGGTGACCATCGCCGCCAGGCTGGAGGGCGCGGCCCCGCCCGGCGGAATCCTGCTCTCACGCGAGGCGCTCGTCGCTGCGGGGCCGCTACCGGACGTCGCCGTGCGCGATCTCGGCCTGATGCGGCTGCGCAACGTCGACCGGCCGGTGGACGTCCTTTCGATCGAGGTCGGCTAGCGCGTCTCCCGAAATGCTTGCCCATCCCGCACCCCCGCCCGGCCGCCCATGGCAGCGTAACCTCGTGCGCGGCCGGGCGGGGGTGCGGGATGGGCGTAGATCAACCTCACCGGGAAACGCGGTAGCGCGGTGGCGGGCGCATCCGTGAGGCCGTCGAGATAGGCGGCGAAGATCTGGAGCAGCCGGGCGAGCTCGGCCGTATCGGCGGGCGGGACGGGGCGGATCGAGTAGCGCTCGTTCATCGGGCGTTCGCAAGGCGTCTCGTGGCTGGACGGGTCGGCGCACGTCGCCTAGCTATCGCGAATCGGGGAGAGGAGCGCCATGGCCGCGACGCTGACGGATCTCATCGGCAACACGCCGCTCGTGCGCCTGAAGCGCGCGTCCGAGCTGACCGGTTGCGAGATTCTCGGCAAGGCCGAGTTCCTCAACCCCGGTGGCAGCATCAAGGACCGCGCGGCGCTCGCCATCGTCGACGACGCCGAGGCGCGGGGGCTCCTGCGGCCCGGCGGCGTCGTCGTCGAGGGCACCGCCGGCAATACCGGTATCGGGCTCGCCATCGTCGGCGCGGCGCGCGGCTACCGGACGGTCATCGTGATGCCGGAGACCCAGAGCCGCGAGAAGCACGACGCGATACGGCTGTGCGGCGCCGAGCTCCGGCTCGTCAAGGCGGTCCCCTACAAGGACCCCGGAAACTATGTGCGCGTCTCCGAGCGGCTCGCCGCCGAGCTCGCCCTGAGCGAGCCCAACGGTGCCATCTGGGCCAACCAGTTCGACAACGTCGCCAATCGCTGCGGCCATCGCCGGGTGCTCGGCCCCGAGATCTGGCGGGACACCGGCGGCGAGGTCGACGCCTTCGTCGCCGCGGTCGGAACCGGCGGCACCCTCGCCGGCGTCGGCACGGCGCTTCGCGAGCGCAACGCCGACGTCGAGATCTTCCTCGCCGATCCGCTCGGCTCGGCGCTCTGGGCCTACTACGACCACGGCGAGCTGAAGGCCGAGGGCAGCTCGATCACCGAAGGCATCGGCCAGGGCCGGATCACCGCCAACCTCGAGGGCTTCAAACCCGACGGCCAGTTCCGCATCGCCGACGACGAGGCCGTGGCGATCCTCTTCGACCTGATCCGCGAGGAGGGCCTGATCCTCGGCGGCTCGGCCGGGATCAACGTCGCCGGTGCCGTCCGCGCGGCGAGGGAGCTCGGTCCCGGGCACACGATCGTGACCATCCTGTGCGATCACGGCAGCCGCTATCAATCCAAGCTCTACAACCCGACCTTCCTGCGCGAGAAGGGGTTGGCCGTGCCGCCCTGGCTCGCCGCCTGAACCCGCCAGACCCGAGGAGATGCCCATGGCCAGTGCCCTCGTCACGACCGAGTGGCTCGCCCAGCACCTGGAAAGCCCCGACGTCCGCGTCGTCGACGCGACCTTCTTTTTGCCGCAAGCCGGCCGCGATGCCCGCGCCGAGTTCGAGCAGCGTCACATTCCGGGTGCCGTGTTCTTCGACATCGACGAGGTCAAGGACGACAGCGACCCCTTGCCCCACATGGTGCCGCCGGCGGCGAAGTTCGCCGCCAAGGTCCGCCGGATGGGGCTCGGCGACGGGGCCCGGATCGTCTGCTACGACGGCAACGACTTCTGCGCCTCGGCCCGGGCGTGGTGGATGTTCCGCCTGTTCGGCGCCCGCGACGTGCTGGTGCTCGACGGCGGCATGGAGAAATGGCTGGCCGAGGGGCGCCCCGTCGACGATCTGCCGCGCGCGCCGACCGAACGCCACTTCACCGCACGCCAGGACAACCTGCTCTTGCGCGACATGAGCCAGGTTTGGGCGAACATCACCAGCCGGCAGGAGCAGCTCGTCGACGTGCGTTCGGCGGGCCGCTTCTACGGCACCGAGCCGGAGCCGCGCGACGGGATGCGGCCGGGGCACGTGCCCGGCAGCGTCAATCTGCCCTACAGCGCGCTCATCGACCCCGAGGCCAAGACGCTGCTGCCGCCGGAGCGCCTCGCGGAGATCCTCGAGGCGGCCGGCGTCGACCTCGACCGGCCGATCGTCTCCACCTGCGGCTCCGGCGTCAGCGCTGCCGTCTTGAACCTCGCGCTGTTCGAGCTCGGTCGCGCCGAGACCGCGGTCTATGACGGCTCCTGGGCCGAGTGGGGCGGCCGCAGCGACACCCCGGTCGAGACGACCTGACGGGCCCGTGCCGGGCCCGCAGGCCGGGCGAACGACGGTCGTCACCTATCTGGAGATGACCGAGCCGGTGACCGCGACGCGACCTTGGCCGGGGGCAGCGTTCCGCCTCGAGCGCGCCCGGCGGCCGTCGGTGCGGTTCTACCGCTACCTCTACGGCGCGGTAGGCGGGGCTTGGTGTTGGGTCCTGCGCGAGCGGCTGCCCGATGCGACGCTGCGGGCGCTGCTGGACGATCCGCGGGTCGAGGTGCACGTGCTCTACGAAGCCGGCGTGCCCCAGGGCTACGGCGAGCTCGACCGGCGCCGGGCGGACGAGGTCGAGATCGTCTATTTCGGGCTTGTGCCCGAGGCGGTCGGGCGTGGGCTGGGGCGCTGGTTTTTGGAGCAGATCGCCGCCCGTGCCTGGCGGACGCGGCCGCGGCGCGTCTGGGTCCACACCTGCGACCTCGACCATCCGAGAGCGCTCGCCAACTACCAGAGCGCAGGCTTTCGCGTGTACGACCGGCGCACGGAACCGGTGCTGCCCGACGGCGGCGCGACGTCTTCGGCCAAGGTCTGAGACCGACGACGCGGTACGAGGGTGGCCTCGCCCGGCGACGGCTCTCATCTTGGCGGCTTCATTCGCAAGGCCGAGGCGCCGGGGAGAGGACGCGATGAGCTGGGGGCCCAATCACAATCTGCTCGACCGGGCGCGCGACCATCTCGCATGCGGTTGTCTGTCAAGGCGGCGCTTCGTCCGGCTGGCCACCCTGTTCGGGCTCTCGGCCGCGAGCGCCTACCGTCTCGCCGCGCTACCGGAGCCCGCCGCCGCGCAGACCGTGGGCGATCTGCCCTTTCCCGCCCCCGATCCCGCAGCCACGCCGGGCGGGATCCTGCGCATCGGGATGAACGTCCAGAAGATGGAGGATCCGGCGCTGTTCTCGTGGGGCGAGATGGCGAACCAGGCGCGCCACGTGCTCGACTACCTCGCCACGGCCGGCCCCGACAACATCACCCGACCGATGCTCGCCTCGGCCTGGCGCCCGTCCGACGACCTCCGGGTCTGGGAAATCCGCCTGCGCGAGGGTGTCACCTGGCACAACGGCGACCCGTTCACCGCCGAGGACGTCGCCTGGAACGTTCGGCGCTGGCTCGAGCCGGCGCTCGGCTCGGCCAATATCGGGCTCTCGACCTTCGCCGCGATGGTCGAGGACACGGGCGACGTCGATGCCGAGGGGCAGCCCGTCCGCCGGGCCGTCGACGGTGCCGTCGAGGTCGTCGACCGGTCGACCTTGCGCCTCCACCTCACCAAACCCGTCCTGTCGGTGCCCGAGGACTTCTCCAACTACGCCTCGGCGATCGTCCACCCGTCCTTCACCGCCCCCTGGTCCGCCAACCCGATCGGCACCGGCGCCTTCACCCTCAAGGAGCTCGTCGTCGGCGAGCGCTGCATCCTCGAGCGGATCCGCACGCGCACCGATGGCGAGCCGTTCGACTATTGGGGCGGCGAGGTCTTTCTCGACGAGATCCACTACTACGGCTTCAGCGTCGACAACCAGCTGGTGGCGCTCGCCGGCGGCGACGTCGATGCCATCTTCGAGTTCGGCCCCGAGCAGCTGCCGCTCGCGCAGAGCCTGCCCGGCAAGATCCTGGCCGCGCGGACGGCCTATTGCCTGGTCTTGCGGATGCAGGTGGACGTGCCGCCGTTCGACGACGCGCGCGTCAGGCGGGCGGTGCAGCTCGCGGTCGACAACAGCGCAGTGGCCGAGATCGTCTTCGCCGAGGATGCCGACGTCGGCGAGGATCACCACGTCGCGCCGATCCATCCCGAGTATTTCGAGCTGCCACCCGTGCTCCGCGACGTCGACGAGGCGCGCCGCCTGCTCGCCGAGGCCGGCTACGCCGACGGCATCGAGCTCGCCATCGACGTCGGCAACACCGACGGTGTCTGGCAGCAGGGGGTGTGCGAGGCGATCCGCGAGCAGGTCGCCGAGGCCGGCATCCGGCTCGCCATCAACCTCATGCCGCCGTCGAAGTATTGGGAGATCTGGACGGCCACGCCCTTCGGCGCGACCTCTTGGGCACACCGGCCGCTCGGCACCATGGTGCTCTCCCAGGCCTACCGCTCGGGTGTGCCCTGGAACGAGAGCCACTTTTCGAGCGCGGCGTTCGACGCGGCGCTCGACGCGGCGGAGGCGACCTTCGATCCCGACGAGCGCCGCTCGAGGATGGAGGAGGTGCAGCGTCTGCTCCAGGAGAGCGGCGCGATCGTCCAGCCGCTGTGGCGGCCGATCTACACGATGATCAGCGAGAAGGTGCACGACTTCCCGGCGCATCCCTCGAAGTACCATCAGCTCAACGTCACCTGGGTGGAGGGCTGAGCGTCGGTGCTCCCGGCCACCTGGCGGTTTCTTCGCGACAACGGCCGGTGGCTGGGCGCAGGAATTCTGCTGACGTTCTCGTCGTCCTTCGGGCAGACCTTCTTCATCGCGCTGTTCGCCGCCCCGCTGCGCGAGGAGGTGGGCCTGGGGCATGGCGGCTGGGGCTCGCTCTACGCCGCGGCGACGCTCGGCTCGGCGGTGGCGATCGCGGTCCTGGGCAAGCTCGCCGATGTGCGGCCGGTGGTCCTGCCGGCCTTGGGCGTCCTCGCCACCCTCGCCCTCGCCGCCGTCCTCATGGCGATGGTCGACGGCGTCTGGGTGTTGGCGCTGGCGGTATTTCTCCTCCGCTTCGCCGGCCAAGGCATGGCCACCCATGTCGCGGTGACCGCCACCGCGCGCTGGTTCAGCGCCAACCGCGGCCGCGCGCTCGCGACGACGGCCCTCGGCCATCCGCTCGGCGAGGCGGCGTTGCCGAGCGTGGCCGTGGCCGCCGGGCTGATCCTCGGCTGGCGCGGCACCTGGTGGGCCATCGCCGTGGTGATCGTCGGCGTCGTCGCGCCGATGCTGGCTTGGCTGCTCGCCCGTGAGCGCACGCCCAAGAGCGTCGATGCGCGCGTCGGCGACGGCCTCGTGCCGGGGCTCGGCGGCCGGCACTGGGGACGCGCCGAGGTGCTGCGGCACCCGCTGTTCTGGGCCCTGGTGCCGGGCTTTCTCGCCTCGCCCTTCATGGGCACGGCGGTGATCTTCCAGGCGGTGCCGCTGATGGCGGTGAAGGGCTGGAGCCTCGAGGTCTACGCCCTCGCCTTTCCGGGCTACGCCATCGCCTCGGTCGGCGGCGCGATCGCGGCGGGCGTCCTGGTCGACCGGCTGGGTGCCGCCCGGCTCCTGCCCGTCGTGCTGCTGCCCATGGCCGCGGGCCTCGCCATCGGCGCCTACGTTAGCGCCGAGCCTGCCGTCTTCGCCTATCTGGCGCTCTTGGGCCTGACCGCGGGCGCGCTCTTCGCCGTCATGAACGCGCTCTGGGCCGAGCTCTACGGCACCCGCCATCTCGGCGCCGTGCGCGGCCTCGTCAGCGCGCTCATGGTGTTCGGCACGGCGCTGGGCCCGGGCGTCACCGGCGTGCTGCTCGACCTCGGCGTGGGTTTGCAGGCGCAGCTCGCCGGCATGGCCATGGTGACAATGGCCCTGGCCTTGAGCATGGCCGCCTTGAGCCGAGCCCTGCCCCGGACGGTGCCGTCGCCGGCGTGAGCGTTCAAGAGGCTGCTGTCGACATCTCGTCGGACTCGACGTCGAACCGGCAGAGCTGGTCCGCCTCGCGGCAGGTCGGGCAGAGCGCGCCCGCTCGCGCCACGCGCAGCGCCGCCTCGCTCGCGGCCGCGATCTCGATGTCGCCGAGGACCAGGACGAGCTGGTCGCCCACCCCTTCCAGCCGCTTCTTCATGGTACGGCCGATGGGGATATTGTGCGCCTGGCAATGGCGAAGGATGCACGAGAAGCACTCGGCCGGCGTCAGGGCCAGCACCGCGGTGCGCTCGAAGCGGAACTCGAAATGATCGCCCAGGTCGCGAAAGCAGGTCAGCCGGCCCGCCGGCACGGCGCGGGCCAGTGCCGGGACACCGGCGCGCAGGATCATTTCGACTTCTCGCTTGGTGAAGCTGAGGTAGCGAACCTCGTGCGGCATCGCGAGGGCTTTCAAGCGGCGGGTCACGGGCAACCCGACGCTCTACGGAAGAAAGATTAAGTCGGCGTGAACGACGCTCCGCCAAGCCTCGCGCGCGCCAGGCCGGCCGTCAGCCCTCGCCCTCGACGCGGTAGGGCAGGTATTCGGCGAGCATCGGCAGTTCCTGCTCGACCTGGCGGCGCTCGCGGGCGAGGAAGTGCTCGACGGGCTCGCGCAGGCCCGGATCGCGGATCCAGTGGGCGGAGTAGGTCAGCGCCGGCGCGTAGCCGCGCTGCAGCTTGTGCTCGCCCTGCGCGCCGGCCTCGACCCGGCGAAGGCCCCATTGGAGCGCGAGATCGATCGCCTGGTAGTAGCAGAGCTCGAAATGCAGGAACTTGTACTCGTCGAGCGCGCCCCATAGCCGGCCGTAGAGAGTGTCGCCGCCGACCAGATGCATGGCGCCGGCGACGCAGCGCTCGCCGTCGTAGGCGAGGCCGAGGACCAGCGCGTCGCCGAGGCGCTCGGCCAGCAGCCCGAAGAAGGCGCGGTGCAGGTACGCGTTGCCCCAGACCCGCTTGTCGATGGTCGCCCGATAAAACGGGTAGAAGGCGTCCATGTCGGCGGGCGTGATCGCGGCGCCGCGGTGGGTCACGATCCGCAGCCCGCTGTCGGCGATCTTGCGGCGCTCCTTGCGCATCGCCTTGCGCTTGCTGCTCTTGAGCGCGCCCAGAAAGCCGTCGAAATCGCCGTAGCCGCGGTCGTGCCAGTGGTACTGGACGCCGAGGCGGATGGCCCAGCCGGCCTCCTCGAACAGCCGCGCCTCCGCCTCGGTGCAGAAGGTCACGTGAATCGAGGAGACCTCGAGCTGGCCCGCGGCGGCGGCGAGCCCGCCGACGAGCCGGCGCTTGGCCGCGTCGTCGCGCGCCAACAGGCGCGGTCCCGTGACGGGCGTGAACGGCACGGCCACCTGCAGCTTGGGGTAGTAGCTGCCGCCGGCGTTCTCGTAGGCCCGGGCCCAGCCGTGATCGAAGACGTACTCGCCCTGGCTGTGCGACTTGACGTAGGCCGGCACCACGCCTTCGGGCGAGGTCGGCTCGCCGAGGATCAACGGCACCGCCGCCCAGCCCGTCTCGGGGATGGCCGAGCCCGAGGTCTCGAGGGCCTCGAGATAGCCGTGCCGGACGAAGGGGTTGGCGACGGGCGCGAGCGCGTCCCAGCCGGCACCGGGCACGCCCGCGATGCCGCGGACGAGCTGCAGGGTCCGGCCGTCGTTCACGCGACCTCGAAGACGGCGTCGACCTCGACCGCGCTGTCGAACGGCAGGCTCGGCGCGCCGACGGCGAACCGGGCGTGCTTGCCGGCTTCGCCGAGCGCCAGGACGAGCAGATCCGAGGCGCCGTTCACGACCTTCGGGTGATCGCCGAAGTCGGGCGCGCAGTTGACGAAGCCTTGCACCTTCACGCAGCGCTTGATGCGGGTGAGGTCGCCGCCCAGCGCCTTCTTGGCCTGAGCGAGGATGTTGATGGCGCAGAGCCGGGCCGCCGCCTGGCCGGTCTCGAGGCTGACCTCGGTGCCGACCTTGCCGACATGGGCGATGCGCCCGTCCTCCATCGGCACCTGGCCGGCGATGAAAAGCAGGTTTCCGGCTTGCGCCGCCGGCATGTAGTTGGCCGCCGGCACCGGCGCGTCGGGGAGGGTGATGCCGGCCTCGGCCAGCCGTTGCTCGATCGGGTTCATCGTCGTCCCCCTTGGCTTCGTTGGACACCTAGGTTAGCCGAGCCGGCGGTAAAGCGTGAGAGGCTAACGGGAGCGGCGATGCGGCAGGTGGTGATCGACTGCGACCCGGGCGTCGACGACGCGGTCGCGCTGCTGTGGGCGATGGCCGAGCGCGAGGCCCTCGACCTCCTCGCGGTGACCGTCGTCGCCGGCAACGTGCCGCTGGCCTGGACCGCGGCCAACGCCCGCCGCGTCGCCACCCTCGCCGGGCGCACCGACGTCGCGATCCACGCCGGCTGCCCGCGGCCGCTGGTGCTGCCGCTCGCCACCGCCGAGCACGTTCACGGCGAGAGCGGGCTCGACGGGGCCGAGCTGCCGCCGGCCGCCGTCGGCCTCGCCGCCGGGCACGCCGTCGACCGCCTCGTCGAGCTGGCGCACGGGCGCTGCGGGCTGACGCTCTGCGCCGTCGGCCCGCTCACCAACCTGGCCATGGCGCTGGTCAAGGACCCGACGATCGCACCGCGGCTCGCCGGCATCGTCCTCATGGGCGGCGCCATCGGCCAGGGCAACGCCACGCCCGCGGCCGAGTTCAACATCTACGTCGACCCGCACGCCGCCCAGGTCGTCTTCGCGAGCGGGGTGCCGATCGTCATGCTCGGCCTCGACGTCACCGAGCAGGTGCGCCCCACCCCCGAGCGGCTCCGCGCGCTCGCCGCCCTCGACAACGCCGCCGGCCGCGCGGTCGCCGGCATGCTCGGGCTCTATGCGAGCCGCGCCGTCGACGGCGGCGCCATCCACGACGCGCTCGCCGTCGGCTATCTCCTCGCTCCGGAGCTCTTCTCGGGCCGCGAGTGCCACGTCGAGATCGTGACCGAGGGCCCGGCCCGGGGCCGGACCATCGTCGACTGGCGGCATCGCGGGCCCCATGCGCCCAATGCCCGGGTCATCGACCGCGTCGACGCGGACGCCCTCTTCGCCAAGCTCTTGCGTGCCCTGGAGACCCTGCCTTGAGCCAGCCGTCCCCGCGTTCGGCGCCGCCCGCCGCGCCGGAGGTGCCGCGCCCGGCCCTCGTCCTCGGCTTCGCCGGGCTCGTCCCCTTCATTCTCTGCGGCCTCGGCGTGTGGCTCGTGCCGCCGCCCGCCTCGGGCTTCCTGCACACCGTGCTAATCGCCTACGGGATGGTCATCGCCGCCTTCATGGCCGGTGCCCAGTGGGGCTTCGGCAGCGCCCCGAGCCTCGACGACGGGCAACGCTGGCGCATCCTCGGAATGTCGGTCGTGCCGGCGCTGGTCGTCTGGATCGGCGCCTTCAGCCCCTTCCCCTGGCCGCACGCCTTCTTGCTGGTGGCCTTCGCCATGGTCCTGCGCTTCGATCTCAAGCTCGTCCGCGAGGGGCTGGCGCCGCCCTGGTACCCGCAGCTCCGCTTCCCGCTGACGGCGGCTGTCGGCGTGTCGATCGGCTCGGCGCTCCTGCACGGCTTCCTCGCGCGCGGGCCCGCGGCGTAGCGGACCGCGGGCGTCAGCAAGCCGCGCGCCGTACCAGCCGAATGATGAGCAAGACGACGACGGCGCCCGCCGTCGCGGCGATGACGACGCCGACGATCCCGCCCGGCAGCGCCATCCCGAGCGCCGGCAAGAGCCAGCCCGCGAGCCAGGCGCCGGCGAGGCCGACGAGGATGTTACCCAAGACCCCGCCGCTGCCGCCGACCGCGAGATGCGCGAGAAAGCCTGCGATGCCGCCGATGACGGCGACGATCGACAGGGCGAGGACGAGACCGAGGCCGGTCCCCACCACGTCTTCCATGGCCATTCCACCTTCCCCCGGTCGACGGTTCGTTGAGACACCACACTCGGCTTAATCGACGAGAGCGAAGAGGTGGAGATGCCGGAGGAGATTGTGGACGGGGCTGCGCACCCGCACAGGGAGCCCGTTGGCTCGGCCGTCGAGGGCAGGATGGTCGTCTCCCTCCAGGCCGTCATCCTCGACGACGTAGAGGTTGCGTCGCGATGCCGTCGGCAGGGGGGCATCCACTCCATCGAAACCGTGGACCGCGACACGGCGGATCCGTGCGCCGCCGGGCCGCTCGGTCGCGATCCGGTCCTGTGGCGGCGGCCCCACGGTTGCGACCAGCGCACCGCGCCTGGGCATGCGGTCTGTCGGAGTAGGTGCCGACCGGTTGTGTTTCGGCGGTGGCGTGCCACCTTCACGTCCTTCGTCGCCACGCGGGTCGATGCGTTGTCTTCCATCCTCACCATCCAGGGCCTCACCAAGCGCTATGCAGCGGGCAGCGCGGCGCTCGAGGACGTCGATCTGGAGATCCGCCGCGGCGAGATCTTCGGGCTCCTCGGGCCCAACGGCGCCGGCAAGACCACGCTGATCTCCATCGTCTGCGGGCTGGTCAACGCCACCGCCGGCCACGTCGCCGTCGACGGCCACGACATCGTCCGTGACTTTCGCCGGGCGCGGGCCGAGGTCGGGCTCGTCCCGCAGGAGCTCGTCACCGACGCCTTCGAGACGGTGGCCAACACCGTGCGCTTTTCGCGCGGGCTCTTCGGGCTTGCCGACGATGCGGCGCATCTCGAACGGGTGCTGCGCGAGCTCTCGCTCTGGGACAAGCGCAACGCCCAGGTGCGCACGCTCTCGGGAGGGATGAAGCGGCGCCTTCTGATCGCCAAGGCGCTCGCCCATGAGCCGAGGCTTCTGTTCCTCGACGAGCCCACGGCGGGGGTCGACGTCGAGCTGCGGCGCGACATGTGGACGATGATCCGCAGGCTCCGCGCCGAGGGTATGACGATCGTCCTCACGACCCACTATCTCGAGGAGGCCGAGGCGATGGCCGACCGCATCGGCGTCATCAACAAGGGCCGGCTGATTCTCGTCGAGAACAAGGCGACGGTGCTCGAGCGCTTCGGCCAGCGGCGCCTTAAGCTGGAGCTCGCAGCGCCGCTCGCCAGCGTGCCGGAAGCGCTCGCGGGCCTCGACCTCGCGCTCGCCGACGAAGGCCGAGCTCTCGTACGCACCCTTTCGAGCGAGGCCGGTGAGGCCAGTGTCGCCGAGGTGCTGCGCCGGGTGCTCGAGGCCGGCCTCGACTTCGAGGGCGTCTCGACCAGCGAGAGCTCGCTCGAGGACATCTTCGTCGAGCTGGTGAGCGAGCGGCCGTGAACGGGCGCGCGGTCCTCGCCATCTTTCGCTTCGAGATGGGCCGCATGCGGCGCACGCTGATGCAGAGCATCCTCTCGCCCGTGCTCTTGACCTCGCTCTACTTCGTGGTCTTCGGCTCGGCGATCGGCTCGCGCATCCCCGAGATCGGTGGCGTCACCTACGGCGCCTTCATCGTGCCGGGCCTGATCATGCTGGCGATCTTGACCCAGAGCCTCTCCAACGCGTCGTTCGGCATCTACATGCCGCGCTTCATGGGGACGATCTACGAGGTGCTCTCGGCGCCGATCTCGCCTTTGGAGATCATGCTCGGCTACGTCGGTGCCGCGACGGTGAAGTCGCTCGTCATCGGCGCGATCATGCTGGCGACCGCCCGCCTCTTCGTTCCCTTCGAGGTGGCGCACCCGCTGTGGATGCTCGCGTTTCTCTTCCTCACCTCGCTGAGCTTCAGCCTCTTGGGCTTCGTCATCGGCCTTTGGGCCGACGGCTTCGAGAAGCTGCAGCTCGTGCCGGTCATGATCGTGACGCCCTTGGCCTTCCTCGGCGGCACCTTCTACGCCATCGACATGCTGCCGCCCTTCTGGCAGGCGCTGAGCCTCGTCAATCCGGTCGTCTACCTCATCAGCGGCTTTCGCTGGAGCTTCTACGGCCTCGCCGACGTGAGCGTCGCGGTGAGCCTCGCCATGACCGCCGTCTTCATGGCCGCGAGCGCCTTCGCAGCCCACCGGATGCTGGTCACGGGCTACCGCCTCAAGGCCTGAAGCGTTCCCCTCGGGACATGCGTGCCGCCGATGGGCTTCGAGGGCTTGAACGGCCGACACCTGCGCAGGGAGGAGATCGGCCTGCAGCCGCCACGGCCGCGCCGGCCGGCCCAGAGGCGAAGGGAAGTGCACCGAGCGGTGCCATCGCCGCCTGCTGCCGGCGACCGACGGGGCGGGCGACCGCCTGCGCCAGCCGCGAAGGGCGTCGCACCTGCGATGGCCGGCGTCGAGCCGCGAGCTCCCGGTCGCGACCGGTCCTCACGCCGCCGTGAAGCAACGAACCCATGTTCGCCCGGTTGCTGGAGCGCATGGCGGCAGGGTGCCGGTGATGACGGACGAGAAGGCCTTCGGCATCGTCGGGC
Organism: uncultured Geminicoccaceae bacterium; assembly: GCA_964481035.1. Classification (GTDB taxonomy): domain Bacteria; phylum Pseudomonadota; class Alphaproteobacteria; order Geminicoccales; family Geminicoccaceae; genus JAAAPF01. Next base: position 2,890 of record CAYZSE010000058.1, on the reverse strand, counting down.
TCGGGCGGATGGCCGGCGGCGTCGCCCGGGAGGCCCGATCGCGCTTCATGCGTGTGGTGGCGACGGCGCGCAGCGGGTTGCCCGCGGAGCTCTCGGCGCTGGGGGTCATCGATGCGGACGGCCGCGCCGGCTTCCGCAAGCATCTTCAGCCGCCGCGGGTGATCCGCGTCTGGGTGCAGGCCGGGTCTAGCGGTCCAGAGCTTTGAGACACGGCGTTGGCCTCGGGCGGCGATGGCCAAGGTGGTCTGGCCGGTGCGCACCCGGGCGGGCGTTCGGTAGCCGTGACGCTGGAGGATCCAGCTTTCGTCGTAGGCGTCCTTGAACTCGTGCAGGGCGTGGCGGAGGTCCGCGACGGCGTCGAAGCGCCTGAGCCAGAGCAGGTTCTCCTCGAGGACGCGGATGAAGTGCTCGGCGCAGCCGTTGCCCACCCGGGCTCGCGGACGAATCGCACGCTAGCGCGTTTCCCGAAATGCTTGCCCATCCCGCACCCCCGCCCGGCCGCCCATGGCAGCGTAACCTCGTGGGCGGCCGGGCGGGGGTGCGGGATGGGCGTAGATCAACCTCACCGGGAAACGCGCTAGCAGGCCGCGCGATCCAATCCCGAAGGGACCGCGGCCAAGAGGCCGCGGCGGGGCGGGTGAGCTTTCGAGGCCGGGATCCTGACGAGAAATCGGCAGGCCGTGATCAACCGTGCGCCTTTCGCATCTGCACAATGCAGCTTGGTCATGTGAACCGCCAGCTACTTACGATGTACCTGGGTGCGCTCCAGTTCGCTCTCCGCTCGTGCTCTCATCTATCGTAATGGCTAAACCATCGGTGGGCGAGGCGGGAACGATGGAGTAGGCGCGCGTCCAGCGGCGGCTCGCATGTGGGCGGCGCGCCCTGCAGAGAAAGGGTTCCGATGGAAGTGAAGTTGTCGGATCCGGCGCGTCCCCGGGCGCTCGTCACGGGCGGGCTCGGATTCATGGGAACCCATCTCGCCGATCGTTTCGTCGCGGCCGGCTGGACGGTCGATCTCGTCGATTCGATGATTGCAGCGGTGGCCTTCGGCAGCGAGTACGAGGCGCAGCCAGGCGTTCGCGTGTATCGGCAGCGCATCGAGGACTGGCTGCGCGCCGGGCACGACCTCGCCGCCTACGAGCTCTTGGTGCACGCCGCCTCGCTGGTCGGACACCGGCCGGCATACTCAAATATGGCGGCCGGCTCGGCGCCGACATGGTCGAGGCCGCCCACGACGTCATCGAGGCCTGCGTCGCGGCGAAGCGGCGGCTCGTCGTGTTCAGCTCGGCCGAGGTCTACGGCCGCAGTGGCAGTCTCGGCGAGGCCGATCCCCTGATCGTGCCGCAGCCCTACAACGTCCGCATCGAGTACGCGATCGCCAAGTCGCTGATCGAGGCGATGACGGTGAACTCCCGCCATCGCGGACTTGAGGCGATCGTCGTGCGCCCCTTCAACGTCACCGGACCCAGGCAGTCGCGGGCCAACGGCTTCGTCATGCCGACCTTCGTCCAGCAGGCCCTGGAGGGCCGGCCGCTCACCATCTTCGGCGACGGCGAGCAGCGGCGCGCCTTCCTCTCGGTCAGCGACCTCGCCCGCTTGGTCGTCGACTTCTACCCGCCGGCGTTCGCGAGCGGCCAGCAGATCTTCAACGTCGGCAATCCGGCCAACACCATCAGCGTTCGCGGGCTCGCCGACCGCATCAAGATGCTTTGCCAAAGCCGCTCGCCGACAGTGATCGTCGACGCCAAGACGATCCACGGCGAACTCTACGAGGAGGCGGCCTCGGTGGACAAGCTGCCGCTGCTCGGTGCTTCGGCCGCGATCGGCTGGGCGCCGGAGGTCGGTCTGGACGACCTCATCGTTGAGACCATCGGCTTCTATACCCACGCCCGGGACGAACTGGCCGATGGTCTGGTTGCACACGCTTGAGCGGGTGGTGCTGGTCGCCCCCCACGCCGACGACGACGTCCTCGGCTGCGGCGGGCTCCTGGCGCTGCTCCGGGCCCAGGGCGTGCGACCGCACGTCGTGCTCATGGCGGTCGACGGCTCGTTCCACCACGGCCATGCGGGCGCGACCACTTATGCCCAGCGCATCGCCGAGATCGAGGCCGTCGCCGCCCTGCTCGGGTTCTCCTGGGAGATCGTCTTCGCCGACGAGCAACGGATGGAGCGTCTGGACCAAGTGCCGAAGCGGGAGTTGGTCGACCGCTTCCAGGACGTCTACAAGGCGCAGCGGCCGCAACTCCTGCTGTTGCCCTCCTACGTCGACTACGACCAGGATCATCGCCAGACCTTCGAGACGGCGTTCGCCGCCGCCCGGCCGATCGCTGCGGCCTTCGGCGGCTGGCTGATCCCGACGGTCCTCGCCTACGAGCAGAGCAAGCTCGGCTTCGCGTGGCAGAATCTGCCGCGACCACAGCTGTTCGTGGACATCTCCGCCGTCATCGACACCAAGTGCCGGGCGATCGAGCTCTACGCCAGCCAGCACCGGCCGCCGCCGCACGTCCGCAGCCTGGAGGCGGTGAGGGCACTGGCGCGGCTGCGCGGCGCCGAGATCGGCGTCGACTTTGCCGAGGCGTACCAAGTCCATCGCTTCGTCGCCGGCTGAGCCCGGCGACGCTATCGTCTTTCAGCTGAACAGCACTGACGATCTCTCTACCCCACATGAAATGCATTTCGCTGTCCAATTTTTTGAAGTACGCGGGCATGGATAGAAATTCGTCGGCCCCAGCGGCATCGTCATTGCTCGTGACTGAACCAGTTTTTTGAAATATCCCGACTGGTGACACTTCATCCAGCCGACGAGAGCGTCGAGGAGGCGGGTCCTCGGACGGCCGACAGCGATGAGGGGATGAGATAGTCGACAAGTATTACGCGTAGAACTTTAGAC
>CAYZSE010000057.1:7712-19377 GCA_964481035.1 uncultured Geminicoccaceae bacterium | reverse complement strand
GAGCCTTCTGCCCACGGCTCGAAGCCACAGTCAAGCCGGTCGAGGCCGCGATCACCGCCGCGGCCGGCAAGCCCCTGACGATCCTCAATGCCATGCTCGCCGCCGGCACCGACCATCGGACCGCTACCTCCGGCCCTGGGTAGATGCTCCGACAACCTGAAGAGGTGACACTGGGCTGCGGCCGTGGTCGCGATGGAGCTGAGAGCGACGCCGGGCGTCGTCCACGCTCCGGCCCTCGGCCGGAGCGGCATGTCCGCGGCGTCGATCCACCCAGCCGAGGCTTCTCGGCGGGCCTTGCCGAATAAGGTGGCCGAGCAACCCGGGGCCGATGCGTGGGCCAACCCCGATCCAGCGAAGGGCGGTTGATGATCCAGGTGTTGTCGGGCGTCTGGGCGCTTCTGATCGGCATCGTCTTCATCATGCTGGGCAACGGCATGCATTTCACCCTGATCGGCCTGCGGGGCGGCATCGAGGGGTTCTCGCCCGCGGAACTGGCGATCGTCACGTCGGGCTACTTCGCGGGCTTCCTGTCGGGCGCGCGCCTGAGCCCGGTGCTGATCCGACGGGTCGGCCATGTACGCGTCTTCTCGGCGCTCGGCAGCTTCATGTCCGCGGCGCTGATCGCGTTCCCGCTGCTGGCCGAGCCCTGGGCCTGGACGATCCTCAGGCTCCTCGTCGGCTTCTGCATGTCGGGCATCTACGTCACGGCCGAGAGCTGGCTGAACGACGCCGCCACCAACGAGACGCGCGGCAAGGTCCTGTCGGCCTACATGATCGCACAGACGCTGGGCATCATCGGGGCGCAGGCGCTCTTGACGCTGGGCGATGCACGCTCCGCCGGGCTGTTCATCGGCGCCTCGATCCTCGTCTCGATCTCGTTCGGACCCATCCTTTTGTCCGTCACCCCGATCCCCGCCGCCGAGGTGGCGCGCCCGATGCCTCTGCGCGAGCTTTTCAGGGGCTCGCCGCTCGGCACCGTGGGCATTTTCCTCTTGGGCGGCGTCTACGCGACACAATCCGGCATGGGCGCGGTGTTCGGCACGCAGATCGGGCTGACGCCGGACCAGATCGCGCTGCTCGTCGCGATGCTGTTCGGCGGAGCGCTGGTGCTGCAATATCCGATCGGCTGGCTCTCGGACCGGGTCGATCGGCGCAAGGTCATTCTCGGCGCGGCCGCCCTCGGCGCCGTCTCCTGCGCCTTGGGATGGCTCACCGGCGGCGGTCTCTGGCCCTTGATGGCGTCGGCCTTCTTCGCCGGTGGGGTCACGACGCCGCTCTACGCGCTGTTCTTGGCCTATACCAACGACTTCCTCTCAGCCGAGGACATGCCCGCCGCGTCCGGGGGGCTCGTGCTGACCTTCGGGGTCGGCGCGATCCTGGGGCCACTCGCGACCGGGTGGGCCATGCAGTCTCTGGGGCCAGCCGCGTTCTGGCTGGTGCTCGGCGGGACCTTCGCCGCCATCGCGCTCTACGCGCTCTACCGCATGACGCAACGTTCGGCCGTCCCGGTCGAGGAGACGGAGAGCTATCTGGGCGTGCTGCCGACGGCCTCGCCCGTGGCGGTGGAAGCGGCCGGCGCTTGGTCGGCCGAGCAGGGCGAGGCCGAACGCGAGGCCCAGGTCTGACCTGCCACTGGGGCGCGCCGCCGCGAGGGGGAGCGCTCGCCGCCGACCCTCGTCCTCGGCGGCGACACCATGGTCGCGGGCCGCGAGCCTTCTCCGCAGAGCGCATGGGCACGATCCGGCCGATCACCGCCTCACGCTCAGGGCGCGGGCCAGCCGGCATCGATGAAGCGCAGCATCTCCGGGACGACCGAGCGCCAGTAGACCCGGTCGTGGCCGCCGTCGTCGAGGCGCAGCTCGACCGGCGCCGCGCGCCGCCGCAGGGCCAAGAACAGCTCGACGGTGCCGAGCTCGAAGCCGAAGCCGTCGTCGTCGCCCGCTGCGAGCAGGACCCGCGGCGCACCGCCGCGCTCGTCGAGCCGCGCGAGCGGGTGCAGCTCACGGTAGACCGTCGCATCGAAGGGCACGCCGAAGGCGCCCTGGAACCAACGCGCCCGCTCCTCCTCGGTCCGCCCGAGCGACCAGCGCTGCCAGGAGAGCCCGCCCGGCACGAACACCGCCGGGCTCAGCGCGACCACCGCGCCGAAACGCTCGGGACGGTCGAAAGCCAGGTGCAGCGCCCCGAAGCCGCCCATCGAGAGGCCAGCCACCGCGCGGCCGGCGCGCTCGGCCACGGTCGTGACCGTCGCATCGACGTTGTCGACGAGATCACGGGCAATGGCGGTCGCATGGTCGCCGGGCCCGCCGCGGGCGGCGCTGTCGACGTACCAGCTCGTGCCGCCGTCGGGCATGACGACGACGAGCGGGCGGATCTCGGCCGCGGCGATCAGCGCGTCGAGCGTCGCGGCGATGCCGATGCGGTCGAGCCAATAGCGGTGGTCGGCTCCGTGGCCGTGCAGCAGGTAGAGGACCGGATAACGCTGCTCCCTCGGGCCACCGTAGCCCTCGGGCAGGTAGAGCGCGTAGTCGAGCGGAGCGCCCAGTGCGGCGCTCGACACCTGCAGGCCGGTGCGGACGGTCCCGGCGTCGGCCGCACCGGCGAGCACGGCCGAAAGCACCAGCGCCCGGAGCACGCTCAACCGCCCGCGAAGACGCGGTCGCGGACCGGCAGCGCGGGCGCGGCGCGGTCCTTGATCTCGCCCATGCGGTGACCGAGCGCGAACAGGCGCGAGCCGGGACCGCAGCCGTCGCGGCCGGCGCGAGCAGGTCGCGAAGTCGGGCACGTCGATGACGCCCAAGGCGGGGATCGGCGGCTTGGTCCGCAGGGCGGCCCCGAGCGCGCAGGCGCGAGGGGCCGTGATGCGCGCGGGCCAGGCCGCCGCGGCCACCGCCACCGCTTCGTCGGGTCGGATGCCGCACAAGATGGCGATCAGGTAGCAGGGTCGTGTCACGCGTGCTCCTCGTGGAGCCGGTGATGGGCGAAGCGCAGGCCCTCGAGGGTCAAGGCCTCGGCGTCGACCGGGCCCACCTCGACGCCGAAGCGGGCGAGTGCCGCGGTGTAGCGCCGGCGCGGGTCCGGCGCGCCGACGATGCGGATCCGGTCGGGACCGCCGAGGAGGTCGAGCGCGTCCATGATCTCCATGCCGACGAGCCAGCCCGAGAGCCGAGCGCGGGCGACGGCGGGCTCGAGCCCCGCGAGCAGCGCCTGCGCCCTGAGACCGAACGCGCGGCGTAACAGCCCCGCCGGCTGGCGGCGGGCCTCGTCGACGGCGGCGATGAACGCGGCCTCGTCGAACCCCCCGCCCGCGAGCGTCCGCCGCAACACCGTGTGCTCGGACAGCGCGGCGAAGGTCTCGGCCGTCAGGGTCGTCGCGAACCGGCGCACGCGCCCCCGCTCGACGGCGATCCACTTGTCGTGCTGCCCGGGTACGAGAAGCGCCGCGCTGAACTCTGGCTCGTGCGCGACGAGGCCCAAGAGCGTGGTCTCTTCGCCGCGGAGGACGTCGGGCGGGTCGTCCTGGCGCAGGCCCGGCAGGATGCGGACGTCGGTATCGGCCGGCGCCGTCGCCGCGCGGATCGCGAGGTGCGGCAACTCGGCGAGCGGCGTCGTGAGCGCGGCGTAGGGCGCCTCCTGCCAGCCCCCGCGCGCGCCGGCCATGCCGCAGACGACGACCGGCAGGCCGCCTCCCGCGCCCAGCCAGTCGTCGGCCGCGTCCACGAAGGCCGCGGTGAACGCGGCCGGCCCGTCGAGCCGGGTCGTGCCCGCCTCCGTGGTACGGCCGGCGAGGACCTCACCGCTCGCGTCCATGGCCCACAGGCGTAGCCGGCGGGAGCTCCAATCGGCGGCGAGCCAAGCCGGCGCGATCATGCGTGTCTCTCCCAAGCTCGGCCGACGCGAGGATGGCGTCGCACGAGCTTCATGCGGCTTGCGTCGCCGGTGTTTTCCGGCACGCTTTAAGCCACGATCGATCGTCGTTGACCACCCGTCGCCGCCCGATCCGGGAGCTGGAGCCCTTGGCTACCGCCGACGCCCCGAACGACGCTCCGAACACCGCGCTGCTGACCGCGCCTTGGCGAAAGGCGCCGAGCTCGCGCCGGTTGCTCGACGCGCTCGAGGAACAGGGGCGACGGGCGCGCTTCGTCGGCGGCTGCGTGCGCGACACCCTCGCCGGCCGCGCACGGGCCGCCTGGGATCTCGATCTCTGCACCCAGGAGCCCCCGGAGCGCGTGCTTCGACTGCTCGCCGCGGCGGGCATCGAGGCGATCCCGACGGGTCTCAAGCACGGCACGGTGACCGCCGTCATCGGCGCGCAGCCCTTCGAGATCACGACGCTGCGGCGCGACGCGGCGACCGACGGCCGGCACGCCGTCGTCGTCTTCACCGACGACTTCCGCGAGGACGCAGCGCGGCGCGACTTCACGGTCAACGCGATGAGCTGCGATCGCGAAGGCCGGCTCTTCGATTATTTCGCGGGCCGCGACGATCTCGCGGCGGGGCGACTTCGCTTCGTCGGCGCGCCCGAGCGCCGGATCGAGGAAGACTATCTCCGGGTGCTACGCTTCTTTCGCTTCTACGCGAGCTTCGGCCGACGGCCGCCCGACAACGCCACCGCCGCGGCGTTGCGGGCCGGCGTGGCGGGCCTCGACCGGCTGTCGGGCGAGCGGGTCCGCCAGGAGACGCGCAGGCTGCTCGAAGCCCCCGATCCGCGCGCCGCCGTGGCGCTCATGGCCGAGCTCGGCATCCTTGCCTGGCTCCTCGGCGCGGGGCCGAGGCGGCGGCTCTTCGAGAGCCTCGTCGCCCACGAACGCGAGGCCGACTGGCTGCTGCGCCTCGCGGCGCTGGTCCGCTCGAGCGGCACCGCTGCGGATGAGCTGGCCCAGCGCCTGCGCCTGTCGAACGCGGAGGCCGAGCGTCTGCAGCGGCTCGCGGATGCGACCGCGCTCGACCCGCGCCTTCTCGATGACGCCGAGCTGCGGCGCCGCCTCGTCCTCGACGGCCCGGATGTGACGTTGGCCGAGGGGTTGTGGTTTCTCGCCGAGAACGACGCTGCCGCGTCAGCCTTCGGCGCTTGGCGCGAGCGCGTCGCCGCGACGCCCGTGCCGGCGCTGCCGCTGGCCGGCCGGGATGTCCTCGCGCTCGGCGTCCCGCCCGGCCCGGAGGTGGGCCGCCTCCTCGGCGAGGTCGAGGCGCGTTGGCGGGCCGGCGGCTGCGTCGCCGACCGCGAGCAGGTGCTGGCTTGGCTGCGGGAGGCCGTGGCGCGCGGCTAACGGCGCGCCTCTGGCGCTGACGCGCGTCATGCGCCGATGTCGAGCCTGTCGAGGGCCGCGACGAGGTGATCGAAGCAGGTCGGATCCGCGGTCTTGACGACGTAGGCGTCCGCCTGGATCCGCGTCGCCTCGGCGAGGTCCAGGCGATGCTCGGAACTCGTGAAGACGACGACCTTGGGCCGCCGGGCCGCCCCCATCTCGGCGGTCATCGCGTCGATGAACTCGAAGCCGTTCATCTGCGGCAGGTTGACGTCGACGATCACGACGTCGAACCCGAGGCAGGTGGCTGAAGCCCTGGCCCGCGCGAGGGCGAACGCCGATGCCGGCGTCGGCGTGAGCTCGAGAGCCACGTCGGGGCGAAGGCGTACCAGCGCGCGGCGCAGGGCCTCGGCGTCGAGCGGATCGTCTTCGAGGTAAAGAACCTGCATGACGGCATCCCGGTGCTACGGACAATGGGAAGACCATACCGAAGAGACTAAACTAGGTAAAGATGCCTAGAATGCTTCGAGAACAAAAGGCCGCGCGCGGTGCTGCGTGAAAAAAGACGGGCCGGCGGGTGGGTCTGAGAACTCGCAAGAGGGAGGAAACAAACTGCGAGCCATCGACGACGATCCACCCGCCGTGGGAACGGAGTTCCATGCCCGGCAAGCCGTGTTCAGGGAGACCGCTCATATTGCAGCGCAACACAACCGAAGCAAGGTTGCCATCAAATGAATCTGGGCAATGCACACATGCGGCGGTGCATCGCTCGCCCGGGCCGCGTCGCCCATGCCCTCGCCGCGCCGCGCGCCGAGCGACGCTCGTTCCAGCAAGTCGCCGGGCCGGGCGGGCACCGACGTCGATCGCCGATGCTCGATCTACTCGCGCGGCCTGCGGTCGCCCGGGAGGAGCTCCGTGCCGACGCCCTCCTCGGTGAACACCTCGAGCAGAATGACGTGGGCGATGCGGCCGTCGACGATGTAGGCGGCGCGGACGCCGGCCTCGATCGCCTCGAGGCAGGTAGCGATCTTGGGGATCATGCCGCCGTGGATCGTGCCCTCGTCGATCATGACCTGGGCCTTCCCCAACGTCAGCGTCTTGATGAGTTCACCGGCGCGGTCGAGCACGCCGGGGACGTCGGTCAGCATGTAGAGCTTGCGTGCCTCGACCGCCGCGGCGATGGCGCCGGCGGCCGTGTCGGCGTTGATGTTGTAGGTGTGACCGTCCTCGCCGAAGCCCACGGGCGCGATGACCGGGATGACGTCGGTGCCGACGAGATGGTCGAGGAGCGTCGTGTCGACGTGCTCGGGCTCGCCGACGAAGCCGAGATCGAGGACCTGCTCGAGGTTGCTGTCGGGATCACGCTTGGTCCGCGTCACCTTACGCGCACGCAGGAGGCGGCCGTCCTTGCCGGAGAGGCCGACGGCGCGGCCGCCGACCTCGTGGATCGCCGCGACGATCTCCTTGTTGATCTTGCCGGCGAGAACCATCTCAACGACTTCCACGGTGTCGCGATCGGTCACCCTGAGGCCGTCGACGAAGCTCGACTTGATCGCCAGCTTGTCGAGAAGCCGCTTGATCTGCGGGCCGCCGCCGTGGACGACGATCGGGTTGATGCCGACCTGCTTCAACAGCACGACGTCCCGGGCGAAGTCGCGGGTCAGCTCCGGCGACGCCATGGCGTGCCCGCCGAACTTGACGACGAAGAGGTCGCCCTTGAAGCGGCGCATGTAGGGCAGCGCCTCGACCAGCGTCGCCGCCACCCGGTTGTGATCCATGTTCCGCCCGCTCAAGACGCCTCGCCTCCCGTCTGCTCCGCCAGCATCGCGAGCCTCGCCCGCAGCGTGTCGATACCGGTGCCCTTGGCGCTCGAGGTCGCATGCGGCCGCGGCAGCGCGCCGACGGTCGAGCGCAGCTCCGAGCCCAACTCGTCCTCCAGCCGCGCGAGCGCCACGGGCTTGACGAGGTCGGCCTTGGTCAAGACCACGAGGTAAGGCACCGCAGCCCGGGCGAGAAGCGTCGTGATCTCGGTGTCGACGGGCTTCAGCCCGTGCCGCGCGTCCACCAGGACGCCGACCAGCCGCAGCGTCGGCCGGCCGGAGAGATAGGCCTTGAGCATGGCCTGCCAGGCGTCGACCTTGGTCTTGGGCGCCTTGGCGAAGCCGTAGCCCGGCAGGTCGACGAGGATCAACGCGCCGGCGAGGTCGAAGAAGTTGAGCTCCTGGGTGCGGCCCGGGGTGTTGGAGGTTCGCGCCAGGGTGTTGCGGCCGGTCAGCGCGTTGAGGAGCGACGACTTGCCGACATTGGACCGACCGGCGAACGCGACCTCGGGTGCGGCAACGGGCGGCAGCTGCGCGAGGTCGGCGACGCCGCGCATGAAGCCGCAGGCCTGGGCGAACAGCCATCGGCCCGCCTCGAGCCGCTCGGGGGTGTCGAAGCGGTCCGTCGGGCCCGACGCGCTCAGGTCACCGGCACGTTCATCTTCCGCATGATCAGCCACTGCTGCCCGACCGAGAGGATGTTGTTCCACGTCCAGTAGATCACCAGACCCGCTGGGAATGTCGCGAACAGGAAGACGAAGATCAACGGCAAGAACGCCATGATCCGTGCCTGCATCTGATCCGGCGGGGTCGGGTTGAGCTTGAACTGAAGCCACATGGTGACCCCCATGACGATCGGCCAGATGCCGATCGCCGGGATCCACTCCGGCGGCACGAACGGGAACAGCCCGAACATATTGAACAGCGTGGTCGGGTCCGGCGCCGACAAGTCTTGAATCCACCCGAAGAAGGGCGCGTGCCGCATTTCGATCGACACGAACAATACCTTGTAGAGAGCAAAAAACACGGGTATCTGCACAATAATTGGCAAGCAACCCGCCGCAGGATTGACCTTTTCTTTCTTGTAGAGGTTCATCATTTCCATGTTCATCTTTTCACGATCATTCTCGTAACGCTCGCGAATTTTCATCATTTCTGGCTGCAATTTCTTCATTTGACTCATCGCTTGATAGGACTTGTTGGCAAGCGGGAAGAACAGCAGCTTGACGACCAGGGTCACGAGCAAGATCGCGACACCGTAATTGCCAAAGATGTTGGCGAGCCAATGCAGCGCGTAGAAGAACGGCTTGGTCAAAAAGTAGAACCAGCCGAAATCGACGGCGCGATCGAACAGCGGCAGGCCGAACTCGTTCTTGTAGCGGTCGAGCAGCGTCACCTCCTTGGCGCCGGCGAAGAGCCGGTTGGTGATCTCGGCCCCGCCGCCGGGTGCTATGGTGACGGCCTCGCGCAGGAAGTCGGTCTGGTAGCGGCCGTCGACGCCGCGTTCGATGAACTGGAACGTCGCCTTCAGCGGCGCCTGCTGGTCGGGGAGCAGCGCCGTCAGCCAGTACTTGTCGGTGATGCCGAGCCAGCCCCCGGTGGTCGCGAAGGTGCTCTCCTCGTCGCGCAGGTCGCCGTAGTCCAGCTCCTCCAGCGTGCCGTCCAGCACGCCGATCGGCCCCTCGTGCAGGATCCAGATGCCCATCGTCTCGGGCGTGCCCCAGCGGCTGACGAGACCGTAGGGGAACAGCGTGACCGGCGCGTCGCCCGTGTTGGTCACCCGCTCCGTGATGGCGAACACGTAGTTCTCGTCGAGCGCGATCTCGCGCTCGAAGTCGAGGCCCGCGTCGTTGCTCCAGCGCAGCGTGACCGGGCTTCCCGGGCGCAGTTGCTCGGCGTCGCTCTGCCAGATCGTGCTTCCGCCCGGGACCTCGACCGCCGGGTCCTCGGCGACCCAGCCGAATTCGACGAAGAACGGCATCGCCGAGCCCACCGGCCGCAAGACCTGGATCTCGCCGCTCTCGGGATCCGGCCTGATGTGGTAGTCGCGCAAGCCGAGCTCGTCGAAGCGGCCGCCGGCGAGCGAGATGCTGCCGCGCACCCGGTCATTGAGAAACTCGATGCGCGGCACGTCGAGCGCCGGTTCACCGCTCGCCTCGCCGGTCCGGGCCGTGCCCTCGCCGGGCCGGCTCGCCACCGCCGTCTCGCCGTCGACCGTCTCCTCCTGCAGCGCCGCCTGCCGGGCCGCTTCCTCTTGGGCCTGCTGCAAGCGCGGCAGCTCGTAGAAGTACTGAAAAGCGAAGATGATGGCGACCGAGAGGACGATCGCAAGGAGAAGGTTGCGTTGCTCGGGCATCGGGGGCCGCGCCGTTCACTCGGTTCGGGGTGGGCCAAAAGGCGGAACCGGGTCGTAGCCGGAGCCGCCCCAGGGGTGGCAACGCGCGAGACGGCGCAGGGTGAGGGCCCCGCCGCGCCACGCGCCGTGACGATGTAGCGCTTCGAGCGCGTACGCGGAACAGGTCGGATGAAATCGGCACGGCCGGCCGAGCATCGGTGACAGGCCGTAGCGATAGACGACGACGAGCCCGATCAGCGGCCAGGCGGCGATCCGTCCGAGCGCGCCAACCGCGACCGCGCCTGGGCGCAAGCATCGCCGAAGTCCCTGACAAGAAGCGCGAACGGTCGACACAAGCCCTCCCGACGGGCGATGAGCACGTGATCGCAGCCGGCGAGGCCGTGGGCCTCGAGGTGGAGACGCGCCACCTCCTTCAAGCGGCGCCGAATGCGGTTGCGAGCGACCGCGTTGCCGACCCGCTTGGAGGCGGTGAAGCCGATGCCGATGTGGGCGTCGTCGTCGCGCCGACGGACCTGCAGAACGAATCCGGGCTTGACGATGCGCAGTCCCTTGGCGGCGCGGACGAAGGAGGCCCGCCGACGCAGGCGCTCGACGCGCGGTGAGGGTCGTTCAGGCGGACAGACGCTTGCGGCCCTTGGCGCGACGCTGCTTGATGATGCGCCGTCCGCCGACGGTGGCCATCCGCGCGCGGAAGCCGTGGCGCCGCTTGCGGACGAGCCGGCTGGGTTGAAACGTGCGCTTCACCTTGGATTCCTCACGGCCAATGCGATAGAGCCCGGCGGTATAGGTGGCGAGGGCGGCCCTGTCAAACTCGGCTGCGCCCGTCGCGCGCCGCGCACGAGGGATGCATGACACGCCGCCCCGACCCCATCGCCATGCCGCCGGCCACGCGGCGTCTGGGCACCCGTCTCCTGGCGATCACCGTGGGGCTCGTTCTCCTCGGCGAGGTCTTGATCTACGTTCCCTCGATCGCCCGCTTTCGCGTGCAGTATCTCGCCGAGAAGCTGGCGGCGGCGCATCTGGCAACCGCCGTGCTGCTCGCCGATCCCGCCGCCATGCTCGACCCCGCGGCCGAAGGCCGCTTGCTCGAGCAGGCGGGGCTCATCGGCGTCATCGTCCGCGACGGCCCCCGCTCGCTCGCCCTCGGCGCCATGCCGCCGGCGGCAGCGGTCTACGATCTCGGCGAAGAGAGCGTCTGGGACAAGATCCGCCTCGCAGCCCGCACCGTACTCGCGCGCCAAGATCGCATCGTGCGGGTCTTCGGCCCCTCCCCGAGCGCGCCGCGCGTCAGCGTCGACCTCACCCTCCGCGAGAGCGGGCTCGTCCGCGAGATGGTCGCCTATTCGGGCCGGATACTCACCCTGTCGCTGTTCTTGTCGGCGCTCGTCGCCGGCTCCTTGTTCTTGCTCCTGCAGCGGATCATCGTCCGGCCGCTGCGTCAGCTCACGGCCGCGGTGGTGGCCTTTCGCGAGGATCCGCACAACGCCGACGCGCTCGTCGGCGACACCGCCCGCCGCGACGAACTCGGCATCGTCCAGCGCGAGATGCGCCGTATGCAGCGGCGCGTGCGCGACGCGCTGCGGCAGCGCGAGCGGCTCGCGGCGCTGGGGGCGGCGGTCGGCAAGATCAACCACGACCTCCGCAACGTCCTCGCCTCGGCGATGCTGCTGTCCGACCGCCTCGACGCCAGCGACGATCCCCAGGTCAAGCGCGTGGTGCCGCGGCTGTTCGAGGCGCTGGAGCGGGCGGCCGGGCTCTGCGCCGAGACCCTCGCCTTCGCCCGCAGCGAAGCGCCGGAGCTGCGCCGCGCCCGGATGGCGTTGCGGCCGCTCCTCGATACCTGCGCCGCGGCCGTGCCCGGTCACGGCGAGCGCTGGCGCTGGCGCAACGACCTGCCGTTGACCCTGGAGGTCCAGGCCGACGGCGATCAGCTCTTCCGCGTCTTCGCGAACCTCATCACCAACGCCGCCCAGGCGTTCGGCGAGGCCGGCGGGCTGATCGCGGCTCAGGGCTGGCGCGAGAACGGCGTCGTCGTCGTCGAGCTCATGGACACCGGCCCGGGCATCCCCGCGGCCGTCCGCGAGCACCTCTTCGAGGCCTTCGTCGGCACCGCCAAGCCCGGCGGCACAGGGCTGGGCCTGCACATCGCCCGCGAGATCGCCCGCCGGCACGGCGGCGATCTCGTGCTCGCGCGCACCGGCGGCGACGGCACCGCCTTTCGCGTGCTCCTGAGGGAACGC
>CAYZSE010000057.1:0-7612 GCA_964481035.1 uncultured Geminicoccaceae bacterium | reverse complement strand
CCGGCGCCGCCGCTCGCGGCGCCGATGGCGGCGTTGCGCCCGGCGTTGCTGCTGCAACCCGCGACCAGGATCACGGCGGCGAGCGCGACGGCTCCGCAGGGGTGGCGAAGGATGTTCATCGGCGGCGACCTCATGCGCAAGGGAAGGCCGCGACGGCGGCCCGAAACAGCGTGTCGATGGCCGGCTCGCCGAGCCGTTCGGGATGCGTCCGGGCCCATTCGAGGAAGATGTCGCGCATGCGGACGCGCGAGACCGCCGCGCCGGGACAGACGGCGTCGTCGATCTTCGGGGACTGCACGGCCGCCGCGTAGAGCTGCATGGCGCCCGTCATGTAGCCGAGGCAAAAGCCTTTCGCGGTCGCATGCAGCGGATGCGTCTCGGGCACCGTGCAGGCAGTCACCAGAGCCGCGCCGTCCTCGAGCACGAAGCTCTCGGCGAGCGCGTCGCCCTCGGCGCCGGCCGCCGGGGAGAGCACGCTCGCGAGCAGGCCGAACGCCAACATGGCCATCCGCATGATGTCGTCTCCAGGTCCGTCGCCGCGTGCTTCGACCGGGAGGCGAGCCGTGTCAACACGACCGTTCGGCGTGCCTTCATCTCAACCCTCGCGGAATGCGGCGTCGCCGAGCATGAGGATGCGATCGGTGAGAAAGCTCAAGACGCTGCGCTCGCCGACGACCAGCTCCACGTCGACGAGCATGCCCGGCACGAGCGGGTAGTCGGTGCCGCCGCGGGTGAGCGACGCGCGATCGGTGACGACGAGCACGCTGTAGGTGACGTCGCCGGTGCGCTCCTCGGTCGAGGCGTCGGCCGCGATCCGACGAATCTCGCCGTCGAGGGCGCCGAACCGAAGATAATCGTAGGCCGCGACCTTGACCACGGCCTTCTGACCCGGATGCAGCCGGCCGATGTCCCGCTCGGGGACCTTGGCCTCGACCACCAGCGGTCCCTCGGTCGGCACCAGCGTCACCAGGGGCGCATAGGCGGCGAAGCTCTGCCCCGCGCTCGACAAGGCGACGTCCTTGACGATCCCGCTGACGGGCGCGCGCACCTCGAGGTCGGCGACCAGCTTGGTCTGGCGCGCGAGCGCCTGCTCGAGGTTGGCGGCCTCGGCGCGGGCCCCTGCCAGCTCCAGGCGCAGCTCGCTCTCGTGGTCGGCCACGAGCCGAGCGCGCGCGGCGGCGGCCTCGTCGCGGGCCGCGGCGGCCGCGTCGGCGGCGCGGCGGGCGACGGCCAGCTCGCCCGCCGCGTCGGCGACCCGGCGCCTGACCGTCACCTGCTGCAGGCGCGGCGCGAGCCCCTTCTGCGCCAGCGTCTCGACCGCCGTAGCCTCTTCCTTCAACAGCGCCAGCGTCGTCTCCAGACGGCGGATCTGCGCCTGCTGCTGGGCGATCTCCATGGTCCGCCGGCGCTCGGTGCTGGCGAGCTGGGCGAGGCGGCGCTCGAGCGCGGTGCGGCGAGCTCCGAGCAGGGCCGCGCTCTCGGCTACGAGGTCGGGCCGGGCCATCGTGACGGCCTCGAGCGGTGCGAGCGCCGTGCCGCCGAGCTCGGCCTCCAGCCGCGCGACGCGCAGCCGCTCGGTGCGGAGCCGGCCCTCCAGCTCGGCGAGCGCACTGCGGTCGAGATCGGGATCGAGGCGCAGGACCGCGGCGCCGGCGGTGACCCGATCGCCCTCGCGGACGAGAATCTCGGCCACACGTCCGCCGCGCGCGTGATTAACGACCTGAAGCTGCGCCTCCGGCTCGACCTGGCCCGTCGCCTGGACGATCTGCTCGACCCGGGCCCAGCCGGACCACGCGAGCCCGGCGAGAAACAGGCCGCTGACGAGCATGATGAGGAGCCGCGGACCATGGTGGCTGCGGGTGTCGGCGAGCGTGGCGCAGCGCGGCAGCAGCGACGAGGACACGGGCTCACACTCCACTGGCGGCGGGCAACGCACCGCCGCTGCGCGCCAAGACCTCCGACATCGGGCCGCGATCGACGATGCGGCCGTGGTCGAGGCGAAGGCCGTGAGTGGCGAGAGCGAGCAGCGCCGGACGGTGGGTCACCATGATCATGGTGCGGCCGCGAACGACGGGTTCGAGCCGCTGCACGAGCCGCCGCTCGCTCGCCGCGTCGAGCGCGCTGGTCGCCTCGTCGAAGATGAGGATCCGCGGGTTGCGGACGAGCGCCCGGGCGAGCGCGAGCAGCTGGCGTTGCCCCGTCGAGAGGTTGAAGCGGCCGTCGCCGAGAACCGTGCCGTAGCCTTCGGGCAGGGCCTCGACGATCTCGTGCAGGCCGGTGAAGCGAGCAGCGGCGACGAGCCGGTCGACGTCGCTCGTGTCGCTGCCGATGGCCAGGTTGTAGGCGATCGAGCCGCGAAAGAGCTGGGTTTCCTGCGGCACGTAGCCGATCTGCCGGAGGTAGCCTGAACTCGGCAGGTGACGCAAATCGAAGCCGTCGACGAGGACCCGGCCGTCGGACGGCTCGAGCAGCCCCAAGAGGATCTTGGTGAGCGTCGTCTTGCCGGACCCGGGCGGGCCGATGACCGCGAGCATCTCGCCCGGGCCGACCTCGAGGTCGATCGCCCGGAGCGCGGCGCGGTGGCCATCGTAGCGAAAGCTGACGTTTTCCAGGCGCAACGCGCCGGCGAGCGTCGGGATCGTCAGCGCCGTCGCCCGCTCGGCGGGCGCGCCGGCGAGCAGCCGGTCGATCGCCCGCATCGCGTCGCCCACCGCGTGCAGCTGGTGGCCGGCTCCAGCGAGCTGGCGCAACGGCGCGAGCGCGCGCGCGGAAAGGATCGTCGCGGCGATGAGCGCACCGACGGAGAGCTCGCCCACGACGATCAGGTGCGCGCCGACATAGACCAGCACCAGGGCCGTCAGATGCTGGAGAAGCAGGCCCACGGTCTGGCCGGCGCCGTTGAGCCAGCCGCCGCGGAAGCCCGCGTCCGCGGCGGCCGCGAGCTTGTCGTCGAACTGGCGCGCCATGGCGGGCTCGAGGCCGAGCGACTTCATCGTGAGCGCGTTGGTGACGGTCTCGCCGATGACGGCGGCCTTGTCCGCGGCCGCGGTGAAGCCCTCCGCCTGGATCTGCCGTTGCCGGTGGGCGACGATCCCCGACGCGAGGACCACGAGCGGCACGGCGGCGAGCGTGATGAGGGCGAGCGGCGGTGCCAGGAGCGCGATGACCGCCATGAACAGGACGACGAAGCCGAGGTCGACCCACAAGAGCGGCACCTGGCCGGTGAAGAACAGCCGGAGATTGTCGATCTGGCGCAGCTGCTCGACCATCTGGCCGGGGGTGAGCTTCTGCAGCTCGCGCAGAGGCAGGCGGAGGAGAACGTCGACGATGTCGCCGCCGACGGCGGCGTCGACCCGCGCGCCGGCGTGGCTCATGACGTGCCCGCGCAGCAGCCTCAGCCCGCCATCGAAGGCGAAGAGCGTGAGCATGCCCAGCGCCAGGACGTCGAGCGTCTGCATCGCGCCGTGGCCGATGACCTTGTTGTAGACGGTCATCATGAAGAGCGGCGTCGCCAGCGCGAGAAGGTTGATGACGACGCTGGCGACGGCGATCTCGGCGATGACCGGGCGCAACCGGGCGCGGATCCTTGCGGCCACCGACGGCGCCGCCGCGCTCGCGGCCGCCGGCATGAGCAGCGCCACGTCGGCGTGCGCGAGACGGCGGACGCTCTCTCGGCGGTGGCCCGGATCGGCGTAGAAGACGTCGCCGCCGAGCCGGCTCTCGACGCAATGGGCGCCCTGGGAGCGGGGGTCGACGACCAGGAAGGGCGGCTGGCAGCGTTCCAGGCGCTCACGCGTCGCCGGCTCCACGTCGAGGGCCACGCCGAGCCGCCCGGCGGCGTCGACAAGCGCCCGCAGCGGGTCGGCGCGGGCATCGTCACCCACCGCACGCACAATCTCCGCGCGATCACGCGGCTGGCGGATGCGAGTCAGGAATTGCTCCAGTGCGACAACGATCGGGTCGTCGTCGACGGTCGTGTGTCCTTCTTCGCCGGGCGTCTCACGGAGACGCGTGGCCGTGCGCATGGGCTTGGGCCCCGTGGTTCCGCGACAGGATGCGACGAAGCCCACCGCTAGTGCAATCTCAACGAAAGGTTGATAATCTACAATTGCCCACGACTTACCTTCACTCGCGTTGTAACTTACGTTCCCGAATCTTGAACGTCAGCGCCGCCGGCGTCGGGCCGTCGCCTCGATCTCGACGCGCATCTGCGGCTGCTCGAGCGGGCAGATGACGCTCGTGTTGGCGGGCCGTGCGGCGTCGCAATGTCGCTTGATGATCGGCTTGATGCGATGGAGCTCCTCGCGAGTCGCGCAGAAGATCCGCACCCGGACGAGATCGGCCAGCGATGAGCCCGCGCGCGCGAGCGCGCGAGCGATGTTGGCGAAGCCGTTCTCGCACTGGGCCTCGACGCCCGGGGGGAACGCCAGCGTGTCGGGGTCGAAGCCGGTCGTGCCCGAGACCTCGACGAGGTCGCCCACGACCACCGCGCGCGCATAGCCGGCCTGGGCCTCGAAGGGAGCGCCCGAATAGAGCCGCGCCCCGTCGGCCGCGACGAACAGCGCATCCCACGCGGGATCCCGGAACTCCTGGATCTCCAGCCGGTAGCCGTCGGGGTCGCGAAAGAAGGCGGCGTAGACGCGGCCGTCCATCTGCGGGCCGGGCGGCCCCTCGAAGACGACGCCGCGGGCCCGGAGCTTGGCGTACGTCGCCTCGACGTCGCAGACGAGGCTCACCATGACGCCGTCGGTGCCGCGCGGGCGGTCGGGACGGTCGCACACGCCCAGATAGGCGCCGGCGTTGACGCGGAAGAGCACGGCCCGGCCCTGGTCGACGACGGGCTCGAGGTCGAGGACATGGTGGTAGAAGCCGACCGCGCGGGCGAGATCGTCGGTGTAGAGGAAGGTGAGCTGCTGCCCCTTGGGCGTCATGCGGGCACTCCCGGCGGCGAGGTGTGCGGCGTTTGGAGGGTCGAACAGCGGCGTCGGCTCGTCTACACCGCTGCGACGGATCTCTATTCGGTATCGCCGTCCAGATGACCATCGCCTCGTCGCCGCGCCCCGCCAAGCTCATCGACGGCAAGGCCATCGCCGCCGAGTTGCGCGCGGCACTGAAGACCGAGGTCGACGCCCGCCGGGCCCGCGGGCTGCCGACGCCCGGCCTGCGGGTCGTCATCGTCGGCGAGCATCCGGCCTCGCGCGCCTACGTCCGCACCAAGGCGCGGGTCGCCCGCGAGATCGGCATCGACGGCGGGCTGGTCGAGCTGCCGGTCGCCGTGACGACCGCCGAGCTCCTCGCCGTCATCGCGGGCCTCAACGCCGATCCGTCGATCCACGGCATCCTCGTTCAACTGCCGCTGCCGGAGCACGTCGACGCCGCGGCCGTGCTCGAGGCGATCGCGCCCGAGAAGGACGTCGACGGCTTTCACCCGCTCAACGTCGGCCGGCTGGTGACGGCGGCCCGGCCTCGCCTCGACGCGCTCTTGGTGCCGTGCACGCCGCGCGGCTGTCTCGAGCTCCTGTGGCGCGCGGGGGCGGCGCTCGCGGGTGCGCGCGCGGTCGTGCTCGGCCGCTCCAACATCGTCGGCAAGCCGATGGCCGTGCTGCTGCTCGCCGCCGACTGCACCGTCACCGTCGCCCACTCGAGGACCCGCGACCTGCCCGACCTGTGTCGCGAGGCGGACATCCTCGTTGCCGCCGCTGGCCGGGCCGGCATGGTGCGCGGCACCTGGATCAAGCCGGGTGCCGTGGTGATCGACGTCGGCATCAATCGCGTCGCCGACGGCACGGCGAGCGGCCGGCTCACCGGCGATGTCGACTTCGCCGAGGCGGCCACGGTGGCGGGAGCGATCACGCCCGTGCCGGGCGGGGTCGGCCCGATGACCGTCGCCATGCTGATGCGCAACACGCTCACCGCCCACGCGCTGGCGACGGGCGGGGCAGGCTGATGGGTGGCGGCGAGCGGCGCGGGCGGGCCGAGGTGGGCGGAGGTGGGATCTGAGCCCATGATCATCTCGCACCGCCATCGCTTCATCTTCTTGAAGACGCACAAGACCGCGGGCACATCGTTGGAGATCGCGCTTTCCAAGTTCTGCGGCCCGGAGGACATCATCACGCCGCTGCAGCCCGCCGACGAGGCGCTGCGGCGCGCCCTCGGCGTCCGCGGCCCGCAACACCACGGCGAGCGACCGCTGCGGCTCTATTTCCGCAAGGCTTGGCTGCGACGCCTGGGCAGCGGCCGACGACCGCCCGACTACTTCAATCACATCTCGGCGGCGCAGCTTCGCCCGCGGATTGATCCGGCGATCTGGGCCGGGTACAGCAAGTTCGCCGTGTCGCGAAACCCGTGGGACGCGATGTTCAGCCGCCATTATCATTCGTCCCGTCGCCGTCGCACGCGGCCCTCCATGGAGCGGTCGCTGGCGCGCCGGCGACGCCTGATCGCAGAGAACTGGTCGATCTACGCGTAGGAAGGCGCGCCCGTGGTGGACCCCATGTTACGCTATGAGCGCTCGTCCGACGAGCTGTCGGGCCTGAGCGACCGGCTCGCCTTGCCCGAGGACCTGGCCGGGCTGATGGCGCCCATCCGCGCCAATGGCAGCTTTCGGCCGAAGGGGCGCGCGGCGGGGCCGCGTGATCGGCTGACCGACGCCGTCATCGAGATGATCGCCCGCGGCGCCGCCGCCGAGATCGCCTATTTCGGCTATGCGCCGCCGCCGCTCGCGGCGCCCGCCGCATGATCGCGATCGTTCCACACCGCTCGATCCCGAGCGCGACCGTTCCCGTCCCGTCGGAACCACGCCCATGGCCGCTGATCGCCGCTTTCGCCTGATCTTGTCCTGTGTCGACCAGCCCGGCATCGTCGCCGCGGTCACGGCCTGCATCTTCGAGCAGGGCGGCAACATCCTCGAGAGCGCGCAGTTCCACGACCCGGAGACGGGCGGCTTCTTCATGCGCATCGTCTTCGCGGCGCCGGCGGAGCTCTCCATCGAGCACTTTCGCTTCGCCATGGAGCCCGTGCTCAAGCGCTTCGCCATGCGGGTCGACCTGACGACCTCGGCGCGCCGCCCGCGGCTGCTCATCGTCGTCTCGCGTTTCGACCACTGCCTCAACGACCTGCTCTACCGCCACCGTATCGGCGCGCTCGATGCCGACATCATGGGCGTCGTCTCCAACCACCCGGAGGCGCGCCGCATCGTCGAGGAGCACGGGCAAGCCTTTCACCACCTGCAGGTCACGCCCGCGACCAAGCAGGCGCAGGAGGACCGCCTGCTCAAGCTCGTCGACGAGACCGAGAGCGACCTCGTCGTCCTCGCCCGCTACATGCAGGTGCTCTCGCCCGAGGCTTGCCGGCGCCTCTACGGCAAGGCCATCAACATCCACCACTCGTTCCTGCCGAGCTTCAAGGGCGCCAAGCCCTACCACCAGGCGCACGCCCGAGGCGTCAAGCTGATCGGTGCCACGGCCCACTACGTCACGTCCGATCTCGACGAGGGCCCGATCATCGAGCAGGAGGCCGAGCGCGTGCACCACGCGATGACGCCCGACGACCTCGTCGCCGCCGGCCGCGACATCGAGTGCCGCGTGCTCGCTCGCGCCGTTCGCCTGCACCT
>CAYZSE010000056.1:9728-19424 GCA_964481035.1 uncultured Geminicoccaceae bacterium | reverse complement strand
TCGCCGAGCCGCATGTCGAGGGCCAGGAGCGGCTTCATGCCCAGCGCCTCGGCGAGGCGGCGGTGGCCGGTCTCGGCCGAGAGATGGGCGAGCCGGCCATGGTCGAGCGCACCCCCGGCCGCCACCGCGAGCGGCAGCACCGCGGCGCTCGCGACGAAGCCGTCGACGAGGACCGGCACGCCCTGCTCGCGCGCGGTGAGCACCGCCGCCGCCATCGCCACGAGCTCGCGCCCGCCGAGGCAGCGCAGCACGTCCAGGGGTTCGCCGACGTCGGCGTGCCGGGCGAGCGCGGCATCGACGGCGTCCGCCTTGCGGGCGAGGCCCAGATCGTCGACGCCGGTGCCGCGGCCGACCCAGTCGCGGCCGCCGCCGCCCACGAGCTTGGCCGCGAGGGCGGCGGCCACGGTGGTGTTGGCGATGCCCATCTCGCCGATGGCGAGGAGGTCGAGGTCGGCGGTCACCGCCGCCTCGCCGGCGGCCACGGCGGCCGCGAAGCCCGCCTCGTCGAGCGCCGGCTCGCGGGTGATGTCGCCCGTCGGCCGGTCGAGGTCGAGCGCCACGACCCGCAGCTCGGCGCCGGCCGTCGCCGCGAGCCGGCAAATCGCGGCACCGCCCTGCTCGAAATTGGCGACCATCTGCGCCGTGACCTCGGCGGGAAAGGCGGAGACGCCGCGCGCGGCGACCCCGTGATTGCCGGCGAAAACCGCGACGCGAACCCGCTCGAGCCGCGGCGTGGCGCGCCCCTGCCAGCGGGCGAGCCAGGCGGTCAGCTCCTCGAGCCGGCCGAGGGCACCCGCGGGCTTGGTGAGCTCCGCCTCGCGCGCGGCGACGGCGGCGACCGCCGCCTCGTCGCCCGCCGGCAGGTCGTGCAGGCGGCGGGCGAGATCCCGGGTGGCATGGACAGGCACGGGCGAACCTCCTAAGGGCCTTTCTGGCTAGCAGCTCGAGGGCGGGGAGGCGACGTGCGCGAAGGTTTGACGACGGCGCTCGTCTTCCTCACCCGCCTGCCCGTGCCGCTCGGCGCGCCGGCCCCGCTGGCCCGGGCGGCGCCGTGGTTTCCGGTGGTGGGCGCCGGGCTCGGCCTCGGCGCCGGCCTCGTCTTCGCCGGCCTGACGCTGGCGGGCATGCCCTCCTTCCCGGCGGCGATCGTCGTGCTGGCCATGCTGATGGTCGCCACGGGCGCGCTGCACGAGGACGGCCTCGCGGACTGCCTCGACGGCCTCGGCCCGCACGACCGGGCGCGGCGGCTCGAGGTCATGCGCGACAGCCGGATCGGCAGCTTCGCCGCGCTGGGCCTGATCCTCACCACCCTCGCCCGCATCGCCGGCCTCGCCGCGCTCTGGGACCCGGTCCAGCAGATCGCGGTGCTGGTCGTCGTCGGTGCTACGTCGCGCGGCGGCATGGTCGCCTTGATGGCCCTGATGCCGCACGCCCGCAGCGACGGGCTCGCGGCGACGGCGGGCCGGCCCGACCGGGCGAGCGTGCTGATCGCCCTGGCCTTGCCCGCGCTGCTCGCCTTCACCCTGCTCGAGCCGACCCGTGCCATGGCCTTCCTCGGCGCCGCGGCGGCCGCCAGCCTCGCCTGGGCGCTGGTCGCGCGACGGGTCTTCGGCGGGCAGACCGGCGACGTGCTCGGCGCGGGTCAACAGCTCGCCGAGACCGCCATGCTGCTCGCGGCGACGACCTTTCGCTGAGCGAGCCGCCGCGCGGCCTGAACCATGGTCGATGGCAAGCTACCCCGCGTTGACCGCGCCGAGGCACGCCGATAGGGCTGGAGATCATGCAGGACACCACCATCTCGGCCGAGAATCGCGGCGGGCGCGTCTACCTCGTGGGCGCCGGCCCGGGCGATCCGGACCTGTTGACCGTCAAGGCGCTGCGTCTGCTCCAGCAGGCGGACGTCGTCGTCCACGACCGGCTCGTCGGTCCCGGCGTGCTGGCCTGCATCCCGGCCGAGGTCGAGCGGGTCTACGCCGGCAAGCGGCGCGCGCACCACCACCTGCGCCAGCCCAACCTCAACACGCTTCTGGTCGAGCGGGCGCGGGCCGGCCAGCGGGTGGTCCGGCTCAAGGGCGGCGATCCGTTCGTCTTCGGCCGCGGCGGCGAGGAGCTCGAGGCGCTGCTGGCGGCGGGCGTGCCCTTCGAGATCGTGCCGGGCATCACCGCGGCGCTGGGCTGCGCCGCCTATGCCGGCATCCCCTTGACCCACCGCGACCACGCCCACGGCCTCGTGCTGGCGACCGGGCAGGGCCACGACGGCCCCGCGGCGCACGATTGGGTGGCGCTCGCCCGAAGCGGGCAGACCTTGTGCCTCTACATGGGCCTGCACGGCCTCGAGGGCTTGGCGCGCTCGCTGATCGAGGCGGGGCTGAGCCCGCTGCTGCCGGCCGCCGCCATCGAGAACGGCACGCTGCCGCAGATGCGCGTCGTCCGCGGGCGCCTCGGGACGCTCGCGCGCGAGGCGCAAGCGCTCGAGACCCGCAATCCCGTGCTCGTCGTGATCGGCGAGGTGGTGGCGCTGGCCGAGCGCTTCGCCTGGTTCCGCTCCGCCGGCGCCAGCACGGCCGAGCCCTTCGCCGCACCGGCCGACGCCGACCTCAATATGCGTAGCGCGTGAAGATCGGATCGACGCTGCAGTTCCAGTCGGTGGCGTAGAGCCGGAGCTTCTCCTCGGCCGGCGTCCGCCCGCTCTCGACGATCTCCAACAGCGGCAGGAGATGCTGGCTCTCGTCGCGGCCGTCGGCGTCCTGCCGTGCGCGGCCCCGGAGCCCCGCCTCGGCGATGGCGAGGACGTCGGCGGCCAGGGCGCGCACGGTGTGGCCGCGAAACGGCGTCGCCAGCGCGAGCTTCGGCACCGCGGCGCGCAGCTCGTGCATCTCCTCGACGGTCCAGTCGCGGCACAGATCCCAAGCGGCATCGAGCGCCGTCGTGTCGTAGAGCAGGCCGACCCAAAGCGCCGGCAAGGCGCAGATCATGTCCCAAGGCCCGCCGTCGGCGCCGCGCATCTCCAAGAAGCGCTTGAGCCGCACCTCGGGAAACGCCGTCGTCAGGTGATCGACCCAGTCGGCGAGGCTCGGCCGCTCGCCCGGCAGCGCCGGCAGCCGGCCGTCGAGGAAGTCGCGAAAGGACTGGCCGCTCGCGTCGATGTACCGGCCGTCGCGGCTGACGAAATACATCGGCACGTCGAGCATGTATTCGACGTAGCGCTCGTAGCCGAAGCCGTCCTCGAAGACGAAATCGAGCAGCCCCGACCGGTCGGGATCGGTATCGGTCCAGCAATGGCTGCGGTAGCTCAAAAAGCCGTTGGGGTGCCCGTCGGTGAAGGGCGAGTTGGCAAAGAGGGCGGTGGCGATCGGCTGGAGTGCCAGGCCCGTGCGGAACTTGCGCACCATGTCGGCCTCGGTGGCGAAGTCGAGGTTGACCTGGATGGTCGCGGTGCGGTGCATCATGTCGAAGCCGAGGGCGCCGCGCGTGGGCATGTAGGCGCGCATGATGTCGTAGCGGCCCTTGGGCACCCGGGGGATGTCGGCGAGCGGCCATTTCGGGTTGCAGCCGATCCCCAGCATCCCGATGCCCGCCGGCTCGGTGATCGCCTTGACCTCCGCGAGGTGCTGCGCCGCCTCGCGGCAGGTGTCGTGCAGCGTCGCGAGCGGTGCTCCGGACAGCTCGAACTGGCCGCCGGGCTCGAGGGTGATGCTGGCGCGGTCGCGCTCGAGGGCCACCGGCAGCTCGCCCTCGCGGACGATCCGCCAATCGAAGCGCTCGGCGAAGCGCTCGAGCAACCAGCGGATGCCGCCGGCACCCTCGTACGGCAGCGGCCGCAGGTCGTCCCGCCGGTAGACGAACTTCTCGTGCTCGGTCCCGATGCGAAACGCCCGCGCCGGCTTCTCGCCGCCGGCGAGATAGGCGGCGAGGTCCGCCTCGCTCTCGATCGGCCGATCGTCACCCGCGCCTGCGGCCATGGCCGTGTCTCCCGTCACGACGGCACCGACGCCGTCGAAGGCGGGTGCATAGTCGAGCCGACCCGGCTCGCCAAGCGCTCCCCGTCATCGGAGCCGTTCACGGATCGCGGCGACCAGGGCCGCCACCTCCAGCGCGGCGCGCCCGCGCGGCTCCGTCTCCACGACACCGAGGCCGCGGTGCATGCTCTGGGTAAAGGCGCTGCGGTTGCCGAGGCTCGCCGGAAGGGCGGCGTGACCCGCCTCGTCGAGCGCCGTGCGCGCCTCGTCGATCACCTTTCCGCGCGCCGGCACGCGGTTCCAGACGACGCTCGCCGGGCGCCGCTCGCCCGCGGCCAGCGCCATGGTCGCCCCGCTCGCCCAGAGGTCGAGAAGGCTCGGTTGGCAGGGGACCAGGACGAGCGCCGCGGCGCGGATCGCCACCTTGGCCTCGGTCTCGGCGTGCGGCGGGCTGTCGACCAGCACGATGTCGTGGCCGCGGGCGAGCGTCTGCAGCTCGAGCTTCAGCTTCCACCCCTGGCAGGCGGCGGTGGTCGGCCCCCGCGCGATGCCGTGGTGCCGCCGCAGCCCCGCCCAGATGCTCAAGGTGCCCTGGGGGTCGATGTCGAGGCAGGCGACCCGCGCGCCGTCCGAGGCGAGCGCGACGGCGAGCTGGGCGACGAGCGTGGTCTTGCCGACGCCGCCCTTTTGCTGCGCGACGGTGACGACGGCCGCCATCAATAGCCCCGCCCACGGTCGACGACGTGCCGCAGCGGCAGGCCGGCCGCAGCACGGCGGAGTTGCGCCGCGACCGCCGCGGCCCCGGTCTCGGGCAGCGTGCTGCCGGCGATGTGCGGCGTCACCAAGATCGACGGGTGGCGCCAGAACGGATGTTCGGCCGGCAAGGGTTCCTCCTTGAAGACGTCGAGCGTGGCGCCGCCGAGCCGGCCCTGATCGAGCGCGTCGAGGAGATCCCCCTCGACGAGCTGATCGCCGCGCCCGATGTTGACGAAATGCGCGCCGGGCCGCATCGCGCGGAAGAACGCCGCATCGAACAGGTCGCGGGTGGCGGCCGTCGCGGGCAGGATCGCTATCACGATCTCCGCCTCCTCCACGGTCGCACCGAGCGCATCAAAGCCGGCGAAGGTGGCCACGTTCGCGATCGACTTGGGCGCACGGCTCCAACCGGTGACCCGGTACCCGCACCCGGCGAGGCGCCGCGCGACGACACCGCCGATCTCGCCGAGGCCGAGGACCGCGACGCCCACCTCGCGAGCGCGGCGCGGCAGGGCCTTGCCCCAGCGCGCCGTTCGCTGATCGCGAGCGAAACCGTCGAAGCCGCGATGCACACGCAACACGGCCAGCTGCGCGTAGTCGGCCATCGTCTCGGCGAGCGCCGGATCGACCATGCGGCAGAGCGGAAGATCGGCCGGCAGGGTCGGGTCGGCCAACAGGCCGTCGACCCCCGCCGCCAGCGAGAAGATCGCCTCGAGCCGCGGCAGCGCCGCGAGCGCCCCCGGCGGCGGCCGGTCGACGAGAGCGAAGCGACAGCGCTCGGGATGCCTCGGGCGCGGTCCCGTCGTGATCTCCAGATCGGGCAGCTCGCGCCGCAATGCCGCCGTCCAAGCGGCGGGGTCGTCGAGCGGCGAGAAAAACCACAAGCCCATGGCAAGCGTCCGTTAAGCCAACCATTCGTTTACCGAGCGATGGTTGAGTGGTCGAGCCGGGGACTTGGCCCCGGTGATGACCGCAGGAACCCGCCATGCTCCGCCAGGCCCCGTCCGCCGTCGCCGGCCTCGCCACCGCGCTGACGCTCGCCACCGCCCACGCGCAGCCGCCCGCCGATGCCGCGGCTGCCGGGATCGCGTGCGGCGAGCGCGTGGCGCTCGTCGCCGCGCTCACCGACCGCTACAAAGAAAAGCCGGTGTCGATGGGGCTGCAGAACAACGGCAAGCTGCTCGAGATCTATGCGAGCGCGCTGTCAGGGTCGTGGACGATCCTCTCCACCGCCGTCGACGGGACGAGCTGCATCCTGGCGGTCGGCAAGCACTACGAGCAGCGGCGGCTCGACCCGAACGACGCGACGGCGGCGAACGGCGGGCGAGACCGCGAGCCCGACACCGCCAGCTGAGCGGCGCGGCGCGAGCTAGACGAATTCGGGCACCTTCGGACCGCGCGCGGGCTCGCGATCGAAGATCGGATCGTTCCCCGGGATCAGGCACGGCGGCAGCGGCGGCAGATCGTCGTCGCCCGGCAGCAACGGCGGTGGCGTCGGATCGGGCCGCAGGACGCCGCCGTCCGGCCCTTTGCGGCCGCGCTTCATGACGACGAGCTCGCGCACGGCGACCGCCATCGGCGCGCCGAAGCTCAACGCGAAGCTCAGATAGATGAACAGATCGCTATCGATCATCGCGCGCGCTCTCCGCTTCTGGTCACACGAACCATTGACCGCTACAGGCCACAGCTGGAGGCCGGTCGCAACCGGCATTGCGGCCGCAGGCGGGTTCAAGCGGCGTTCACGCGGCGCCGGGCATGACCGCCACGAGATGACGACGAGGTGCGGGATGAGATCGAGGCGCGCGTTCTTGGCAATTCTGGCCGCCCTTTGGGCCGCGCGGCCGGCCTGGGCGGCGCTGCCGCCGGACATCGTCCGCCAGGTCGAGAACTATTTGAACGGCATCGACACCTTGCGCGCGAATTTCACCCAGATCGCCCCCGATGGCGCGCTCGACAGCGGGCGCGTCTACATCGACCGCCCGGGCCGCATGCGCTTCGAATACGACGGTCCGGAAGAGCTGTTGCTCGTCGCCTCGGACTGGAGGCTGGTGATGTACGATGCCAAGGTCGACCAGACGACGACCATCCCGGTCGACCGCACGCCCTTGGGGCTGCTGCTCGCCGAGGAGATCCGCCTCAGCGGCGGCGTCACCGTTCGCGCCCTCGCCGAGATCAACAACGAGCTGCACCTCACGATCGTCCAGACGGCGGAGCCCGGCCAGGGCGAGCTCGAGCTCGTCTTCGGCATGCAGCCGCTCGAGCTACGCCGCTGGAAGGTGCTCGACGCCCAGGGCAAGACCACCCAGGTGCTGTTGGAGAACCTCGAGACCAACGTGCGCCTCGACCGGAGGCTGTTCACCGCCGGCCGCAACTGACCTGCGAGGACGCCGATGCGACACGGCCTCGTCAGCGCGGTCGCCCTGCTCGCCGGCTGCACCCCGGCGCCGACCGTCGAGCGTGACCTCGGCACGTCGACGCACGAGGCGCGCATCGCCCTGGAACTCGCCGCCGAGCACGGTCCCGTCGCCGCCGAAGTGCAGGGGCTGCCCATGGACGACGCGCCCGGTCGCGACGTCGAGGCGCGCGTGCTCGCCATCATGGCCGACGCCGTCCCGGCGCTCGGCGTCACCTTCACCGCCGATGCTAGCGCGGCGGCCCCCTCGCCCCGCCTCGTCGTGCGCCATGGCGCGCCGGCCGGCGCCGCCGCCTGCGGCGCGAACCATGGGGCGGCGGACGACCCGGCGCTGGTCACCGCGGCCTTCTGCGAGGGAGATCTTGCGATCGGCGCCGTCTCCGGCCGGGCGACGAGCCTCGACGGCGCGGACCGCGATCGGCTCTACCGCCGGCTCGCGCGCCGGCTCTTTCCCGACCTCTACGCCGAGCGTTACGGCATCGGCTCGGGGCCGTTCCGGTTCAATATCGGCGGCACGTTCGGCTTTTGAGCGAAATGGTGCGGCTGAGACGTTTGGCATCGCCGCGGCCCGTGCGATGCCCGCGCCGTCGCCGGCCGCGCGCCGCATGGTTGGAATGGTTCAAAAAATGTTTCATCCACAACACCTTAGCGAAAGGTCGGCCTTCGATCCCCCGCGCCTTTCGCGTACGTCTCCAGATGGCAAAGAGGCGGAAGGGGCCCATGCGAGGCGCGGGCGAGACCGGCCGGGTGATCCCAATGGCCGACTGGCGAGGCGAGGAGCGGCCGCGAGCAGCGCGGGTCTGCGAGGCGGCGGCGGCGCCGCCCGATCCGCGGCGCTGCCGCGGCTGCGCGCACTGGGCGCCGGGCGACGCCGAAGGGAGCGCGGGGTGCTGCTTCGCCAACCATGGCCTGCCGCGGACCCGCGATCTCGATCGCTGCCGCGCCTGGCGCCGGCGTCAGCTCCGGTGCGTGTCGTGACCGCTGGGGAGGCGACGGTCCCGCGGCCGCGTCTGGTCGCGGTCGCCAGCCAGAACGGTCGCACCGTGACGCCGCACGCCGGCAAGACCCGTCGCTTCCTGATCTTCACCATCGACGCCGAGGGCCATGTCGAGGAGGCCGGTCGCTTCGATCTGCCCAAGGCGATGGCCGTTCACGGCTGGGGCCGCGACAAGCCGCACCCGCTCTACGCGGTCGACGTGCTCGTCGTCGCGACCGCCGGCGAGAGCTTCCGGCGCAAGCTCGCCGAGGCCGGTGTCGAGGTGGTCACGGCCGCGAGCGAGGATCCCCGCACGGCGGTCGAGCAGGTGGCCACGGCGGCGACGAGTGTAGCCTAACCGGTGGCACGGCCGCCCGAGAGGTCGAGCACGGCGCCCGTGGCGAAGCTGTTCTCGGCGCTCGCGAGCCACGCCACCATGGCCACGATCTCCTCGATCTCGACGAACCGGCCCCGCGGAATCGCCGCGCGCACGAAGACGATCTGCTCCTCGCTCATCCGAGCGACGATGCCGGTCCGCGCGGCCGCCGGCGCGATGGCGTCGACGGCGAGCTTCTTGTCGAGCGACTTGGTGAGTTGTCGAGCGACTTGGTGAGCGCGATCAGCCCCGCCTCGGCGGCGCTGCAGGCCGCGGCGGGGCTGGCCTCTCTGACGGCGATCGACACCGTGCTCACGATCCGGCCGTCGTCGGCGGCGATCATGGGCGGCACGACCGCGCACAGCGTCTAGAAGGCGGCGTCGATGTCGATATCGACGCACTCGCACCACGCCTCCCGGGCATGCTCCCGGCTCGGATGGTCGGGTCCGGCGATGCGGGCGTCGGCGCAGAGGAGGTCGATGCGTCCCATGCCGGCGAGCGCTTCGTCGGCGGCGCGCTGGACGGCCGCCGCATCGGCGAGGTCGACGACCGCGATGCGCGCACCAGCACCGAGACGATCCGCCGCAGCCGCGAGCCCCTCGCGGTCGCGATCCCAGAGCTCGACCACCGCACCCGAGACCTTGAGCCGCTCGGCGAAGCCGATGCCCGTGGCTCCGCCCGTCACGACCGCCGTCCGACCAGCAAGTTCGATCTTGTTCACGACGTCGTTCCCCAACACCATGAACGCGGAGCTAAGTGCGACCGCTCGCCCGCGTCCCGGCACGGCCTTTTCTAGGCGGCTCGCCTTCGTTAGGACACGCCTATGAACATGCTGGGGTACCTCACGGTGGCGGCGATGATCGTCACGGCCGTCATCCTCGTGGTCGGCATCGCCGGCTTCTATCAGGGTGGCGAATTCAACCGAAAGTACGGCAACGTGATGATGCGGGCCCGTGTCGTGAGCCAGGGCGTGACGATCGTGTTGCTCGTGCTGTTCCTCTTGAGCCGGAGCTGAGCCGATGGTGAGCCTCACCAAGATCTACACCAAGGGCGGCGACGGGGGAAAAACCTCGCTCGGCGACGGCTCGCGGGTCGCCAAGTACAGCTTGCGGGTCGAGAGCTACGGCACGGTCGACGAGGCCAACGCGGTGATCGGCGTCGCCCGGCTGGACACGGACAGCGACGCCGACGAGATGCTCGCCCGGATCCAGAACGA
>CAYZSE010000056.1:0-9628 GCA_964481035.1 uncultured Geminicoccaceae bacterium | reverse complement strand
GAGACGGTTTCACCGGCTGCGATCCGCTACCTCAACCGGTTGTCGGATCATCTCTTCGTGACCGCGCGCTGGCTCAACGCCAAGGGCGAGAACGACGTGCTGTGGGTTCCCGGCGCCAATCGTTAGCGCCGGCCGCGGCCGCGCGCCTCGCCGGTCGTGACCGCCGCGGCAGGCGGCGCGATTGACAACGGTGCGACGGCGGGTCTATCGCGCAGTGCAACATAAGGGTTGGTAGACAAGGCTCGCGGCATGCGAGCGAGGGTGGCGCCGATGAAAATTCTCGTCCCCGTCAAGCGGGTGGTCGACTACAACGTGACCGTGCGGGTCAAGGCCGACGGAACGGGCGTCGAGACGGCGAACGTCAAGATGTCGATGAACCCGTTCGACGAGATCGCCACCGAGGAGGCGATCCGGCTCAAGGAAAGAGGGACGGTGAGCGAGGTGGTCGTCGTCAGCATCGGCGAAGCCAAGGCGCAGGAGACGCTGCGGACGGCGATGGCGATGGGCGCCGACCGCTCGATTCACGTGCTCACCGACGCCCGGACCGACACCGAGCTGCAACCGCTCGCTGTCGCCAAGCTCTTGCAGGCCGTCGTCGAGCGCGAGAGCCCGAATATCGTCATGCTGGGCAAGCAAGCGATCGACGACGACAGCAACCAGACCGGGCAAATGCTCGCGGCCCTCCTGGGCTGGCCGCAGGCGACCTTCGCCTCAAAGGTCGAGCCCGTGGACGGCGGGCTGGAGGTCACCCGCGAGGTCGACGCCGGCCTCGAGCGGATCGCGGTCGGGCTGCCGGCGGTGGTGAGCGTCGATCTGCGCCTCAACGAGCCGCGCTACGCGTCGCTCCCCAACATCATGAAGGCGAAGAAGAAGCCGATCGACCAGCTGAGGCCGGATGAGCTCGGCGTCGATACGGCGCCCCGGTTAACCTACGTGAAGGTCGAGGAGCCGCCGAAGCGCCAGGCCGGCACGAAGGTTCCCGACATCGCGACGCTCATCGACAAGCTCAAGTCCGAAGCGGGGGTGATCTGATGGCCGAGGTCCTCGTCGTCGCCGAGCACGACAACGCCAAGCTCGACAAGGCGACACTGCACGCCGTCAGCGCCGGAGCCGCGCTAGGCACGGTCACCGTCCTCGTCGCCGGCTCTGGCGCCGGCGCGGTCGCCGCGGCGGCGGCCCGGGTCAAGGACGTCGCCAAGGTCGTCCACGTCGACGATTCGGCCTACGAGAATCCGGTCGCCGAGGATCTGACCGCCCTCGTCGTCGCCATGGCCGGCGGCTACGACGCCTTTGTCGCCGGCTCGTCGACCTTCGGCAAGAACTTGATGCCGCGGGTCGCCGCGCTCCTCGACGTGGCGCAGATCTCCGACATCGTCGAGATCGTCGACGCCAAGACGTTCAAGCGCTTCATCTACGCCGGCAACGCGCTGGCAACGTTGCGGACCGCCGACGCCAAGGTCGTGCTGACGGTGCGCACGACCGCGTTCCCGGCGACCGAGGCCGAGGGGGGCGGCGCCGCCGTCGAGGCCATCCAGGCAGTGGCGGCCACCGACCTCGCGCGCTTCTTGGGCCGCGAGGTCTCGGCGTCGGAGCGGCCCGACCTGACCTCGGCGCGGGTCGTCGTCTCCGGTGGCCGCGGCATGGGCTCGGGCGAGAACTTCACCCTCATCGAGGCGCTCGCCGATCAGCTCGGGGCCGCCGTCGGCGCCTCGCGCGCTGCAGTCGACGCCGGCTACGTGCCCAACGAGTACCAGGTCGGGCAGACCGGCAAGATCGTGGCACCCGAGCTCTACATCGCCGTCGGCATCTCCGGCGCCATCCAGCACCTCGCGGGCATGAAGGACAGCAAGGTGATCGTGGCGATCAACAAAGACGAAGAAGCACCGATCTTCCAGGTCGCGGACTACGGCTTGGTCGGGGACCTGTTTCAACTCGTGCCGCAGCTCACCGACGCGGTGAAGCAGTCGAAGGCGGCCTGACCCCGAGGGGACACCCAAAGCATGATCGCCGAGGCCGAGAACGAGCACCCGCCCATCCCGGAGATCACGCAGATCGGCGTGGTCGGCGCCGGGCAGATGGGGGCCGGAATTGCCCAGGTGGCGGCGCAGAGCGGGTTCGAGGTGCAGTTGCTCGACGTCAGCCGGGACCGGCTCGATGCGGCGCTCGACCACATCCGCGGCGGGCTCGCCCGCCAGGCGCGTCGGGGTCAGATCGAGGCGAGCCGGATCGAGCCGACCTTGGCGAAGATCTCGACCGGGCTGGACTACGAGATATTCGCCGGCTGCGAGCTCGTCGTCGAAGCCGCGAGCGAGAACGAGGAGCTCAAGCGCAAGATCCTGCAGTCCCTGCTGCCGGTGATTTCAAAGAGCGCGATCATCGCATCGAACACCTCGTCGATCTCGATCACGCGACTCGCCGCGACGACCGACCGACCCGAGCGCTTCATCGGCATGCACTTCATGAACCCGGTGCCGCGGATGCAGCTCATCGAGATCATTCGGGGGATCGCCACGCAGGAGGACACCTACCAGGCGGTCCGCGCCGTCGCGCTCAAGATGGGCAAGCAGGCGGTCACCGCCGAGGACTTCCCGGCCTTCATCGTCAACCGCATCCTGCTGCCGATGATCAACGAAGCGGTCTACACGCTGCTCGAGGGCGTCGGCAACGTCGAGAGCATCGACACCGCGATGAAGCTCGGCGCCAACCACCCGATGGGCCCGCTGGAGCTCGCCGACTTCATCGGCCTCGACACCTGCCTCGCCATCATGATGGTTCTGTACGACGGCCTCAACGACACCAAGTACCGGCCGTGCCCCCTGCTCATCAAATACGTCGAGGCGGGCTGGCTCGGACGCAAGACCAAGCGCGGCTTTTACGACTACCGCAGCGAGGTGCCCGTTCCGACGCGGTGACTGGCGTGGCGGCAGCGGCGGACTAGGTCACAGAGCTGGTTTGTCAGCTGCGAGAGGGTTCCATGCGCAGTCTGCTTGCGAGCTTGGCCTTGAGCCTCCTCGTCTCCCTGCCGGTCGCCGCCGCCGACCTGCCGGCCGGCGAGCGCGCGGCGATCGAGGAGGTCGTTCGCGCCCAGCTCGATGCCTTCCAGCGCGACGACGGCGGCGCCGCCTTCGCCGCCGCCTCACCGACGATCCGCGACATGTTCCGCACGTCGGACGGGTTCATGGCGATGGTGCGCAAGGGCTACGCTCCGGTCTACCGGCCGCAGTTCGTCGAGTTCGTCGACGTGATCACCTATCGTGGCCAGCCCACCCAGCGGGTCTACCTCGTCGGACCCGCCGGGCGGGCCTACATGGCGCACTACCTGATGCAACGGCAGGCGGACGGCGCCTGGCGGATCAATGGTTGCGTCCTCGAGCCCCTGCCCGACGTCGGGGCGTGACGAAGCTCAACCGTCGCGCGCCACGGAGAAGAGGTCGGTCGGGGTGACGATGAGGTCGCCCATGAGCTTGCCGGCGACGGCCAGGACCAACAGCGCCAGCAGCACGCGGATCTGGTCACCGCGCAACAACGCCCCGATCCGTGACCCCCACTGCGCGCCGACGACGCCGCCGACGATCAGCAGGGCGGCGAGGACGATGTCGACGGTGCCGCTGTTGACCGCGTGCAGATAGGTGGTCAGCGCGGTGACGAAGGCGATCTGGAACAGGGAGGTGCCGACGACGACGGCGGTCGGCATGCCGAGTAGGTAGATCATCGCCGGAACCATGATGAAGCCGCCACCCACGCCCATCATGGCGCCGAGCAAGCCGACGAAGAAGCCGACGGCCAGAGGGGTCAGCACGCTGATGCGCAGGCGCGAGCGCGGGAACTTCATCCTCAGCGGCAGCAAGAGCCACCAGGCGCGTCGGCGCCGCGACCGAGCCGGGGTCGCGCCGCCGCGGTGGCGCCACCAGGCGCCGACGCTCTCGATCAGCATGAGCCCCCCGATCAGCACGAGGAACACGACGTAGAGGACGGTGACCAGAAGATCGACCTGACCTTGCGCCTTGAACCAGGCGAACAGCACGACGCCCAGCGTCGAGCCCGCGGCACCGCCGGCGATCAGCACCCAGCCCATCTTGAAGTCGACGGTCTGGCGGCGCATGTGCGCGAAGACGCCGGAGACCGACGAGGCCAGGATCTGGCTGGCCTGCGTGGCCACGGCCACGGCGGCGGGTATGCCGATGAGGATCAGCAGCGGCGTCATGAGAAACCCGCCGCCGACGCCGAACACGCCCGACAAGAAACCCACGCCCGCGCCGAGACCGAGCACGAGCAGCGCGTTCACCGACATTTCGGCGATCGGCAGATAGAGATCCATGACCGGGACGGCCCCCGCGAGTGACGCGACGATCCAGGCGACCCGCGGCCCTGTCAAGCATCGCTCGAGCGCAACGCCGCGCGCCGCGGCGACGGGCCTTGGTCGCGCTTGACCCGCGCGCAGGTCGGCCGACCTTGCAGGTCAACCCGACCCCCCGTCCCCGCTCGGACCCGCTCACCCGATGACCTCGCCTGCTCCTCCGCATCGCCCGGCCCGCCGTTGGCGTGCGGCACTCGTCGTTCCGCCGCTGCTCCTCGGTCTCGGCCTTCTCGGCTATCAGCTCCGCGCCGATCGCGGTCCCGAGGCACCGCAGGTCGTGGAACGCGTCACACCGGTCGACGTGTTCGTCGTCGAGCCCACCACCGTGGTCCCGCGCGCGGTCGGCTACGGCACCGTCGCCCCCGCCCGCACCTACCGCGCCACGGCCGAGATCGCCGGCCGCGTCACGGCGCGCCACCCGCGCCTCGAGCGCGGGCGTCTTTTGCCGGCGGGCACGCTGATCGCCGAGATCGACCGCGCCGACTACGAGCTGGCCCTCGCCCGGGCGGCGGCGGAGATCGCGCGGCTCGAGGCGCAGATCGCGCAGCTCGAGGTGCGCCGCGCCAACCTCGAGCGGTCGCTGGAGATCGACCTGCGCACGCAGCGTCTGGCCGAGGCCGACCGCGAGCGGCAACGCGCGCTGGCGGCGCGGGGCAACACCAGCGAGGCGGCCGTGGACCAGGCCGAGACGGCGCTCTTGAACCAGCGCTACCAGGTCCAGTCGATACGCTCCGAGCTCGCCGAGATCGACCCCGAGATCGCCGTCCGCCAGGCCGACCTCGACGTCCGGCGCGCCGAGCTGCGCCAGGCGGAGCTCGACCTCGAGCGCACCGAGGTCTACCTGCCGTTCGACGCGCGCGTCGCCGACGTCGCGGTCGAGGCCGGCGAGTACGTCCAGCCGGGCACGGTGCTGGGCACCTTCGACGGCATCGACGGCGCCGAGGTCGACGCCCAGTTCGCGCTGTCGCAGCTCCGCCCCCTCATCCCCGACGATCTCGAGCTGCCGGCCCTCGATCTGGAGACGCTGCGCAGCCTGCCCGAGCGCCTGGGCCTCGAGGCCACGGTGCGGCTCGAGGAGCGCGACCTCGATCTGACCTGGCCCGCGCGCTTCGACCGGCCGAGCGACCGGATCGACCCGCAGACCCGCACCCTCGGCCTCATCGTGGCCGTCGCCGAGCCCTACGCATTGGCCCGGCCGGGCGAGCGGCCGCCGCTCACCAAGGGGATGTTCGTCGAGGTGCTCATCGAGGGCCGTCCGCAGCCGGGCCGCCTCGTCGTGCCGATCGACGCCGTCCATGCCCGCGGCCCGCATCCGAAGGTGCATCTCGTCGGCGCGAACGACCGCCTCGTGCTCCGCGAGATCGTCATCGACAGCGTCATGGGCGACGTCGCCGTCATCGCGCGTGGGCTGGAGGCGGGGGATCGGGTGGTGCTCACCCCGCTGCAGCCCGCGGTCGAAGGGATGCGGCTCGAACCCC
The DNA here is from genome assembly GCA_964481035.1 of uncultured Geminicoccaceae bacterium. Classification (GTDB taxonomy): domain Bacteria; phylum Pseudomonadota; class Alphaproteobacteria; order Geminicoccales; family Geminicoccaceae; genus JAAAPF01. The sequence goes on along the minus strand of CAYZSE010000056.1, from coordinate 3,793 downwards.
GCGAGCCGGCGCCGGCGACGGAGCCGACGACGGTGAGCGAGGCGGCGTCGTGATCGAGCTGTTCGCCAGGCATCCGACCGCCGCCAACCTGCTCATGGCGGCGATGATCGGCGTCGGCCTCTTGAGCCTGCCGATGCTGCAGCGGGCGACCTTTCCCGAGTTCGACGTCGCCAGCGTGCAGGTGACCGTGCCCTACCCCGGCGCTTCCGCCGAGGAGGGCGAGGAGGCCATCTGCCTGCCGATCGAGGAGGCGCTCGAGGGGCTCGTCGACCTCGCCGAGCTGCGCTGCGCCGCCCGCGAGAGCGTCGTGTCCGCGACCGCGGAGATGCGCGACGGTGGCGATCTCGGCCGCTTCGTCGCCAACGTCCGGACCGAGATCGACGCCATCGACAGCTTCCCCGACCTCGCCGAGCCGCCGGTCATTCGCGAGCTCAACATGACCGATCGCGTGATCTCGCTGGCGGTCACGGGGCCCATGGGCGAGCGCGACCTCAAGCGCTACGCCGAGGGCCTCAAGACCCGGCTGATGCGCGAGACGACGGCGCGCACCATCGACATTCAGGGCTTCGCCGAGCCGCAGATCCGAATCGCGCTCGACCCGGCGATGCTCCGGCGGTTCGGGCTCGACCTCACCGAGGTCGCCCAGATCGTCACCCGCCAGAGTCTCGACCTGCCCGCCGGCACGATCGAGACCGCTGGCCAGGACCTGCTCGTCCGCCTCGCCGACAAGAGCCGCAGCCCCGAGAGCTTCGCCGAGCTGGTGCTCATCGGCGGCGATGCCGGCGGCGAGGTCCGGCTCGGCGACGTCGCCACCATCAGCGAGACTTTCGCCGACGATGCGGTCCGGGTCGAGCTCGACGGCGCGCGGGCGGCGGTGCTCGAGATCCGCAAGACCGACGACCAGGACACGCTCCGGGTGATGGCGAGCGTCCAGGAGTTCCTCGAGCGCGAGCGGGCGAGCGCGCCGCCGGGGGTGCGCCACGTCATCACCCGCGACAGCGCCTCGGTCGTGCAGGATCGCCTCGACCTCCTGGTCGAGAACGGGGCTCTGGGCCTCGTCCTCGTCTTCCTCGTAATGTGGGCGTTCTTCTCGTTCCGCTTCGCCTTCTGGGTGGCGATGGCCCTGCCCGCGACCTTCCTCGCCGCCTGCGCGGCGATGGTGCTGATCGGCTACTCGATCAACATGATCACCATGGTGGGGCTCTTGATCGCCATCGGCGTCATCATGGACGACAGCATCGTCATCGCCGAGAACATCGCCGCCAGGATGCAGGCGGGCAGCACCCCGGTCGATGCCGCCGTCGCTGGTGCCGGCCAAGTCGTGCCGAGCGTCCTCGCCTCCTTTGCCACCTCGATCGCGGTCTTCGCGCCGCTGGCCTTCCTCGAAGGTAATATCGGCAAGGTGCTCGTCGCCGTGCCGGTGGTGCTCATGGTCGTGCTCGTCTTCAGCCTCATCGAAGCCTTTCTCGTCCTGCCGCACCACATCGCCGGCGCGCTCGCCCACGACGCGCCGTCGCGCTTCCATCGGTGGTTTCGCGGTCGCTTCGAGACCTTCCGGGACAGGGTGGTGGGGCCGCTCGTCGATCGTGCCGTCGAGTGGCGCTACCTCGTCCTCGGCTCGTGCCTCGGCGCGTTCCTCGCGGCGGTCGCGCTGGTCGTCGGCGGGCAGGTCGGCTTCAGGGCCTTTCCCGACCTGGAGGGCGACACCATCGAGGCGCGCATCCTCATGCCTCAGGGCACGCCACTCGCCCGGACCGAGGCCGTGGTCGCCCAGGTCCTCGAGGGACTCGATGTGGTCGACGCTGAGACCCGGGCCACGCACCCCGACGATCGCTCGCTCGTCCGCGCCCGGTTCGTGCGCTACGGCAGCAACGCCGACGTGAGCGAGAGTGGCGCGCATCTCGCGAGCGTCGTCGTCGACCTCACCCCCAACGCCGAGCGCCACGTTGCGGTGGCCGAGCTGCTCTCTCGCTGGCGCGCGGCGGTCGGCACCGTCCCCGAAGCGAGTGCGTTGACCTTCAAGGAGCCGATCATCGGCCCCGGCGGCCGCGCCCTCGAGGTGCAGATCGAAGGCGACGACCTCGCCGATCTCGCCGCCGCCGCCGATCGCCTGCAGGCGTGGCTCGGGCGGTTCGAAGGCGTCGCCGACCTTCAGCACGACCTCCGCCGGGGCAAGCCCGAGATCCAGCTGGCGCTGCGCGAAGGCGCGCGCGCGCTCGGCCTCGACAGCCGGACCCTGGCGGGCCAAGTGCGTGCGGCGCTGACGGGCGATCAGGCGACCGAGCTGCAGATCGGCCGCGAGACCATCGAGGTCAATGTCGAGCTGAGCGCGCTCGGGCTCGCCACCGTCAAGGACCTCGACACCTTTCCGATCCGCCTGCCGGACGGCCGAACGGCCCCGCTCGGCGCCGTGGCGAGCTTCACCTGGGGGCAGGGCCTCGCTCAGATCAACCGGGTCGACGGCCGCCGCGTCGTCACGCTCACCGGCGAGGTCGACCGCACGCTCGTCAACGGCAACCAGCTCCTCGACCGCGCGCTGGTCGAGATCGTGCCCGAGCTCGAGCGCGATTATCCGGGCATCGTCGTCAATCTCGAGGGTGAGCGGGCCGAGCAGCGCGAGACCGGCAACTCCATGCAGCGCGCCTTCCTCATCGGGCTGATGGCGATGTTCGTGCTGTTGAGCTTCCTGTTCGCGAGCTACGCCGAGCCGATCATCGTGCTCCTGGCGATCCCGATGGCGGCGATCGGCGCGATCCTCGGCCATCTCGTCATGGGGCTCGACCTCTCGATGCCCTCCATTCTCGGGCTCAGCGCGCTCGCCGGCATCGTCGTCAACGATTCGATCCTGCTCGTGAACTTCGTCAAGCTCCGCGCCGCTGAGATGGGTGATGTCGTGGCCGCCGCCAAGCAGGCGAGCCGCGACCGCTTCCGGGCCGTGCTCCTCACCTCGCTCACGACCATCGCCGGCATCACGCCGATCCTGTTCGAGACCAGCCTCCAAGCCCAGGTGCTGATCCCGCTCGTGACCTCGATCGCCTTCGGGCTGGTGGCCTCGACCGTGCTGGTGCTCGTCGTCGTGCCCTGCGCCTTCGCGGTGCTGCACGATCTGGGCTTGGCGAGCACCGCGAACGACCGTCGGGCCTTGACCTTCGACGCCGCGCCGGGCGATTGAGCGGGCCTTGCGTGTCGTCACCTTGTATGGCCCCTAGGGCCCGTCCACGTCCGGAGAACCGACAGCATGCAGCCTCTCGTGCGGCTCTTGGGCCCCGCCTTCGCCCTCGCCCTCCTCGGCGGCATCGCCATGGCAGCCGAACCCGAGGACACGCTCTACATGGACCTGCCGCAGGGCCGCGTCGTCATCGAGCTCCTGCCCGAGGTGGCACCGCAGCACGTCGCCCGGATCAAGGAGCTGGCGCGCGAGGGCTTCTACGACGGCGTCGTCTTCCACCGCGTGATCCCCGGCTTCATGGCGCAGTCGGGCGATCCCACGGGGACCGGGCGCGGCGGCTCGGATAAGCCCGACCTGCCGGCCGAGTTCTCGAGCGTTCCCTTCGAGCGCGGCACCGCCGGCATGGCGCGGACGATGGATCCGAACAGCGCCAACAGTCAGTTCTTCATCACCTTCGGCCCGACACCGCACCTCGACGGCGAGTACACGGTCTGGGGCCGGGTGGTCGAAGGCATGGAATACGTCGACGCCATCGCCCCGGGCCAGCCGCCGGCCGATCCCACCGCCATCCAGTCGATGCGCGTCGCCGCCGACGTCGCCGGCTGACGCGCTGATCAAGGAGAC
>CAYZSE010000055.1:1945-19575 GCA_964481035.1 uncultured Geminicoccaceae bacterium | reverse complement strand
GCCATCAGGCCGAGATGGATGCCCTCGGCGGTGGTGCCGCCCTGAATGTCGCCGACGTCGCTCCCGAGCGCCGTCAAGAGGTATTCCCAGGCCTGCTCCGGGCGATGGTGCGCCAGAACCCAGGCGTGGACGAGGAAGCTCAAGGTCGAGCCGTGCGAGGTCCGCTCGAGGTAGTAGTCGACATTGGCCAGCCACTTCTCGGCCGAGAACGGGTAGCCGAGCTGGCGGAACCGCCCCTCGATCTGGGTCGCGTCGAACAGGTAGAAGAGCATCAACGCGTCGGCCTGCTTGGCCAGCTTGTAGCGGTCGGCGCTGTCGCCCTCGGCCTCGAGGATGCGGTCGAGGCGTTGGATCTTGCCGTACTTCTCCCGGTAGCCCTGCCAGTCGAAATCCAGGAGGTCGGCGTAGCCCTCGAACTGGCTGATGAGGCCGTCGCCGTGAAAAGGCACGTACATCCGCCGGCCGATGTGCTCCCAGCGCTCGCGCTCGGTATCGCTGACGTCGAGCCGCTCCACGAACTCGCGTCGCGGCTCGTCGTCGAGGCTCTCGATGACCTTGAGCGCAGTCTCCATGAGCCATGCGACCATGACGTTGGTGTAGGCGTTGTTCTTGAGGCCGTGGCTCTCGCTGTCGGGATAGCCCTCGTGGAACTCGTCGGGGCCCATGACGTCGTGGATCTCGTAGCGCCCGCCCTCGCGATCCGGGTTCCAGATGGCGAGCGAGGCGAACAGCCGCGCGATCTGGACGATGACCTCGGCGTTGCCGGTCTCGAGCGCGGCGCGATCGCCGGTAAAGGCGAAATGCGCCCACATGTTGTAGGCGATGGCGAGGTTGACGTGCCGCTGTTGCCAGCTGAAGTCCGGCACCCACCGCCCCGATTCGGGGTTCAGGTGCATCACCTGGCTCTCCTCGCGACCGTCGCTGCCGCTCTGCCAGGGATAGGCGGCGCCGGCGAGCCCGCTCCGCTTCGCCGCCAGCAACGCCTTGGGCAGGCGGTGGTAGCGATAGCGCAAGAGCGCCCGGCTGATCTCCGGGTAGTGGGTGTCGAGGAACGGCAGGATGTAGAGCTCGTCCCAGAAGATGTGGCCGCGATAGGCTTCGCCGTGCCAGCCGCGGGCCGGAGCGCCGGCGTCGATGTCGAGGGTGTGTGGCGAGACCGTCTGGAAGAGCTGGAGGATGTGCAGCCGCACCGTGCGCTGCACCTCGGGCTCGTCGCACTCGATCCGTACGTCCGAGCGGGTCCACAAGCCCGCCCAGGCCCGCGCGTGCGCGGCGAGCAGAGCCTCGAAGTCGGGGGCCTCGTCGGCGAGCTCGCGGGCGGCGAGGCCCGGCTCGGAGATCGCCTTGTCCTTCGAGCTGTAGAGGGCCACGACCTTCTCGATCCGCGTGGCCTGGCCCTCCTCGGCCGTGAAGCCGAAGATCTGGCGCGGGCAGGCCGGCTCGTCGGCCTGGCGCATCTCGGCCTCGAGACGCCGGTCCTCGCGGAACAGCCGCGTCCGCGCCGCCTGGCCCACACGCAGCCGCGACTGCGTCGTCTCGACCACGAGCGCCAGCATGTTCTCCCCGGCTATCTCGCCGAAGAAGTGGCCGGCATCGACCACCCGGAGATGGCGCCCGTCGAGATCGCGGTAGCGTTTGACGCCCCAGTTGGTCACGCGCCCGTCGAGCGCCGAGGCGACCTCGATCGGGCCGGCCCAGTTCTCGGGCGTGATCGTGAGCTCGATGGCGGCGATGTTCGGGCGGGCCATGCTGACGATGCGCCGCTCCTCGATCACCGTCTCACGCTGCCCGCGGTCGCGCACGCGCATCCGCAGCCGCAAGACCGAGCACGAGAATTCCAGCTCCTGGCGGAACTCGAGCACCTCGCAATCCGCGAGCCGCAACCACTCGCCGCCGGCCGGGCGAAAGCCGAGGCACAACCAGTTCGGGAAGTTGACGATGTCCTCGTTCTCGACTTCGCGATCGGCGATCGGCGTCTTGAGACGGTTGTAGCCACCGGCGAGAAAGGTCCCGGGATAGTGGATGTCGTCGGCGTCCTCGAAGGAAAAGGCGCCACGAGTGCAAAAGAACCCGTTGCCGAGCGCGCACAGCGCCTCGCGCAGCCCTTGCTGCTTCGGCTCGTAGGTGTCGTAGGTCAGGCTCCAGTCGGCCATGGGAAGCTCCCCCGCGTCGATCCGCTCTGTGATGGGCGCCGGCGTTTGCCGCTGCTAGCGCGCGAGATGCTCGAGCAGGGCCAACAGCTCGTCGGTGTCGTGGACCCTGAAGGTCGCAGCGGTCACGCGGCCGCTGCCGTCGTCGTCACGGTCGGCGACGATGACCGATAGCCCGCTTCCCTGCAGCGCACCGAAGGCGTCCTCGTCGGTGACGTCGTCGCCGAAGAACATCGGCGTGCGTTCCTCGTCGTGCAGCCCGAGCGCGTCCATGAGCCAGAGCACCGCTTTACCCTTGTCCCAATCGAGCTTGGGTTGCAGCTCCCACACCTTCTTGCCCGCCTTCTCCTTGATGTCCGAGAAATCGGCGAGCACGGCGTCGAGATGGCTGCGAAAGCCCGCATAGTCGGCATCGGCGACGTTGCGATAATGCGCGGCAATCGAGAATTTCTTGCGCTCGATCTGCGCCCCGTCGATACCGCCGAGGTCCTGCTGCAGGCGGGCCTCGACGTCGTCGAGCAACGACGCGAAGTCGCCGCCGATGGGGTTCTCGATGGTCGCGCCGCCGGGCACGACGATGTCGAACCCGTGGCTGCCCACGTAGATCACGTCGTCGAGACCGACCAGGCGCTCGACGTCGGGGCGGTCGCGCCCGCTGACGACCGCCGTCGGCAGCTTCCGCGCGAGCGCGCCGACGACCTCGCGGCCGCGCTCGGAGAGGATCGCGAGCTCGGGGCGCTGCACGATCGGCGTGAGGGTCCCGTCATAGTCGAGGAAGATCGCCGGCCGGCAGCCGGCGAGCGCCGCGTCGAACTGGCTCGCGGGATCGAGCGCGTGCGGCACCTGCTCGACCGGTCTGACCGTCGGCGCGTTTCCGCCTGACACCATGTCTCTCCTCCCGGGGTTCCGAATGGCCTCGGCCGTGTCTGGCGCAGGATGTGCTCTTCGCGCCGGATGTCGATGCTGCCTTCCGCCTACGCCCCGTCGGGAAGCGGCGTCCTCGCGCGGGCGTGACCGCGCTCGGCGCTGGGGCGGTCGCCGCCGCGTGAACCCGGTCGACGCCCCGCGATGGCCGGCCCTCGCCAGCGTCCGTGTCGGCCCCGCTGCGGCCCTCGCGGGGCGTATCGATCGCGCGGTCGCCGGTATTCGGGCGGGGGCAGGTTCCGACCCGGCGCCGTCGTCGGGCCATCGGCGCCCGCTGGCGGCACCGGTCACCTCGAAGTGGTGGCGGGCGCCTGCGCTCGGAAACCCGCGACGGCTCGGAGACGACCTCGCCGAGAACCCGCCTCGACGAAAAGCCGACGACTTTTGATCCTCATCATGGCACGACATTGACGTCCGCGTGAATATGTAGGGTCAACCGTGAAGGGAGGCCGCCATGCGTGTCGCCGAGATCATGACCCGAGCGGTCAAGACCGTGCGTCCGTCGACGCCGGTGCAGGACATCGTGCAAATTCTCATCGCCGAGCGCATCAGCGCGGTGCCCGTCGTCAACGACCAGGATCTGCTCGTCGGCATCGTCAGCGAGGCCGACCTGCTGCATCGCCCGGAGACGGGCACGGAGCTGCGCCGGCCGTGGTGGCTGGACCTGTTCTCGGACCCGGACGCCCGGGCCGAAGCCTTCATGAAGGCGCACGGCCGCACGGCGCAGGAGGTGATGAGTCGCGGCATCGAGTTCGTCGCCGAGGACACGCCGCTCGACGTCGCCGCCAAGGTGATGGATCAGCGTCGCATCCGGCGGCTGCCCGTGCTGCGCGACGGCCGGGTCGTGGGCATCGTCGCCCGGGCCGATCTGATCCGCGCTCTCGCCGCCGGGCCGTTGCAGGCCGTCGCAGCGGCGGCGGACGACGACGCCATCGAAGCGCGCTTCGAGCAGGCGATCCGCGACGCGGGGCTCAGCTCGGCCGGCAGCGTAACGCCGCGGGTTCACGATGGCGTCGTCGAGCTGTGGGGCGTCGTCCAGACACCGAGCGAGCGGCGGGCCTTCGAGCTGGCCGCCGAGGAGCTCGCCGGGGTGAAGCGGGTCGACAGCCATCTCGCCGTGAGGGAGCTGCTGCCGGCGACGTTCTGACGCTGGCGGTAAGAGCTGCGACTACCCGGGAGGCCTGGTCGGAGCGGCGGGATTCGAACCCACGACCCCTTGTCCCCCAGACAAGTGCGCTACCGGGCTGCGCTACGCTCCGACGGCATCGTCTATAGCGAGCGGGCCGAACCGGCACAAGGGCAGGGCTCGGGCGGACCGCTCAGTCGGCGGCTTGGCGGAGCCGATCGCGCAGCGCCACGAGCTCGGACTTGAGGGCGCGGAGTTGCTCGTCGCGGTCGGCTTCCGCCTCGTCCCCCAGCACCGACGCGTCCGCGTCGCCGCCGTCCTCGTCGCGCCCGCGCTTCGTGCGCAGCAGTTTCTGCACGCCCTTGATGGTGTAGCCCTCGTCGTAGAGCAGCGAGCGGATCTGCCGCAGCAGCTCGACGTCTTCCGGCCGATAATAGCGTCGCCCGCCGCCGCGCTTGAGGGGTCTGACCTGCGGAAACTTGCTCTCCCAGAAGCGCAAGACGTGCTGGGCGACGTCGAGCTCTTGCGCGACCTCGCTGATCGTGCGGAAGGCCGCTGCCGACTTGCCGCTGCCGCGGCTGTCACCACCGCGCGACAGGGCCTCGCTCACGACGGCTCCTCGACCGCGGCGCCGGCGCTGCGCGCGTTGATCTGCTCCTTGAGGACCTGCGAAGGCCGAAAGACCAGAACCCGGCGCGGCAGTATCGGCACCTCCTCGCCCGTCTTCGGGTTGCGGCCGATCCGCTCACCCTTCCAGCGGACGGCGAAGGTCCCGAACGCCGAGATCTTCACCGAGCCCTCGTCGAGCAGCGACCGGCTGATCTCGTCGAGGACGGAATCGACCAACGAGGCGGACTCGCTGCGGGACAGGCCGACCTCCTCGTAGACGGCTTCGGCGAGATCCGCCCGGGTGACAGTCCGATCGCTCATGCGCCCGCCAATCCTTGGGACAACATGAAAAAAAGTAGCAATCACAAGCGTTTCGGTCAACGGGAGAAGAAACACCTGCAAACACGGCAGGCCATGCCCCTGGCCGGCTACCAGCGCAGCGCCACGCCGCCCCAGGTGAAGCCGCCGCCCATGGCCGTCGCGACCACGAGGTGGCCCGGCTGCAGGCGGCCATCGCCGGCCGCCAGCGCGAGCGCCAGCGGGATGGATGCCGCCGAGGTGTTGGCGTGACGGTCGACGGCGACGATCATCTTGTCCGCCGGCAGATCCAGCCGCCGGCCGACCGCATCGATGATCCGCTTGTTCGCCTGATGCGGCACGATCCAGTCCACATCCGCCAGCGCGAGCCCGGCGCGATCCAGCGCATCGGTCACCGAGCGGGCCAGCATCGCCACAGCGTGGCGGAACACCTCCTGGCCGTTCATGCGCAGATAGCCCGTCTTCCCGGTCGAGGACGGGCCGCCGTCGACGTAGAGATCGTCGTAGTAGCGCCCATCCGCGCCGAGATAGGTGGCGAGGATGCCCCGCTCGCCCGCGGGCTCGACCCCCAGCAAGAGGGCGCCGGCGCCATCGCCGAAGAGCACGCACGTTCCCCGGTCGTTCCAATCCATCAGGCGCGAGAAGGTCTCCGCGCCGATCACCAGGGCGGTCCGCGCTTGGCCCAGTCGCAAGAACTGGTCGGCGATGGTGAGCGCGTAGGGGAACCCGGCACAGACCGCCTGCACGTCGAAGGCGATGCCCGGCGGGCAGCCGAGCTTGCGCTGCACCGCCGTCGCCGCGGCCGGGAAGGTGTTGTCCGGTGTCGAGGTCGCGACGACGATGAGGTCGACGGCCCCGGCCGCGACGCCGGCGCACGCCAGCGCTCGCCGCGCCGCTGCGGCCGCGAGGTCGGAGGTGAACTCGCCTGGCGCCGCGACGTGCCGCTGACGGATGCCGGTCCGGGCACGGATCCAGGCGTCGGAGGTGTCGATCTCGCGCGCGAGCTCGTCGTTGGTCACGACCCGTTCCGGCAGGTGCCCACCCCATCCGCGAACGACGGCCCGCTTGGTCACGACGCCGCGCCCACGATCGGCACCGTGAGCCGCGCGAGATCGGCGGAGATGCGCTCGTTGGCACGCCCTTCGACGAGGTCGATCGCGACCTTGATGGCGTTGGCGAAACCCTGTGCCTTCGAGCCGCCGTGGCTCTTCACGACGATGCCGCCGAGACCGAGGAACATGGCCCCGTTGTATCGTTCCGGATCGAGGCGCGCCCTGAGGCGACCGACGCTGCGTCGGGCCAAGAGGAAGCCGAGCCGTGCCGCCCAGCTGTCGGCGAGCGTGTCACGGACGCGATCGACGATGAGACGTGCGGTCCCCTCGGCGACCTTGAGCGCGACATTGCCGGTAAACCCGTCGGTGACGACGACGTCGACGGTCCCGGCCATGAGGCCCGTGCCCTCCACGAATCCCTCGAAGCGGATCGGCAGCTCGCCCGCGCCGAGCCGGCGGGCCGCCTCCTGGACGACCTCGTCGCCCTTGAGCGCCTCGGTGCCGATATTCAAGAGCGCGACCGTGGGCTCGCGCACGTTCAAGACGGTCCGGGCGAAGACGGTGCCCATCATCGCAAACTGCACGAGATTGGTCGCATCGCACTCGGCGTTGGCGCCGAGATCGAGGATGACCACCGGCCGCTGCGCCGCCGGCATCACCGAGGCGATGGCCGGCCGGTCGATGCCCGGCAAGGTGCGCAGGAGCACCTTGGCCATGGCCATGAGTGCACCGGTGTTGCCGGCCGACACCGCGGCCTGCACCGACCCCTCCTTGACCGCCTCGATCGCCAGCCGCATCGACGACCCGCGCGCCTGGCGCAGCGCGGCCGTGGGCTTGGCGTGATCCGCGACCACTTCGGTGGTGTGCCGGACATCGACCGCCTTCCGCAGCTTCGGCCTGCGCTCCAGCAACGTCCGGATCCGGTCGCCGTCGCCGAAGATCACGAAGCGCACGTCGCTCCGCTCGCGAAGCACGATGTCGGCCCCGTCGACCGCCATCTGCGGCGCGTGATCGCCGCCCATCGCATCGATCGAGAGGGTGACGGCGCCCCTCGTCACCCGCTCAGGCCGCCTCGTCGTCGACGCCGCGCTCCGGCTTGGCGACGACGACCTCGCGCCCGTCGTAATAGCCGCAGGCACCGCAAACGTGATGCGAGCGCTTCAACTCACCGCAATTCGTGCATTCGGCCGCGTTGTAGGGCGCCAAGGCCAGATGCGAACGCCGCATGTCGCGCTTCGAGCGCGTCACCTTCTTGCGCGGTACCGCCATGGTTTCGATCCTCGTTTCGGTGGTGTCTAGGAGCCCGCGCGACGACGCGCAAGCGCAGCGAAGGGATGGTCGGCGTGCTCGTCCGAGCGCAAGGCGGCGAGCGTCTGGTCTGCGTCCGGCGCACGCGGATACGGCTCGAGGGCGAGCGCCAGCTCCTCGACCGCGACGGCACCGACGTCGACCGCTGAACCATCGAGGTAGTCGACGTCGTCGGCTTCGGGGTCGACCTCGATCGCCCCCTCCTCGCCGGGTGCGTCGGCGACGACCAGGAAACGATCGAACGGGGCGACCACGTCTGCCGTCACCGGTTCCGCGGTGACCACGCAGCGCTGGGTCACCTGCGCCTCGACGGCACCCCGCAGACGATAGCGCGCATGGACCGGTTCCAGCGCCCCCGCCACCCTCAGCCCGGAGACGGCCTCGATGGCGAACAGGCGCGCCACCGCCGCCGCCTCATCCGCCGTCGCCGCCAGGGCAAACGGCCGCGGCGCGACGAGAGCGCGCAAGGCGAGGACACGCGAGAAAGGAGCGGGCTCGATCGCTTCTGGCATGATGTCGTGCGGGAGGGGCGAGAAACGGCGAAGGCTACGTGCGTATAGGCGCGATGGCCGTGAAATGCAACGCCGGTAGTGGGGTCCCCGCGCCCGCCTGCGCCGCCAGCGCGCGGTCGGCGTCGAGCAGATACCGCGCCAGCGCCGCCGCTTCGATGGCCCCCTCGAGGCCGGCGTAGACGTTGGACGACAAGACCGCCTCCAGCCCGGCGGCATCCTCCTGGGCCAACGCCGCCTCGACTGCCGTGGCGCGGGCGTAGAACTGCTGGCCGATCCTCTTGACCCACTTGCCGACCGATAGATCGCCGACCCCGCCTTCGCGCAGCGACCGATCGAGGTCGAGAAAGAACACATCGAAAAGCGCCTGCCCCAGGAGCCGGCCCTCGTCATCCCCGCGCTGCAGACGCCGCAGCAGGAGAATGACATGGAGTTGGATGAGCTCGAGCCGACCGTCGTGCGTGTCTGGAACCGCATAATCTGTATAGAAGACAGGCTGCCTGGCTTGGCTCACGGCGACCGAATAGAGCGAGCGGGCGGCGGCTGCGCGGGCGTGGGCGTCGCGGGTGTCGAACAGGCTTTTGCCGTGTCGCCAGAGCTGTGATAGCCAACCCATGCCGTAGTTCATCGAGGGCGCATCGGACCCCATGTCGAGACTCATAGTTGTGGTCGTGGCTATCGTGGCCGCTTCGACGCTCGCCGCGTGCCAGAGCACCGTCCGAACCCACGGAAATCGCCTGGCGGAAGAGGAACTGGCACGCATCCGTCCAGGGGCAACCTCCCAAGGTGAAGTTGCGGCGCTGCTCGGAACCCCATCCGCACGTGACCCCTTCGACGCGCGCAATTGGTATTACATCGAACGACGCATCAGACGGAGCACGTTCTACAATAGCACGCTAACGAAGCAAGAGGTGGTGCGTATCAGCTTCGATGACCGCGGGATCGTCGCCGCGGTCGAAATCTTCGATGTCGACGATGCGCACCAAGTGGCGTTCGTCGAGGACGAGACGGAGACGGGGGGCAACGATCTTTCCCTGATCCAGCAGTTTGTCGGCAACATCGGCCGATTCAACCCGCCGACAAACTGACACGGGCGGATGCGATCAGCCCGACGGTGCTAACGAGCGTTGGACCAACAGCCTCGCCGCCAGCCGGTCGAGGGTCTGGGCGAGACGGCCGCCGTCGTGCTGGCCACCCTCCCGTTCCGCGCGCCGCAGCTCCTCGGCGGCGAGCTGCAACAGGGCCGCGCGGCGCGACCGTATGCGTACGTCCATCTCGAACATGGCCTCACTCCCGTTTGGCAGGTGATACGCCCACGGCGGGCAGTTGGATCGCCGACCGGCGATCCGCCCCTCCGCCGGTGCGCTAGCCGCCCAGCTTAGCCCGCACGCGAGCGCGAGCGGCGCCGCTCTCCTGGTCGGTCACGCCCAGCAGGCCGGCGAGCCGACGCATCAGGCTCGCCTCCAGATCGTGGAGGTTACCGTCGGTGTAGACGACCTCCCAGACCATCTCGACGATGCCGACGCGCTCGTCGGGCGTGAAGCCGTCCTTGATGGACTGGGTGAACCCGAAGAGGTCGACGCTCGCGCGCGCTGCCGTCTCGGCCTCGGCCAGCAGCGCATCGGCGTCGGCAGCCGCCAGCTCGAAACGCTCGCACAGGAGCGCTCGCACGCGCGCGCGCTCGGCCTCGTCGAAATCGTCGTCCATGGCGCCCGCCGTGACCAGCAGCGCCGCTGCCGCCAGCTGGTGGCGATCGAAGCCCGGCATGGCCGTCGCGCTTTCCTCGCCGCGCCAGAGTTGCTGCAGCCGCTGAAGCATGGGCCTTTCCTTTCACCCCGCCGGCGCCCGGATCGACGCCGCCCACCGAACATGACATCGGGCCGCTGCTCCGCCGACGCAACCCGAACCGTCGGCTCTGGCCTCCAGCTGCGCCACCGAGTAGTCCAGGTTCCATGACCTTGCGCATCGTGCACACCGCCGATTGGCACCTCGGCCGCTCGTTTGCGACCTTCAGGGACGATCTCGCCGCCCGTCTCGTCGAGGCGCGTCTCGATGCGATCGACGCCGTGGCCCGGCATGCGCGCGCCCGCGGTGCCGAGCACGTCCTGGTCGCGGGCGACGTCTGGGATCACGAAACGCCATCCGAGCGGACGCTGCTGCAGCCGCTGGACCGCTTGGCGCGCGCCGCCGATCTCGTCTGGTGGCTCTTGCCGGGCAATCACGATCCGGCCCGACCGAGCGGGCTATGGGAGCGTCTCCACCGCCTCGGGCTGCCCAGCAACGTCCGGGCTTGCACGGCGGCCGAGCCGGTGGCGCTGACCGCCGCGGCGTGGCTCCTGCCGGCGCCGCTGGCGACCCGCCGGCCGGCCGTCGATCCGACGGCCGGGCTCGACGACATGGTCACGCCCCCAGGCGCGATCCGCCTCGGCCTCGCCCATGGCCCGACCGCCAGCTTCGCCGAGGACGACGGCCGGGCGGCGCCCATTGCCATCGACCGCGCGCGTACCGCCGGCCTCGCCTATCTCGCGCTCGGCGACTGGCACGGCCAGCAGCAGGTCGAGGCACGGACCTGGTACGCGGGCACCCCCGAGCCCGACCGCTTTCCCCAGAACGAGCCCGGTTCCTGCCTCGTCGTGAGCATCGCCGGACCCACCGCACCGGCGGTGGTCGAGAGCGTGGCGACGGCGCGGTTTCGCTGGCGACGCATGCGCCTCGAATGGATCCCCGGCCTCGGCTGGGAGGCCCTGGAGCGGCTCGCGGGCGATGCGGCCGTGCCGGCGGATCGCACCCTGGTGCAGCTCGCGGTCGCGGGCACGATCGGGCTCGCCGAGCGCGCCGAATGGCAGGCGCGGCTGGCGCGTCTGGGCGATCGCCTCGCCCATCTCGCGGTCGAGGACGACAGCCTCGTCACCCTCGTCGACGCCCCCGATCTCGACGCGCTGGGGCCCGATGCGGGCTTGCAGGCCGCGGCCCGGACGCTCGCGCGGCGTGCCCCGGAGGATCCGGCCGCCGGACGCGCGCTCGACCTGCTCTTCGCCTGGGCCCGCGAGCCTTGAGGCTGCGCGCGATCCGTCTTCGCCACGTGCGCCAGTTCGGCGCCGCGGGCGCGGCGCTCGAGGGTATCGGCGACGCGGTCAACGTCCTCGCCGCGCCGAACGAGGCCGGCAAGTCGACGCTGTTCGACGCGCTGCGGACGGCGCTGTTCTTCAAGGCGTCCTCGAAGCATCGCGACGTCTCGAGCCTGGTGCCCGATCCGGCCGGCGGCGCGCCCGAGATCGAGGTCGACCTCGATCTGGACGGTCGGGCGCTGCGGCTGGTGAAGCGCTTCGTGAGCACGCCGCAAGCGCTGCTCGTCGATCTCGCCGCCGGCACCACCGTCGCCGCGGGCGACGCGGTGGACGACCGCCTCGCCGCCTCGCTCGGCGCGAGCAAGCCCGGTGAGGGTCCGGCGGGCCTCTTGTGGTTGCAGCAGGGCGTCGGCCTGGGCGCGCTCGCCGACGTCCGCGACGCGCCGGCCAGCCTGCGCGACGTGGTCGCCCGCGAGGTCGGCGACATGGCCGGCGGCGAGCGGGTCGCACGGCTGCTCGAGCGGGCCAGGGCGGAACGTCTCAAGCTGGTGACGGCGGCGCAGGCGCGGCCGCGCGGCGATTACGAGCAGGCTATCGCCCGGCACGACGAGGCCGTGGCCGAGTTCGCCGTCCTCGAGGATCGAGCGCAAGCGGCGGAGCGGGCGCTCGACCGGCTCGCCCGCATCGAGACGGCCCTCGCCGAAGCCGACGCCGACCGGGCCGACGCCGACCTCGACCGCGAGCTGGAGGCGGCGCGCCGCGGCTTGGAGGCGGCGCGGCTGGACCAGGAGCGGCGCGACGCCCGGGCGCGCGACCTCGCCGGCGCCCGCGCCGTGGAGGCTGCCGCCGTTCGTGCCGAAGCCGAGCTGCTCGCCCAGCAAGCGGCGGCGCGCGCCGACCTCGAGCGGCTGGCCGAAGCCCGCGCGCAGAAGGAGGCGGCAACGCGGACGCGCGCGGCGTCCGAGGCGGAGCTGGCCGCCGCCGTCGCGGAACGCGACGCCGCTCGCGCCGCCCGGGAGGAGGCCGACAACGTCGCCGAGGAGACGCGACGGCAGCAGGCGGCCGGCCGGGCCGCCGCGGCGTTGGCCGCCGCGGCGGCCCGGCTGGAACAAGCGCGCGGGGCCGCCTGCGAGCGCGACGCCAAGGCGAAGGCGCGGCGGCTGATCGCGGTCACGCCCGCGGCCGTGGCCGAGCTGGAGGCGGCGATCGACCTCGAAAGGCAGACGGCCGCGCGTCTCGCCGCCCGCCGGCCGACGGTGACGGTCCACTACGAGGGCGCGCGCGGCGGTCGCGTCCGACGGGACGGCGCGGCGCTCGAGGGTGGCGTGGAACATCCCGTCCTGCGGCCGACCGAGCTGGCGCTCGACGGTATCGGCCGGCTCGTCGTCGACCCGGGCGGCCTCGGCGAGGCGGCCGAGCTGGAGGCGTCGCTCGGTGCTCACGCGGCCGCGGTGCGCGCGCGGCTCGACGCGCTGGGCGTGGCCGACCTCGCCGAGGCCCGCCTCGAGCTGCGCGAGGCCGAGGCTCTGGACATCGCGTGCGGCGAGCTGGAGCGGACCGTCCGCCGGCTCGCCCCCGACGGGGTCGACGCGCTCGGCCGCGAGGTCGACGCGCTCGCGGCGATGGCCGAGGCCGTCGACGAGACGGGCCCACCGCTCGACCCGGATGAGGCGCTCGCGGCGGCGGCGGCGGCCCGGATGCGGGCGGACGCAGCGGAGCGCCATTGGCGCGAGCGGCTGGAGGCAGCGGCGCCGGCGCGCGAGGCCGTGGCGGTGGCGAGCACGCGGATCGAGAGCCTCATGGAACGAACCGACGCGGCACGGGCGCGGCTCGGCGCGGCGGACGCGTGGGCGGCGGCGGCGGACGCGGCGCGAGCCGGGCGCGAGGCGGCGGCGCGGGCGACGGCCGCGGCCGGTGAAGCCCTCGCCCGCGCCGAGGCCGAGGATCGCGACGTCGAGGCGGCAGCGGCGACCGTGCAGCGGCTGGAGCAGGCGCTCGACAATGCGGCACGGCGGGTCGAGGGGCTGCGCCTGGAGCGGGCCGGGCTCACGGGCGAGCTCAGGACCGCCGAGGCGGAGGCGATCGGCGAACGGCTGGCCGACGCCCGGGCGACGGTCGAGCTACGCGCCGGTCGCGTCGCCGCCTTTCGGCGGCAGCAGGCGGCACTCGACGTCCTCGTCGAGGTGCTGGCCGCGACCGAGGCCGAGGCCCGCGAGCGCTTCACCGCGCCGGTGCTCGCCGCGATGGACCCTCTGCTCGCCCAAATCCTGCCGGAGGCGGAGCTGGAGCTGGCCTTGGACTTCGCACCGAGGGTGCTCCGCCGGCCCGGGCGCAGCGACGGCATCGCACGACTGAGCGGCGGCACCCGCGAGCAGATCGCCGTCCTCGCGCGGCTCGCCTTCGCCCGGCTGCTCGCCCGGCACGGGCGCGAGCTGCCGGTGGTTCTCGACGACGCCCTGGTCTTCTCCGACGACGCCCGCATCGAGCGGATGTTCACGGCGCTGACGATGGCCGCGGGCGACGTGCAGGTCCTCGTGCTGACCTGCCGCGAACGGACCTTTCGCCGCCTCGGCGGGACCGAGCTTCGCCTCGTGCCGTGGCCCGCCTCAGAACGGTAGGAGGATGTCGAGCACCTGGGTGCCGTAGCGCGGCTGCTGGACGTCGGTGATCTGCCCGCGGCCGCCATAGGCGACCCTCAGCTCGGCGATCTTGTCGTGCGGGATCGTGTTGGTCGGCGTGATGTCCTCGGGGCGGACGATGCCGCCCATGATGAGCTCGCGGACCTCGAAGTTGACCCGCACCTCCTGGCGCCCGCGGATCACCATGTTGCCGTTCGGCAGCACCTGGACGATCACCGCGGCGACGTCGAGGGAGATGTCCTCCTGGCGGCGGACCTGGCCCTGGCCGTTGTTCGAGGTCTCGCTCTGGAGGTCGACCGAGCGGGTCGCGTCGTAGCTCTCGGGGAAGGCCATGTCGGCCACGTGGTCGAGGCCGAACAGCCCGCCGATACCGAGGCTCTCATCGTTGTTGCGCGAGCGGGAGGTCTCGTTCCTGACCCTCGCCTCGTCCTTGATGGTGACGTTGACGGTGAGGATGTCGCCCACCTGACGGGCGCGCTGGTCCTTGAAGAAGCCGCGCGCGCCCGTGCGCCAGAGCGAGTTGGCCGTCGTCGGCCCGACCGGCTCCGGTGCCGGCATCGGCATCGTCACGGGTCGGTAGTTCTCGATCGCCGTCGGGTCGGCGATCGGGCTCAGCTCCGGCGCACGGCCGACGTCGCGGAGGCGGTCGGGAACCATGCACCCGGAGGTCGAAGCCGCGACGACGAGAGCGGCGGTGAGGGCCGCGAGGCGTGCCATCAGGGCACCTCCACTGCGATACGGGCGGGACCGATGACCCGACCTGTGACGACCGCGCCGGAGACCGAGTTCTCGACCTCGACGACATCACCGCGACCGCCGCCGCTGCGGGCGGTGGCCGTCGTCTCGAGCCGAAGTCCGCCCTCGGCGAAGACGACGGTGACGGGCTCGCCCCGGCGGACCAGGCGCGGCGGGCCGATGGCGTCGCCCGCCACCGGTTGGCCGGCGACCAGCGCGCGGTACGCTTCGCGGCCCTCGACTTCGGCCACCCTGGCGAGCCAATCGCCGCGGATGCGGTTCTGGGCCAGCCACAGCGTCTCGAAGTGCGCCGGGCCGAGGAGGGTGCCGGCGGCGATCGTCGCCGCCGGCACCGGCACCCCGAGCAGCCGCTGGAATGAGCCGCTCAAGGTCAGGCTCAAGGGCGGCCGGTCGCCGACATGGATCTCGACCGCCGCGACGAAGCGGTCGCCGGCGGTGACGCGGACGCCCGAGACCTGGAGTGTCGCCGCTTGCGGATAGGGGTTGTGCAACGGCAGTGACGGCTGAGCCACGGTGATGCGTAAGCCTTGGGCCCCGGCCGCGCGCGCCAGCGGTGCCTCGAGCAGCGCCGTGGCCGCCTGCTGGTCGAACGGTTGCCCCGGCGCGAGGCCGACGTCGGCTCGCGCCGGGGCGGCGACGAGGAGCGCGATGATGATCGGGACGAGGCCGGGCCTCATGGCTCACCTCAGCTGGGTGACGGTCGCCATCATCTCATCGCTCGCACTGATGACTTTGGAGTTAAGATCGTAAGCGCGCTGCGCGGTGATCAGCATCGTCATCTCGGTGACCGGATCGACGTTCGAGCTCTCGAGGAACGCCTGCAGCACCGTCCCGCGCTGGTCGCGGCCGGGCTCGCCGACGTTGCCCGGACCGGAAGCGGTCGTCTCGAGCAGCATGTTGTTGCCGATGGCCTCGAGCCCGACCGGATTGACGAAGGTGGCGAGCTCGATGCGGCCGACCTCGACGGTGTCGACCTCGCCCTCGAACTTGACCTCGACCAGGCCCGATTGGCTGATCGAGACCTCGATCGCCTCCTCGGGAATCTCGATCGCCGGCGCGAGCGGAAAGCCGTCGGCGTTGACGAGCAGGCCGTCGGGGCTGACCTGAAACTGGCCGCTGCGGGTGTAGCCGAGCTCGCCGTTCGGCATCTCGATCATGAAGAAGCCCTCGCCCTGGATGGCGAGGTCGAGCCGGTTCTCGGTGTTCTGCAGGTCGCCCTGCTCGTGCACGCGGTAGACGGCGGCGGGCCTGACGCCGAGGCCGATCTGGACGCCCGCCGGCACCACCGTGCCGACGTCCGAGGTCTGCGCGCCGATCCGCCGCTGGCTCTGGTAGAGCAGATCCTGGAACTCGGGACGACGGCGCTTGTAGCCGGTCGTGGTCATGTTGGCGATGTTGTTCGAGATGACCTCGACGAAGAGCTGCTGGGCCATCATGCCCGTGGCGGCGACGTTGAGAGCGCGCATGGTTGGGCCTCCTAGCCCCGGGTGTCGAGAAGGCTCTCGACCGCCCGGCGGGTGAGTTCGTGCTGGGTCTCGATGAGCTTTTGGGTCGCCTGGAAGGCGCGGGTGGTTTCCATGAGCTCGGCCATGGCGATGATCGGCTGGACGTTCGAGGACTCGAGCGCGCCCTGGTAGACCTCGGCGTCCTCGGCGACGCCGGGCGCCTCCTCGGTGGCGAACAGCATGGCCCCCTCGCGCTCGAAGCGCTCGGGCTCGGCGAAGCTGGCGCGGCGGAACTGCGCCAGCACCTCGCCGTCGATCGACAAGGTGCCGTCCTTGCCGACCTGCAGCTTCTCGACGTTGTCGGGCAGGGCGATCGGCTGGTCGTCGACGTCGAGGACCGGATGGCCGTCGAAGGTGACCAGCTGGTTGGCCGGATCGAGGCGGAAATGGCCGGCGCGCGTGTAGCGGACGCCCTCGGGGGTCTGAACCGCGAACATCCCCGAGCGGCCGATGGCGAAGTCGAGCGGGCTGTGGGTCATCCGCAGCTCGCCCTCGGCGAGGTCCGGCTTGGGCGTGAGGCTCTGCACGAAGGCCGTGTCGCGGCCGCGCTCGGCCCGGACGAGCACCTGCTCGAAGGTCAGCTCGTCGCCGAGGAAGCCCGTCGTTTCGGCGTTGGCGAGGTTGTTTGCCAAGACCCCGAGGTTCTCCTGCAGCGCGAGCTGGCGCGAGAGGGCGACGTAGCCGATGTTCTCCATGAAGCCGTGCTCCGCATGCTGTCGTCGCCTCCTCGGCAAGCGCCGTGCCAAGCCAGCGTCGGCGCGCTTGGCAGCCGCCCCCGAGCGCCCGCCAGGGGATCCCGGCGGCAAGCCCTGCCCAGCGCCGGCAGCATCGGCACCATCGGCAAGGTTGCGTTAACGATGTTCGCGCATCGTCACCTCCTATCGAGCCGACCCGCAGTCGAGGTGCGCAGATGTCCGAGGAAGTCGAAGGCCAGGCGGCCAAGCCCAAGAGCAGGCTCAAGCTGGTGATCGTCGCCGCGGTCGGCCTGTTGGTGCTGATCGGCGGCGGCGTCGGCGCCGGCCTCGCCCTCGGCCTGTTCGGTGGCGACGGCGACGAGGTCGCGGCGCATGACGGCGCCGCCGACGATACCGGCCACGGCGAAGACGCCGCCGGCGCTTCCGCGACCGGCGACCACGCAGGAGCTCCGCCGGGCCCACCGGTCTTCGTCGACCTGCCGCAGATGCTGGTGAACCTCGTCGTCAGCGACGGACGGCCGCGCTTTTTGAAGCTGAGCCTCGCCGTCGAGGTCGACGACGAGCGCACGGCCGAGCGGATCACCAGCCTGGCGCCGCGGATCGTCGACAGCTTCCAGCTCTACCTGCGCACCCTGACACCCGGGGAGCTGCAGGGGCCGGGCTCGATGTTCCGGCTCAAGGAGGATCTGCACGCCCGCATCCACCAGGCGATCGAGCCCGGGCGCGTCCGCGACGTGCTCTTCAAGGAAATGCTGGTTCAATAGGGAGAGGGCCGATGAGCAGCGCCCCCGAAGGCAACGGCGTCGACCAGGCTGCGCTGGCCGCCGAGTGGGCGACGCTCGCGGGCGACGACCAGGAGGTCCACCACCGCGACGAAGCCCCCGCCGGCGCCCGCCCACCGGCGGGCGCCGCGGACGCCGCCGAATCGCCGCCACCGCAGCCGATCGACCGCGTCCTCAACCAGGACGAGA
>CAYZSE010000055.1:0-1845 GCA_964481035.1 uncultured Geminicoccaceae bacterium | reverse complement strand
GCCGCCGAATCGCCGCCACCGCAGCCGATCGACCGCGTCCTCAACCAGGACGAGATCGACAGCCTGCTCGGCGTCGATGATCGCCCTTCCGCGGCGGCCCAATCCGGGATCCTCGCCCTCGCCAACAACAACCAGGTCGCTTATGAGCGGCTGCCGATGCTCGAGATCGTCTTCGACCGTCTCGTCCGCCTCGTCACCACCAGCCTGCGCAACTTTACCTCCGAGAACGTCGACGTCAGCATCGAGAACATGACGTCGCTGCGCTTCGGCGACTATCTCGATACGGTTCCCCTGCCGGCGATGATCAGCGTCTTTCGGGCGGATCGGTGGGACAATTACGGCCTCATCACGGTCGACAGCGCGATGATCTACTCGATCGTCGACGTGCTCTTGGGCGGACGGCGCGGTACCGCGGCGATGCGCGTCGAGGGCCGGCCCTACACGACCATCGAGCAGAACCTCGTCACCCGGCTGGTCAGCCTGTTGCTGCACGACTTCGGGCTGGCCTTCGCGCCGATCTCACCCGTCGTCTTCGAGTTCGAGCGGCTCGAGACCAATCCGAGGTTCGCGGCGATCGCCCGGCCCGGCAACGCGGCGGTGGTGTTCAAGCTCCGCGTCGACATGGAGGAGCGCGGCGGCTGCATCGCGGTGCTGCTGCCCTACGCCACCCTCGAGCCCGTGCGCGATCTCCTGCTGCAGGGCTTCATGGGCGAGCGCTTCGGTCGGGATTCGATCTGGGAAGGCCATCTCGCGCGCGAGATCCTGACCACCGACGTCGATCTCGAGGCGGTGCTCGACGAGCAGGTCATCAGCCTCAGTCGCGCGCTGAGCTTCCGCGTCGGCACCGTGCTCGACCTCAACGCCACCGCCGAGAGCGAGGTCCTGCTCCGCAGCGGCCACGTTCCGATGTTCAAGGGCTTCATCGGCCGCGCCGGCGACAACCTCGCCGTCCGGATCGATCGCCGCCGCAGCGAGGAAAACGCCGAGCATGATTGACCGTCTCTTCGACGTCGTGATCTGCGTCCTGCTCGTCACGACCATCGCGCATCTCGCCCTCGTGCAGCGGCGGCTGCGCGCCTTTCGCGCCGAACGCGATCGCCTCCAGGCATTCGTGACCGCTCTCGACCTCACCGTCGAACGGGCCGAGGCGGCGATCCGCCGCATGCGCAACGTCGAGGCACAGCGGCCGCCGGCCGCGAGCGAGGCACCCCGCGCCGTGCGTCAGCGCACGCCCGAGGACCTCTTGCGCACGGCACGGGCGGCGGCCGGCGTCGGCGGCAAGGCTGCGCCGGGCGCCGGCACCAGAGGCGCAAAGCCGCGGTCCGCGGAGACCCTGGCCGACGCGTTGCACCACGCGATCGGGAGCTGAGCAGTGCGTGCGCTGGAGCTGCCGCCCATCGGCGCGATCCGCCGCGGCACCTCGCCGCTGCCCTTGACGCTCGCCGCCCTCGTCGTCGTGCTCGCCCTCAAGGCCGCGGGCCTCGGCGCCGGGTTCCTGCCGGCCGACGAGGCGGCGACGCTGGCCGGGCTCCAGCCGGCGGCGGCTTCGCGCGCGCCGGCGGTCGAGGCGGGACTGCCGGTCGACGTCACCGCGCCGGCCCCGTGGGCGCCGGCGCCGACGCGCGTGGACGGGCCGCGGCATGCCATCGGCGACGAGACGGCAGAGACCCCCGAGGCGCGCGCCGAGCGGCTGGTCGCCGACCTCTTGACCCCGGCGGCGCCGCTCGCGGCGTTGGCACCGGCGGCGGGCCCGATCGACCTCCTCGCACCGGCCGCGTCCGGTGGCGGTGGTCGCCTTCAGGCGGAGCCGTTCCTCGACGAGCGCCGCGAGCTGGCGCGCCAGCA
>CAYZSE010000054.1:0-19602 GCA_964481035.1 uncultured Geminicoccaceae bacterium | reverse complement strand
CCTTTTGCGCGAGGCAGTGCAGCCGCTATAACGCGGTGCCCCACACCAGCGCCGAGCACCAGCCATGGCCGATTCCGCCCGCAGCCCCGAGAACCGCCAGCGCGCGCTGGAGGCGGCGATCGGTCAGATCGAGCGCGCCTTCGGCAAGGGCTCGGTGATGCGGCTCGGCCAGCGCGAGCAGGCGATCGAGATCGAGAGCGTGTCGACGGGCTCGCTCGCGCTCGACATCGCGCTGGGCATCGGCGGCCTGCCGCGGGGCCGCGTGGTCGAGATCTACGGCCCCGAGAGCTCGGGCAAGACCACCCTCACCCTCCATGCCGTCGCCGAAGCGCAGAAGGCGGGCGGCACCTGCGCCTTCATCGACGCCGAGCACGCGCTCGACCCGGGCTATGCCCGAAAGCTCGGCGTCGATACCGACAACCTCCTCATCTCCCAGCCCGACACCGGCGAGCAGGCGCTCGAGATCGCCGACACGCTGGTCCGCTCGGGCGTCATCGACGTCGTCGTGATCGACAGCGTCGCGGCCCTCGTGCCCAAGGCCGAGCTCGAGGGTGAGATGGGCGACAGCCTGCCGGGCCTGCAGGCACGGCTGATGAGCCAGGCGCTCAGGAAGCTCACCGGCAGCATCAGCCGCTCGAAGTGCATGGTGATCTTCACCAACCAGATCCGCTCGAAGATCGGCGTCATGTTCGGCAGCCCCGAGACCACCACCGGCGGCAACGCCCTCAAGTTCTACGCGAGCATCAGGATCGACGTGCGGCGCATCGGTGCGGTCAAGGACAAGGACGAGATCGTCGGCAACCAGACCCGGGTCAAGGTAGTCAAAAACAAGATGGCACCACCCTTCAAGGTCGTCGAGTTCGACATCATGTATGGCGAGGGGATCTCGAAGACGGGTGAGCTCGTCGACCTCGGCGTCAAGGCCGGACTGGTCGAAAAATCGGGCAGCTGGTTCTCCTACGGTGAGCAGCGGATCGGCCAGGGGCGTGAGAACGCCAAGCTCTTCATGAAGGAGAACCCGGCCACGGCCCAGGAGCTCGAGGACGCGCTCAGAAAGCGGGCGGGTATCCTCGCCGACGAGCTCACCGACCTCGGCGGCCCCGCCGACGACGACCTCTGATAGGCACACGGGAGACCTCTCTGGCGATGGCCACCGTCAACGCGATCCGCAGCGCGTTTCTCGACTTCTTCGCCGGCGAGGGCCACGCGGTGGTGCCCTCGTCGTCGCTCGTGCCGCACAACGACCCGACGCTGCTCTTCACCAACGCCGGCATGGTCCAGTTCAAGAACGTCTTCACCGGCGTCGAGTCCCGCGACTACGCCCGTGCGGTCACCTCGCAGAAATGCGTGCGCGCCGGCGGCAAGCACAACGACCTCGACAATGTCGGCTACACCGCCCGGCACCACACCTTCTTCGAGATGCTCGGGAACTTCTCTTTCGGCGACTATTTCAAGGATCGGGCGATCGAGCTGGCCTGGCGGCTGGTCACGAAGGAGTTCGGGCTGCCGGCGGACAAGCTCCTGGTCACCGTCTATGCCGAGGACGACGAGGCATACGATCTCTGGCGCAAGATCGCCGGCCTGCCCGAGCAGCGCATCATCCGCATCGCCACCTCCGACAACTTCTGGGCGATGGGCGAGACCGGGCCCTGCGGGCCGTGCTCGGAGATCTTCTACGACCACGGCCCCGAGGTCTGGGGCGGCCCGCCAGGCAGCCCGGGGGAGGACGGCGACCGCTTCATCGAGATCTGGAACCTCGTCTTCATGCAGTACGAGCAGGTGGCGCGCACCGAGCGGGTCGACCTGCCGCGGCCCTCGATCGACACCGGGATGGGCCTGGAGCGGATCGCCGCGGTGCTCCAGGGCCGCCACGACAACTACGACATCGACCTCTTCCGCCGGCTCATCGAGGCGAGCGAGCAGCTCACCGGCACCCGCGCCGAAGGCGAGCGCGCGCCGTCGCACAAGGTCATCGCCGACCATTTGCGGGCGGCCGCGTTCCTCATCGCCGATGGCGTCATGCCGGCGCCCGAGGGCCGCGGCTACGTGCTGCGCCGGATCATGCGCCGCGGGATGCGGCACGGCCAGCTCCTCGGCGCGACGGAGCCTCTGCTGCACCGGCTCGTGCCCGTGCTCGTCAACGAGATGGGCCAGGCGTTTTCCGAGCTCGTCCGCGGCGAGGCGATGATCACCGAGGTCTTGAAGCTCGAGGAGACCGGCTTCCGCCGCACGCTCGAGCGCGGCCTCCGACTCCTCGACGAGGAGACCGAGGGCATGGCGAAGGGCGGCATGCTCGCGGGCGAGGTCGCCTTCAAGCTCTACGACACTTTTGGCTTCCCCTTGGATCTCACCCAGGACGCGCTGCGGGCCAAGGGCCTCTCGGTCAACCTCGACGGCTTCCAGGCGGCGATGGCCGAGCAGCGCGCCCAGGCGCGGGCGAGCTGGAAGGGCTCGGGCGAAGCCGCGGTCGAGGGGCTGTGGTTCGATCTGCGCGAGGAGTTGGGAGCGACCGAGTTCCTCGGCTACGCCACCACCCGCGCCGAGGGCGTCGTCACCGCGCTGGTCGCCGACGGTGCGCGGCGCGACCGGCTGGCGGCGGGCGAGGCCGGCACCCTCGTCGCCAACCAGACGCCGTTCTATGGCGAGAGCGGCGGCCAGCAGGGCGATACCGGCGCCATCAGGGGCGCGAACGGTGTCTTCGTCGTCGAGGACACCCAAAAGGTGCTGGGCGACCTATGGCGCCACGTCGGCCGCGTCCAGGAAGGCGAGATGCGGGTCGGCGAGGCGGCGGACTTCGTCGTCGACGGCACGCGGCGCGACGCGCTCCGCCGCGCCCACTCGGCGACGCACCTCCTGCACGCGGCGCTGAGGGGCCATCTCGGCGCGCACGTGGCCCAGCGCGGCTCGCTGGTGGCGCCCGACCGGCTGCGCTTCGACTTCAGCCACCCCAAGCCCGTCGCCGGTGCCGAGCTCGCCGCCGTCGAGCGCGAGGTCAACGACCTCGTCCGGCAGAACGCCGCGACCGCGACCCGGATCATGAGCCGCGAGGAGGCCATCGCCGCCGGGGCGATGGCGCTGTTCGGCGAGAAGTACGGCGACGAGGTCCGCGTCGTCTCGATGGGCGAGACCGCCGACGGCAGGACCTACTCGCTCGAGCTCTGCGGCGGCACGCACGCCCGGCGCACGGGCGACATCGCCGTCTTCAAGGTCGCCGGCGAGAGCGCGGTCGCCGCCGGGATAAGGCGCATCGAGGCGCTCACCGGCGCCGCCGCGCTCGCGGCCTTCGCCGAGGAGGAGGCCGCCCTGGAGCGGGCCGCCGACGCCTTGAAGGTGGCGCCGGCGGAGGTGCCGGCGCGGGTCGAGGCGCTCTTGGAGGACCGCCGCAAGCTGGAGCGCGAGCTCCAGGCGCTCCGGGCCAAGCTCGCGGGCGGGGCCGGCGCCCCGGGCGCCGTCGGCGTCGAGGACGTCGCGGGCGTCAAGCTCGCCGCGCGGACCCTCGAGGGCGTGCCGGCGAAGGAGCTGCGCGGCATCGCCGACGACCTCAAGAAGGAGCTGGGCTCGGGCGTGACCGTGCTCGTCTCGGCCAATGACGGCAAGGCCGCCATGGTCGTCGCGGTGACCGATGATCTCACTCCGCGCTTCAGCGCGATCGACCTCGTCAAGGCCGGCGTGGCGGCGCTCGGCGGCACGGGCGGCGGCGGCCGGCCCGAATTCGCCCAGGGTGGCGGGCCCGACGCGGCGGCGGCGCAGGCGGCGGTCGACGCGGTGAAATCGCGCCTCAGAGCGGCTTGAGCGCGCTGGGGGGTTGTCATGGGCTCATATTCCGGCCAACGAGATGATGCCGGACGGGTCGGGAGAGGCAGGCGTCGTGTTCTACCAATTGTACGAATGGCAGCGCTGGGCCTGGAGCCCGCTGGCCGGGGTCGCCGACTGGGCCTTCAAGCCGGCGCAGGCCCTTTTGCCGTTCCAGGTGGCGACGCAGGAGCTGGCGGCGCGGCTGGGCCGGGCGAGCGAGCCCGTCGCCGGTGAGCTCGATGCTTTCGTGCGTGCCGACGTCGGCGGCCCGTTCGACGCGGCGGCGACCGCGCTCGGCCCATTCGCCACCTCTTGGTGCTTTCGCAGTGCCAAGCGCATCGGCCCGCCGGTCGTCCTGGTGCCGCCGTGCTCGGGCTATTGCGCGGGGGTGACGAGCCCGCTCATCACCACACTGTTGCGGCACCGCCCGGTCGTCGCCATCGACTGGCGCGACGCCCGGCTCGTGCCGGACGAGGTCGGCCCGTTCGGCCTCGCCGACCAGATCGTCGCCGTGGAGCAGACGATCCGTGCCGCGGGGCCCGGGTCGATCGTGGTCGGCCTGTCGCAATCCGTCATCGCCGCGGTCGCCGGCGCCGCGCTCGCCGCCGCCGACGGCATCCGCCCGCAGGCGCTCATCCTGCTCGCCGGCCCCTTCGACACTCGCGTCGGCAATCACGCGCTCAGCCTGCTCTTGCGCATGCAGCCGCTGCCCGCGCTCGAGGCCCAGTTCACCACCCATGTGCCCGGCCGCTATCCCGGCGCCGGCCGTCGCGTCTATCCGGGGCTGCTGCAGCTCTTCGCCTACGCCTTGAGCAACCCGCAGCTCTACGCCGAGAGCCAGGCCGGCATGTTCGCCGAGCTGGTGGCCGGTGCGCCGGGCGGGCGCGCGCGCGAGCACCGCGACCTGCACAGCCTGTGCGACGTGCCGGCGGAACTCTTTCTCGACACTGTGGTCGCCGTCTACCGCCAGCACGCGCTGGTCGACGGCCGGCTCGCCATCGGCGGCCGCCGCGTGAAGCTCGAGGCGCTCGAGGGCGTGCAGCTCCTCACCGTCGAGCTCACCGCCGACGAGCTCGTGGGCGCGGGGCAGACCCATGCAGCGGTCGACCACGTGCCGCACGGCGGGGCGCGCCGGGTCACGGTCGAGGGCGGCCGCCACCACGAGGCGTTCACGGGCGAGCGCTTCTTCGCCGCGGTGGCGCCGCACCTCGACGACCTGCTCGAGGCGGCCTAAGCGACCGGGCAACCGGCCGCCGGGTCACCGTCTCCATCGAGAGCCCTTAACCGGCGCCGCCTCGGCCGCTATCCTAGCTCGGCGCGGGCGGGCGAACGCACGCACCGCGCAAGGGTACCGGAGCACGGGTGCGCCCATGAGCCACGCTCGCATTCTCTTCGTCTGCACCGGCAACATCTGCCGCTCGCCGACCGCGGAGGCGCTCTTGCGCCACCATGCGGGCGACCTGCCCGTGGTCGCCGACAGCTGCGGGGTGAGCGCCGAGGAGCGGGGCAATCCGCCGCACCCGATGGCCGTGGCCGAGCTTCGGCGCCGCGGCATCGCGCCGCCGGCGCGGCGCGCGCGGCAGGTGACGAGCGCGGATTTCAAAGAAGCCCTGTGGCTCGTGCCGATGACGCAAGCCCATGCGCGCGCGCTCGACCGGCTGCGCCCCCGCGACGCCACCGCCGAGACCCGTCTGCTCGCCGGCTTCGTGCCCGGCGCGATCGGCCTCGACGTGCCGGATCCTTGGTACGCGGGCACCCGTGTTGCCTATGCGGACGCCTTCGAGCGCATCGCGCGCGGCGTCGAGGCGATGCTTCCGGAGCTGCGAGCGCGGCTTGGTTGAGCCAGGCGCGCGCATCCTCGGCCGCGGCGTCGCCCGCGCCCGGCCGCTGGGCGGGGGTTGCCTGTTCGCCGTCAGCGCGGTGGACCTCGAGGGCGGCCTGCGCGTCGTCGTCAAATCGGGGGAGGGCGGTCTCGCCGGGCAGCTGCGGCTGGAGGCGCGCATGCTCGATGACTTGCGGGACGCCGGTGCGGCGGTGCCGGAGGTGCTGGCGGTGGACGACGCGCGTCTCGTGCTCGAGTGGATCGAGCACGACGGCGGCGGTCTCGACGCCGCCGGGCGGCGACGGCTGGCGGCGGATCTGGCGGCCTTGCACGCCGTCGCGCGCCCGGCCTTCGGTTACCCCTACGATACCGTCATCGGTGCGCTGCCGCAGCCGAACGCTCGCGCCGCGCGCTGGCTCGACTTCTTCCGCGACCGTCGCCTGCTCGCCCCGGCCGCGGCGGCGCGCGACGAAGGCGTCCTCGACGCCGCCACCCACGCGCGGCTCGAGCGCCTCGCCGCCGGGCTCGCCGACCGGCTCGACGAGCCGGCCCACCCGTCGCTGCTGCACGGCGACCTCTGGACGGGAAACGTCCTGACGCGCAAGGGTCGGCCGGTCGGTTGGGTCGACCCGGCCATCTATTGGGGCCACCCGGAGATCGAGCTCGCCTTCGCGCGCCTGTTCGGGCCGCTCGACCGCGCAGCGCTCGACCACTATGCCGCGACAGGGGGGCTGGCGCCCGGGTTCGAGCCCACGCGCTGCGCGATCTATCAGCTCTATCCGCTGCTGATACACCTGCGGCTCTTCGGGCGAACCTACCTGCCGGCGATCCAGGAACGCTTGAAAACGATTGGGCTTTAGGCGCACGCCTTCGATCTTGCTTGGACAGAGCTTCATCAACTAAAGGTTGCTCCCCATCGGAGACGAAGCCATGTCCGCGACTGCCAGCCGCTCGGTCATCCTCGCCATCGCCGACGCCGATGCCGCCGTCGCGGCCGTGGACCACGCCACAGCGGGCGGCTGGCCGCGGCGGGAAGCCGCGGACCTCGGCCTCGCCGAGCCGCGCGCCGAGGCCTTCGGCGCCGATGCGCTGTTCACGGCCGTCGGGCCCAACCACCTGCTCGCGCGGCTCACCGGCGAGGGGTCCGGCGAGCTCGACGACACCGACATGCTCGAGGTGCTGCTGTTTCTCTCGGGCGGCCGCGCCGAGGCCCGGGCGCTGGCCGAGCGCCTCGTCGACCGCTTCGGCTCGCTCGGCGCCGTCCTGAGCGCCACGACGTTCCAGCTGCGCGCCCTCGAGGGGGTGAGCGAGACCGCGATTTCGATGTTGAAGGCGACCCAGGCGACGCTGCGGCGCGTCCTGCGCGGCCCCCTGGAGGAGCCGATCACGATCGGCTCGTGGAAGGCGCTGGTCGACTATCTGGGGGTGGACATGCGCTATGAGCGCGTCGAGACGCTGCGGCTGCTCTTTCTCGACCGCAAGAACAACCTCATCCGCGACGAGACGATGCATCGCGGCACCATCGACCACACGCCGCTCTACCCGCGCGAGGTGGCGCGCCGAGCGCTCGAGCTCCAGGCATCGGCGCTGATCATGGCGCACAACCATCCCTCGGGGGATCCCGCTCCGTCGCCGTCCGACATCGCGACGACCAAGCAGGTTCAGGCGGCGCTCTCGGTCCTGGGCGTGACCCTGCACGATCACATCATCGTCGCCGCGCGCGGGATCAGGAGCCTTCGCACGCTCGGTGTCATGAACGTCCATTGATATCGTCCCGCACCTGTGCCATCCGCTGCGGTGCTGGGGTTGCCGGGGAGGCGGGACGATGGACGAGCTGAACTATCCGATCACCGAGGTTCGGGGCATCACCGATGCCCAGGCCGCGGTGCTGCGCGACGCCGGGTTGAGCACGACGATCGCCTTGCTGTCGGCGTGCGGCACGCGGGGCGAGCGCAAGGCCGTGGCGGACAAGACCGGCCTCGACGAGGCGGCCGTATTGGCGATCGCCAACCGCGCCGACCTCATGCGGATCTCCGGGATCGGGACCAAATGGGGCGATCTTCTGGAGCGGGCCGGGGTCGACACCGTGAAGGAGCTCGCCACGC
Organism: uncultured Geminicoccaceae bacterium; assembly: GCA_964481035.1. Taxonomy (GTDB): domain Bacteria; phylum Pseudomonadota; class Alphaproteobacteria; order Geminicoccales; family Geminicoccaceae; genus JAAAPF01. The sequence continues at coordinate 11,880 of CAYZSE010000054.1, read as the reverse complement.
GCAATCCCGACAACCTGCGAGCCAAGCTCGAGGAGGTGAACGCCGCGGCGGGATTGGTGAAGGCGTTGCCGACGGCGGCCGACTGCACCGACTGGGTGGAGCAGGCGAGTGCCCTGGCGCCGCGGCTGAGCTATTGAGGTCGGCGGCCCAAGCACCCGAAATGTTAGGCCCATACGTGTTTGTGCTCGCGCAGCACCCTTAGCGCCTTGGCGGCGGTAGGCTTTTCTGGCATGTGTTAGGCAGTGCAGCAAACGCCGCTGCCTTCACATGCAGCCTCGCGAAAGGAAAGCCGGTGAACGAGACCGGAGGATACTACATCGACGAGCTCGAGCCGGGCATGACGGCGAGCTTCGGCAAGACCATCACCGATGCCGACATTCTCATGTTCTCGGGCGTGTCCGGCGACACCAACCCGGTGCATCTGGACGAGGAGTTCGCCAGCTCGACGATGTTCGAGGGACGGATCGCCCACGGAATTCTCGTCGGCAGCCTCATCTCGACCGTGCTCGGCACGCGGATGCCCGGTCCCGGCGCCGTCTACATCTCGCAGACCCTGAAGTTCATGGCCCCGGTCCGGGCCGGCGACACCGTGCGGGCGCGTGTGACCATCACCGAGGTCGACCGCGAGAAGAAGCGCGTCACCTTGGAGACCGGCTGCTACATCGGTGACCGCGCCGTCGTCCAGGGCGAGGCCAAGCTGATGGTGCAGCGCCGGCCGGGGTGAACCGTCGGCGCACTCGACGTCGTGGTACTAATGCGGGATAACCGTTGGCGCCGCGGCCCGGAGTTGAGGTGAGGCGCCATGAAGGTGAGGGTAGAGTTGGACTGTACCCCCGAGGAGGCGCGAGCGTTCCTCGGCCTCCCCGAGGTGCGGCCGCTGCAGGAGCGCCTGCTGACCGACATGGAGGCGCGGATGGCGGAGTATCTCCGCCAGACGGATCCTCAAACGCTGTTGGAGCAGTGGATGCCTTTCGGCGTCAAGGGCGTCGAGCAGTGGCAATCGCTCTGGGTCCAGATGCTCAACTCGGCGGCGGGGCTCGCGCCCCGTCCCGGCGCCGGGAGCCATGACGACGGCGATCGCTGAGACGCCGACGATCTTCGCGCCGATCACCGCCCCGGGACGCGCCGCCGTGGCGGCGGTGCGGGTGAGCGGCGCCGAGGCGGCGAGAGCTGCGGCCTGCTTGGCCCCGCCCTTGCCGCCGCCGCGCCGGCTCGTCCGCCGGCGCCTCGTCGACCCGCGAGTGGGCGACACCATCGACGACGGCCTGGTGGTCGTGTTCCCGGCGCCGGCGAGCTTCACCGGCGAGGACGTGGTCGAGTTCCACCTCCACGGCGGGGCCGTCCCCACGCGGCGCCTGCTCACGGCGCTTGGCCGCATGCCGGGCCTCGCGCCGGCGGCGCCGGGCGAGTTCAGCCGCCGCGCCTTCCGCAATGGCCGCCTCGACCTGGCTCAGGCCGAGGCCGTCGCCGATCTCGTCGAGGCCGAGACCGCGGCTCAGGCGCGGCAGGCGCTCCGGCAGCTCGACGGCGCGCTGGGCCGAGCGCTCGCCGAGTGGCAGGCGGCGCTCACGGCCGCCCGGGCTCGGCTCGAGGCGGGCCTCGACTTCGCCGACGTGGGCGATGTCGCCGCCGGCACCGACGACGTTCGGGCGGATCTCCGAAAGCTGCTCGCCGCGATGCGCCCGACCGTGGCCGATGACCGGGGCGAGCGCCTGCGCGCGGGCCTGCGCGTCGCCCTCGCGGGCCCGCCCAACGCGGGCAAGTCCAGCCTGCTGAACGCGCTCGCCGGACGCGACATCGCGATCGTGACCGCCGAGCCCGGCACCACCCGCGACGTGCTCGAGGTCGCGCTCGACCTCAACGGCTGGCCCGTGACGCTGGTCGACGCGGCGGGCTTGCGCGCCGCCGAGCACGCGATCGAGGCGGAAGGTGTGCGCCGGGCGCTCGCGGCCGCGGCGCAGGCGGACTTGCGGGTCGTTTTTTTCGACGGTGCGCGATGGCCGCATCCGCCGCCGCCGGAGCTGCCCGCCGCGGGCATCGACGACATCCTCGTCGTGAGCAAGGCAGACCTCGCGCCACCGCTGCCGCACGTGTGGGCAGGCCGTTCGGTCCTGCCCGTGAGCGTGCGGAGTTCGGCGGGAACCGGGCCGCTGATCGCTGCGCTGGAGCGAGCGGCCGCCGCGAGGATCGGCGACGACGACGCGTTGTGGACCCGGCAAAGGCACCGCGACGCCCTGGCGCGGACCGTGGACGAGATCGAGGCGGCGAGCGGGCTCGAGGATCCGGTTCTCGCGGCCGAGCATCTGCGTCGCGCGCAAGACCACCTCGGGACGGTGACCGGCGAAGGCGGGGTCGAGGCGCTGCTCGACGCCATCTTCGCGACCTTCTGTATCGGCAAGTGATGTTTCACGTGAAACGGAGCTAAGGCGATGCCGCATCGGTTTCACGTGAAACAGCGGCCTGCCTCCTCTCCTGCGCGCGCTGCTCCGCGAGTGCCGCCACCGCGCTGCGCAGGGCCTCGTTCGGCCAGGCGAGCCGCAGGAAATCGTCGCGGGCGAGGCGAAGATAGCGAACGTAGGTCAACGCCACCACGTCGGCGGTGCGCCGCTCCCGGGTCACGAGCGCGGCCTCGCCGAAGATGTCGCCCGTGCCGAGCGTCCGGCGTCCGTCGGGCCATCGCACCGACACCGCCCCGTCGGCGATCAGGTAGAGCGCGTCGCCGGCTTCGCCCCGGCGAATGAGGCGATCGCCGGGAACGGCGAGCCCTGGCCGCAGCGCCCGCCGCAAGCGCCGCCGCGTTGCCGCATCGAGCTCGCTGAAGAGGGCGACGCGGTCGAGCAGCGCGGCGCGGTCGACCCGCAGGTCGATCGTCGGCAACGGCTCCGTTCGCCGCACCACGCGTTGCACCCGGCGCCGGAGATCGCCGTAGGCAGCGCCGCTTAGCAGCCCGTCCTGGTAGAGTTCGCGGTAGGCCAGGGCCTCGAGGCGCAGGGCCGCGCGCCGGAGGAACCGGCCCTCCAGCTCGCGCGCGTAGGCGGGATATTGCCGCCGAAGGCCCTCCAGCGCCGTCTGGTGGCCGACCAGCCGGGCGTCGAGCAGCGTATCGACGCGCGTGGCCGCGTCTGCGTCGATGATGGTGGCGAGCTCGTCGACCGCGGTGCGGCGAAGCCGGATGAGCACCGCGCGCCGGATCAAGACCAACTCGTAGCGCAGTGCCAAGGCCCGCGAGACTGGCCGCCGCCAGCCCAGCCTTCGGTAGACGGTGAGCGCGAGCCGAAGCCCTCGACCATAGGCGAGCTCCTGCTTCGCCGCGGTGGCATAGGCCGCGAGGCCGCGTGCCCGCAGCGCCTCCGTCAGCAGGCGCGGGCCGCGCAGCAAGGCCGGCGCGATCCTCGGCCCGACGATCCCCTCGTCATAGTGCTCCCGATAGTGCTCAGCCTCGCGCTCGCTGATGCTCGCCAACGCGGCGACGATCCGGTCCCGCCGATCGGTCTCCGGCGCGGGCCGAGGTGCGGCGAGCGCCATGTCGCCGACGTCCGGAACATCGAGGCCGAGCTCGACCCGCAACGATGTGACGCGCTCGGCCAAGCGCGCGCCGACCGCTCGGCTCGCGCGGTCCCGCAGCACCGCGTCGAGCCGCGACAAGCCGCCCAGCCCGAGCGCTCGGAGCAGCGCCGGCAAGGTCGGCGCCTGCACGAACAGGGTGATGAGGACCAACGCGCAGGCCAGCAGCGCCACCTTCTCCCGCAGGGCGAGCGGCAGCGTCGCATCGGCCGCGATGGTCAGGGCCAGTGCCACCGTCACCGCCCCGCGCAGCCCGCCCCAGAGCATGGCAACCCGAAAAGGGCGGTGGACGGGGGCGGCGAGCCCGGCCGCCGTCAAGGCCGGCAGCAGGCCGCTCACCACCACGCCGCGCGCTAGAAAACACCCCAGCACCACCGCCAGCAGCGCATCGACCTCGAATGCCTCGAACCGCAGCGTCACCGGGATCAGCAGCGTCGCGCCGATGACGATGAAGGCGCCGGACCAGTTGGCCAGCTGGGACCAGAGCTGCATGACCTGCGCCGACAGGGCCGGCGCGACGCTCTCGTCGAGGGCCTTGCCGAGCGCGAGCCCGGCGACCACGACCGCGACCACGCCCGAGACCCCGAGGTGAAGCTCGGCGCCGGCGAAGGCGAGATAGGGCAGCGCGAGGCTGACGGTGATCGCGACGTCCGGCGCCTCGCGCAGACGCGCGACGACGCGGCCGGCGAGCCAGCCCAGCGCGCCGCCCACAGCGCCGCCCCCCATGAAGGTGAGGAGGAAGTCGCGCCCCATCTCCGTGGCGGCGAGCGGCGCCGAGCCGGCGAGCACGTCGACCACCGCGGCGAAGAGAACGATCGCCGCCGCGTCGTTGAGGAGGCTCTCGCCTTCCACCAGCGACTGGAGACGGCGCGGCGCGCCGACCTCGCGGAACGCCCCCAGTACCGCGGAAGGGTCCGTCGTCGCCACCAGCGCGCCGAGGAGCACGGCCCAGAGCCAAGGAAGGTCCGTCACGGCGACCACGCCCGCGGCTACCGTTGCCGTCGTCAAGAGCACCGCCACGACCGCCAGCACCAGCACCGGCGCGAGGTCGGCCATGAGCTGGCGGGTGTCGACCCGCAGCGCGGCATCGAACAGCAACGGCGGCAGAAAGATGGCGAGCACCCCCTGGGCGCCGAGCGCCGCCAGGGTCCGTTCGAGAGCGTCCAGCGGTTGCAGCAGGCTTTCGGCCAGCGGCGGGTGCCCGGTCTCGGGCACCAGCAGAGCGACCATGCCGAGAACGAGCCCGACGCTCGCCTGCAGCGTCGCCGCGGGCAGCCGCAACCGGGCAGCCACGAGCGGCACCAGCGCCACGGTCAGAAGCACAAGGGCGAAGCCCGCGATGGTCGTCAGCAGTGCGGTGGTCATGCTGGTTCCCTCCGCACTCCTGATAGCGTCTCGGTTGACGGCGTGCCACGCCCGCCGCATCTAGCCGAGCATGTCCTGCTTCGACGTCATCGTCGTGGGCGGCGGGCACGCCGGGGCCGAGGCGGCAGCCGTGAGCGCCCGTAGCGGCGCGCGCACGCTCTTGTTGACCCACGACCCCGCGGCCGTCGGCGTCATGTCCTGCAACCCCGCCATCGGCGGGCTCGGCCGCGGCCATCTCGTCCGTGAGGTCGACGCCCTCGACGGCATCATGGGGCGGGCGATCGACGAGGCCGGCATCCAGTTTCGCCTGCTCAACCGCCGCAAGGGACCGGCCGTCCAGGGCCCCCGCGCCCAGGCCGACCGCGAGCTCTACCGCGCCGCCGTTCAGCGTCGGCTCGCCGCGACCGCCGATCTCGAGATCCGCGCCGGCGCGGCGGCGGCGTTCCTCCTCGACGGACCGCGCGTCACGGGCCTCGAGACCGAGGCCGGCGCGCGGCTGCGCGCCGGCGCGGTGGTCCTCACCACCGGGACCTTCCTGCGCGGCGTCATCCATCTCGGCGAGGAGAGCTGGCCAGCCGGGCGGATCGGTGAGGCGCCGGCCGTTCGGCTGGCGGAAACGCTCCAGGCGGCGGGCCTGCGCATGGGCCGGCTGAAGACCGGTACGCCGCCGCGCCTCGACGGGCGGACCATCGATTGGGCCGCGTTCGCGCCGCAACCGGGCGACGACGAGCCGGCGCCGTTCTCCTTCATGACCGACGCCATCACGCGACCACAGGTGCTCTGCCACATCGCCCATACGAACCCCGCGATCCACGATCTGGTCCGGGCGAACATCCACCGCTCGCCGATGTATGCCGGGCGCATCGATGCCGGCGGGGTGCGTTATTGCCCGTCGATCGAGGACAAGGTCGTCCGCTTCGCCGATCGGACGCGGCACCAGATCTTCCTCGAGCCCGAGGGACTGAACGACCCGACCGTCTATCCCAACGGCCTCTCGACCTCGCTGCCGCGCGACGTGCAGGAGGCGATGGTACGGGCCATCCCCGGGCTCCAGGAGGCGGTGGTTCTGCGCCACGGCTATGCCATCGCCTACGACCACGTCGATCCCCGCGAGCTCTTGCCGACGCTCGAGACCAAGGCGCTGCCCGGTCTCTACCTCGCCGGCCAGATCAACGGCACGACAGGCTACGAGGAGGCGGCGGCGCAAGGCGTCGTCGCCGGGCTCAACGCCGCACGCGCGGCCGGCGGCCGCGATCCGGTCGTCTTCGACCGCGCCGACGGCTATCTGGGCGTGCTCGTCGACGACCTGACGACGCTCGGGGTCAGCGAGCCCTACCGCATGTTCACCTCGCGCGCCGAGTACCGGCTCACGCTCCGCGCCGACAACGCGGACCGGCGCCTGACGCCGAAAGGGCTGGAGGCCGGCTGCGTCGGCGCCGAGCGCGCCGCCCGCTTCGCCGTGCATGGAGAGGCGCTCGCCACGGCGATGGCCGACCTCGAGCGGCTGTCGCTGACGCCCAACGCCGCCGCCGGCCACGGCATCGCGCTCAACGCCGACGGGCGCCGGCGGAGCGCCTTCGAGCTCCTGGGCCGGTCGGAGATCGACTTCGCCCGGCTCGCCGCGATCTGGCCCGAGCTCGCCGCCGTGCCGCCGCGGGTCCGAGAGACGCTCACCGTCGAGGCGCGCTACGCCGGCTATCTCGATCGCCAGCAAGTCGACATCCGGGCGTTTCGTCGGGAGGAGGGCCTGCAACTCCCCGCCGATCTCGATTTCGGCGCCGTCGCGGGGCTCAGCAACGAGGTGCGCGAGCGTCTGTGCCTCGCCCGGCCGCCGAGCCTGGGCGCGGCCGCGCGCATCCCCGGCATCACGCCGGCGGCACTCACCCTGCTCTACCGCTACGCCAGGAAAGCGAAGGCGGCGTGACGGCCCCGCTCACGGCCGCGGAGGTCCAAGCGCAGATCGGCTTCGACGACGACGTGCGGCGGCGGCTCCAGACCTACATCGAGCTCCTCGGCCAATGGCAGCCGCGAATGAACCTCGTCGGCCGCTCGACCCTCGCCGACCCCTGGCGCCGGCACGTCCTCGATTCGGCGCAAATCTGGCCGCATCTGCCGGCCGGCGCGCGGACCCTCGTCGACATGGGGGCGGGTGCCGGCTTTCCGGGCCTCGTGCTGGCGATCTTGGGCGTGTCCGAGGTGGCGCTGGTCGAGGCCACGCAGAAAAAGTGCGCCTTCCTCGAGGCCGTCGCCGAGGCGACCGGCACGCCCGTCACGGTGCGGGCCGAGCGGCTGGAAATCATGCGCCAGACGCCGGTCGACGTCGTGACCGCGCGTGCGCTCGCCCCGGTCGCGGAGCTGTTGCGTCTGGGTCGCGGTTTTCTCGGGCGGCACAGCGTTGCCTTCTTTTTGAAGGGTGGCAGGGCCGATGCGGAATTGACCGAGGCGGCGCACGGCTGGAAGATGAAGGTCGAGCGTCATCCCAGTCTCAGCCACCCGGAAGGCGTGCTGTTGGAGCTCCGCGACATCCATGCCCGCAAGCGAGCCTGAGCCCGGCGGTCGCCTCGTCGCCGTGGCCAACCAGAAGGGCGGGGTCGGCAAGACCACCACCGCCGTCAACCTCGGCGCGGCGCTCGCCGACGCCAAGCGGCGGGTGCTGCTGGTCGACATCGACCCCCAGGGCAACGCGACGACCCACCTGGGCCTGACCCAGGCGCAGCGGCGGGTGAGCCTCTACGATGTGCTCCTCGGCCGCACCGATGCGGGTTCGGCCGTGCAGGAAACGGCGATCGCCGGCCTCGACGTGCTGCCCTCGGTGGTCGATCTTTCCGCTGCCGAGGTCGAGCTCGCCCAGGATGCCGAGCGCAACCAGCGGCTCGGCCGGGCGCTCGCCGGGGTGCGCACGGGCTACGATCTCGTCCTCGTCGACTGCCCGCCGTCCTTGGGCGTGCTCACCGTCAACGCGCTCGCCGCCGCCGACGGCGTGCTCATCCCGATGCAGTGCGAGTTCTTCGCCCTCGAGGGGCTGTCGATGATCGTGCGCACGGTCGACCGCGTGCGGCGGACGAGCAACCCGAAGCTCAAGATCGAAGGGATCGTGCTCACCATGTACGACCGCCGCAACAACCTCTCGGACCAGGTCGCGGCGGACGTGCGCAGCTTCATGGGGGCCCGCGTGTTCGAGACCGTGATCCCGCGGAACGTCCGCGTCTCGGAGGCGCCGTCCTTCGGCCAGCCGGTGCAGCGCTACGACCTGCAATGCGCCGGCGCCATCGCCTACGCCCATCTCGCCCGCGAGTACCTCGCGCGGCAGGGCGGGCCCGACCGGAGGCGCGCGGCATGAGCACCAAGCGCGGGCTCGGCCGCGGCCTGGAGGCGCTCTTGGCCGATAGCGCCGGGCCCGAGGGCGAGGAGACCCGGCGGCTGCCGATCGAGCTCCTCAAGGCGGCCGCCTTCCAGCCGCGGCGCACCTTTCCCGAGGACCAGATCGCGGCGCTGGCCCAGTCGATCCGCACCAACGGCATCCTACAGCCGCTGCTGGTCCGCCCGCTCGACGACTTCGGCGAGGCCTACGAGATCGTGGCCGGCGAGCGGCGATGGCGGGCGGCCCAGCTCGCCGGTCTCGCCGAGGTGCCGGTCGTCGTCAGGCAGCTCGGCCCGGGCGAGGCGCTGGAGCTGGCGCTTCTCGAGAACGTCCAGCGGGCCGACCTGTCGCCGCTCGAGGAGGCCTACGGCTACCGCCAGCTGATCGACGAGCACGGCTACACACAGGAGGCGTTGGCCGAGCGGGTCGGCAAGAGCCGGCCGCACATCGCCAACCTCCTGCGCCTCACCCACATGTCGCTGGCGCTGCAGTCGTGGCTCGACCAGGGCGATCTCACCGTCGGCCACGTCCGGGCCCTGATGGTGGCCCGCCAGCCCGAGGCGCTGGCCCAGATCGTCATCGACCGGGGCCTCAACGTCCGCCAGACCGAGGCGCTGGTGAAGGCCGAGGGCAAGCTCGGCGGGCCGCGACCGCCGCGCGAGCCCGATCCCGACGTCGCCGAGCTGCAGCATCGGCTCACCGCCCAGCTCGGCCTCAAGGTCGAGCTCAAGACCAAGGGCGCGGGCGGGCGCCTCCTCATCAGCTACAGCTCGCTCGAGCAGCTGGAAGGGTTGCTGGCGCGGCTGGGGTGAACTCGCGTGTCAAATCACTACTTCTTGGGGCTTTAATGCCTTCCGCCGACTGCCATTTTCCAGAACGTAATAGAGTGCGTCGCGCTGCCCGTATTTGTTGTTATTGCGTGAGTAACGTAATCTATTACCGAGCAGCGCCGCAATTTGATCGACAGGGTTGGCGATCGGAGTTTCTCGTTCACACCAAGAATAACTTCTTAGACATCGCCATTCTAGAGTGGTGCAAGGTCTTCTCGTCAAAAAAAGAAAAACATTACTACACTAGACTGAGCCTGCCGGCCGAGGCGATCACGGAGATCGATAGCAAAGTGCATAAAGATCCGGAATTTTTGGCTAGTGTAAAGCGCTATCGAGATAAATTCTTATCTCATCTTGATCAAGATGATGATGCCGCTCCTCCCAAACTTGATGTAATTCAAAGTACTGCGTCATATACGTTTGAGCAACTTCGGCAAAACCATAAAGAGTATTTTCAAGGCCCGCTAGCTCCAGATTGGGATGAGCTGGAGAAGTTTGGTCGAGATCAATGGCGGAAACTTGTGCCGCCCAATGCGCGTTGACTGCGTACCGTTGGTGGTTGTCCTTCAATCCGCCCGGCCCCGCGCCGTCACCGGCCAGTTCCTACCACCGCGCCGGCGCGGACGACCGTGAAGGCGTCGTGGAAGTTGATGGTCGGGTCGCAGTGGGGGAGGCCGAGAAGGACGCGCTCGCCGAGGCCCTGGGGCGACTGGACCGAGGGCAGGGGGCCGTCGAAGGAGACAGCCTTCGAGCCGGCGTCGCTGGTGGTAGGAGCACGTTGCACCCGAGCCGCTCCGCCGGCGGGCGGCGCCGTCCCCGACGCCGCCGCGCGCCAGGGTCGGTCAGGCGGCGTCCCACACGTTCTTGAACTGGCCCTGGCTGCCGCCGTCGTAGAAGACGTCGATGATCCGCTTGCCGAGCGGATCGAGGCGGGGATCGCGGCGGATCGGCTCGAGCTCGCGCCGGAAGAACGCCTTGAGCTGCTCGGCGCCGGCCTGATAGGCCTCGTCACCGACCTCGGGCTGGTGATTCACCCGCAAGAACCAGTCCGGGATGTTGGCGCCCTCGACGTGCATCTGCAAGAGCACGTAGCCGAGGAGCGGGGTGTCGGCGCGCTGCAGCTGGCCGCGCTTGAAGCGGGCACCGCCGCGCCGGGCGAGGTACTCGCGGCCGATCCACTGCGGCATGAAGCCGACCTGCCAGGCGCCGATGTGGCAGTTGGGGAAGATGGCGAAGTCGGTCTCGGGGGTGTCGCGGATCTGGTGCAGCATGATGTTGGCGAAGTCGACGACGCGGCCGGTGGCGAAGGGCCAGAACGAGCCCACGCCCTCGCTGCCGAGGCCCTCGGTGTCGACGATGCTCGGGTTGGCGTGGCCGCGCGGTGCCGCGAGGCGCCAGAGCCAGCCCAAGGCCGGCGGCAGGATGTGCATCATGCCGAAGATGCCGTAGCTCGGGCTGGCCCGGGTGCAGGGCGGGGTGCGGATGCCCAGCGTGCGGATGTCGATCTCGACCGGCTCGTTCTGGATGTTCGGCACCTGGTCGCGCGGCAGGATCAGGCGCGGGTTCGGGCACGGCTTGCCCGGCGCGTCCATCGTGTGCTCCCAGATCAGGCAGGTCGCGTTCGCCACGCCGTCGAGGTTGATGAAGATCAGCGGCTTCGAGGGCGCCGTGCAGACGCGCTCGAGGTGCGGATCGGTGCCGTAGTGCTTGATGTGGTCGACGCGCACGAACCAGGCATTCTCGGCGTCCATGGTGACGAGCTTGCCGCCCGGCCGCTGCAGTTCGGGCTGGGATTGCGCCATGTCGTCGGTGACGGGATGCAATTGGCAGGCGTGCGGCAGGACGAGGTGGCGCACCTCGCCGGTCTCGACGTTGGTGCCGAGCCTGAGGCGGCCGTCGTGCTCGCGGTGCGGGTATTCGAGCATCTCGCTCTTGCCGCCGCCCGACGCCCCCTCGTGCATGATCGTGAAGGTGTAGTCGTAGGGGGTGACGACCTGCACGGTCGAGGCGTGGTTGGTGACCCAGCCCTCCTTCTCGCCGATGTTCAAGAGGATGCCGTAGACGCCCTTCTTGGCGCTCGGCCCGGGATAGAGGTTGAGCGAGAAGATCTCGTGCAGGCCCTCGTGCCGGTCGTGGACGACGACCTGCCGGCCTTGGCACAGCGTGTGGCGGAAGGGCGGTGCCAGGAAGATGAAGGCCTGGGGGTGGAAGTCCTCGCCGAGCGCGTCGCCGGCGACCTGGCCCTGCAGGTCGGCGAGGCCGCCGGCGAAGAAGCCGGCGTTCGCCGGGCCGATGAACAGGCTGTCGTAGCCGTGCTGGGCGTGGCCCGAGCGGAAGGGCACGAGGATGAGCTCTTGGGTCTTGAGCCAGTCGAGGATCTGCCCGCGCGCGTCGGTGAAGGGCACGCCGAAGCGCTCCTCGAAGCGCGGCTTGTCCGAAGGTGCGTCGTCGGCGACGACCATGCTGTCGGGGTCGCGCCGCCGCATGTAGCTGTCGGGGTAGTTGACGGCGGCGCCGTTGCGGCAGCGGGTCACCGTCGCCTCGACCACGTACCCGCGCCCCGGCGTGTCGTAGCCGACCTCGAAGTGATCGCAGCCCGGCCCGCCGCAGGCCATCTCGAGCAGCTCCTCGCGCGTCTCGGCCACCGTCAGAGCCGGCGCCGCCTCGATGATCGCCGCGACATGCGGCGGCAGGCCAAACTTGATGCGGGGATCCGTCACGCGGATGCTGTCCATCGTGGATACTCCTCGCCGTTCATCG
>CAYZSE010000053.1:0-19633 GCA_964481035.1 uncultured Geminicoccaceae bacterium | reverse complement strand
CAGCCAAGTTTTGCGCCCAGCGGCGCTTGAGCGGGGGATGCTGGCCGAGATCGGGCGCGCTGTGCCCGCTCGTCGACCTCGGGCAGCGCCGTCAGGGCGTGGATCGGCGCGTCCGCCGGCCGCGCGGGTCAGGACGTCCTCCCTGCTCCTTGAGAACACTTTTTCCACCTACCTCTGTCGAGCCGAGACGAACGTCGAGCGGGGCACCGCGTCGGCGTTGCCTTGTTGTGGTTTTTTGATGGAATTGCAAATCGTCCGCCAACCTACTCAGGCGTGGCGTCAGGGGAGCCGGTCGGCGAGAACCGCTGCGTAAGATCGACACGATACCGCTCTTCCGACGTTCCGGCTCCCGACGCGAGGTTGGGCCGCATGGATGGAGGACGGAGCGCAGACCGACGCGCACGTCATCGAGCGAGACCCCGCTGCCAAACCCGGGGCGGTTCAAGATCGAAGCCCTGCTCGTGGCCGGCGTCGACATCCAGTGCAACGTCATCCTCGGCAAGACCCTCACGCTCGACCAGCTCATGGACGAGATGGGCTTCGCCGCGGTGTTCATCGGCACCGGCGCCAGCCTGCCGCGCTTCTTGAACCCGCCGGGCGAGAACCTCAACGGCATCTACTCGTCCAACGAGTTCTTGACCCGCATCAACCCGATGGGCGCCTACCGCTTCCCCGACTACGACACGCCGGTGAAGTCGGGCCGGCGCGTCGCGGTGATCGGCGCCGGCAACACGGCGATGGACGCTGCGCGCTGCGCGATGCGCGCCGGCTCCGAGGAGGTGACGGTCGTCTACCGCCGCTCGGAGGCGGAGATGACCGCCTGCGTCGAGGAATACGAGCACGCCATCGAGGAGGGCGTGCAGTTCAAGTGGCTCAACAATCCGCTCGAGTTCCTCGAGGACGGCCGGCGGAGGCCGGTGCCGGTGCCGGATTCGGAGTTCGTGCTCGATGTGAACAACGTCATCGTCGCGATCGGCACGAGCTTGAACCCGCTCTCGGCGCGCACCAGGCCGGACCTCGCCACGACGAAGTGGGGTGGCCTGGTGGCAAAGGACGCCGCCGGACAGACGAGCCGCGAGGGCGTCTTCGCGGGCGGCGACATCGTCACCGGCTCGGCGACCGTGATCCTCGCGGCCGGCGCGGGCAAGCGGGCCGCGGCGGCGATCGACACTCACCTCGCGGGTAAGCGGGCGGAGCTGGCGCCGCTCGCCTGAGCCACCTCCCATCGGATGCCTGCGGGCGTCCGCTACGGGTGACCGAGCTCGCGCAACAGCCGCCGGCCGAGGCCGAGGCCCCGATAGACGAGCGCCGTGTAGAGTTGCACGAGATCGGCGCCGGCTCGCAGCTTGGCCCGAACGTCGGCGGCGGTGGCAATGCCGCCGACGCCGACGAGAGCCTGATCGGGACGCAGCCGCGCGCGGATCGAGCCGAGGCGAGCCGTTGTCGCGTCGCGCAGCGGCCGGCCGCTGAGCCCGCCCGTCTCGGCCGCGGCCGGGTGCCCGAGTCCGGCGGGGCGGGCGATGGTCGTATTGGCGTAGACGATCCCGTCGACCGGCCGCGCCGCGACCACGGTGAGGATGGCGTCGAGGTCGGCGTCGCCGAGGTCGGGGGCGAGCTTGAGGAAGATCGGCAGGCGCCGCCGCTGCTCGCGCTCCGCGAGCACGCGGTCGAGCAGGCCCGCGAGCCGCTCGCCGTGCTGCAGCGCGCGCAGGCCGGGCGTGTTCGGCGACGAGACGTTGACGGTCAGGTAGTCCGCGAGATCCGCGAACACGGCGACCCCGGCGACGTAGTCGGCGATGGGCTCGTCGCTGTCCTTGTTGCAGCCGATGTTCACGCCGACGACGCCGCGGCCGCGATCTCGGCCCTCGAGCCGCCGCGCGAGGGCGGCGTGGCCCGCATTGTTGAAGCCCAGGCGGTTGATCAAGGCGTGGTCTGCGGCGAGCCGGAAGAGGCGGGGCTTGGGGTTGCCGGCCTGCGGTCGCGGGGTGACGGTGCCGACCTCGATGAAGCCGAAGCCCCAGTCGAGCGCGCGATCGAAGGCGCGGCCGTCCTTGTCGAAGCCGGCGGCGATGCCGAGCGGGTTGGCGAAGCGCAGCCCCGCCACGGTTCGCGCGAGGCCGGGCGTGGCAAGCGGGGTCGGCGCCGGCAGCGCTCGGAGGAGCGCGAGCGCCGCGTCGTGCGCCCGTTCCGCCGGCAGGAGGCGCAACAACGCCACCGCGGCCCGGTCGAGGGCGAGACGGTCGACGAGCAGGGAGGGCAATGGCATCGCGGCGGGTCTCGGCGCGGAGGGAAGGGCGGTCAGGACGCCCGCGCGGTAACGCCCGGTCAAGGGATTTGCGGGCTGTTCGCGTGGGCGCGGCGGGGCTGCGGGATGGTCGAGGGTCTCGAAAAGCGCCCTAGAGGTCGTCGCGGCCTACTCCGGCGATGCGGCGCCGCGAGCGTGCGCTAAGACTGCTCTGCGACGTCTCGAGCGGAGAACAGTCATGGCGCGGGCGACGCCCGCGGGTCTCGCCATCGCCCAGGCGAGGACCGTCGCGTTTCAGGGCCTCGAGGTCCGGCCGGTCGAGGTGCAGGTGCAGCTCTCGGCGGGGCTGCCGGCATTCGCCGTGGTCGGCCTCGCCGACAAGGCCGTGGCGGAGAGCCGCGAGCGGGTCCGGGCGGCGATCGCCGCCCTGGGTCTCGCGCTGCCGCCCAAGCGCCTGACCGTCAACCTTGCGCCCGCCGATCTGCAGAAAGAGGGCAGTCACTACGACCTGCCCATCGCGCTCGCCGTGCTCGAGGCCATCGGCGTGCTGCCGCGCGAGGTCTTCGCGGGGTCCTTGGCCCTGGGCGAGCTCGCCCTCGACGGCCGATTGCGCGCGGTGCCGGGGGTGCTGCCGGCAGCCGTCGCCGCCGCGGGCGAGGAGCTCGCGCTCGTCTGTCCGGCGGCCTGCGGCGGCGAGGCGGCGTGGCTCGGCAAGGACCTCGAGATCGTGGCGGCGGCCGACCTCCCGGCGCTGGTCGCCCACGCTCAGGGGCACCGCCTGTTGCCGCGGCCCGAGGCGAGGTCGGCGGAGGCCCCTCCGAGCTACCCGGACCTCAAGGACGTCAAAGGCCAGGAGAGCGCCAAGCGCGCGCTCGAGGTCGCCGCGGCGGGTGCGCACAACCTCTTGATGATCGGCCCGCCGGGCGCCGGCAAGTCGATGCTCGCGCAGCGCATGCCGGGCCTCCTGCCGCCTCTCGACCCGCAGGAGATCCTCGAGGTCAGCATGATCCGCAGCGTCGCGGGCGCCTTGAAGGACGGGGCGCTGTCGCCCGAGCGGCCGTTCCGCAGCCCGCATCACGGCGCCTCGATGCCGGCCCTGGTCGGCGGCGGGCCGCAGGCGCGACCGGGCGAGGTGTCGCTCGCCCACAAGGGCGTCCTCTTCCTCGACGAGCTGCCGGAGTTCGGCCGCGGCGCCCTCGAGGCGCTGCGCCAGCCGGTCGAGGCCGGCACCGTGACCGTCTCGCGAGCGCAGATGCACGCCACCTATCCGGCGCGCTTCCAGCTCGTCGCCGCGATGAACCCCTGTCGCTGCGGCCATCTCGACGATCCCCGCCTCGCCTGCCCGAAGGCGCCCCGCTGCGGCGGCGATTACCAGGCGCGACTGTCGGGGCCGCTCCTTGACCGCATCGACCTCACCATCGACGTGCCGGCAGTGTCGCCGGCCGATCTGGCGCTCGCACCGCCCGCCGAGGGCTCGGCCGAGGTGGCGGCGCGGGTCGCCCGGGCCCGCCGACGCCAAGCCGATCGGCTCGCGCGTGTCGGCGCGCCGCATCTCAAGACCAACGTCGAGGTCGACGGCGAGCTGCTCGACGAGGTGTGCCGTCGCCACGCCGACGCCGAGGCGCTCCTCCAGAACGCCGCCCAGCGCCTCCGCCTGTCCGCGCGCGGCTACCACCGCGTGCTACGCGTCGCCCGCACCATCGCCGACCTCGAAGGCGCTGAGGAGATCGGTCGCCCGCACGTCGCCGAGGCGCTGAGCTACCGGCGCCGCGTGTTGCGCTGAGCGGCGGCCGGGCTGGCCTGGATCGTCGTCTCGCGCAAAGGTTGAGGTCAAGTCGACGGCGCCGTAGGGTCGAGGGCGTCCTCGAAGCGCGGAGCGAACCGAATGCGCGATGCCGTCGCATGCCTTCGCCCGGCCCGGCGCGCGACACGCTCGGTCGTCGGCGCGGCGGGCCTCGGACTGGCCGTTCTCGCGCCGGTGCCGGCCCAGGAGGTCGGCACCTTCGGCGATCTGCGCCTCGCCGGGCTCGCGCGCGACGTCGACTGGCCGCATCGCGCGGCGGGTCATGCGTACACCGTCGTCTGCGGCATCGCCGCCGACACCACGCTGGCGATCCGCGCCGCACCGGCGGCGACGGCCGCGGTGAGCGCGCGCGTCGCGCGGTTCACGACCGTCGAGGTCGACACACGAAAGCGGCGCGACGGGTGGGTGCGGGTGGTCGGTGGCGATCTCAGCTACGATCGGGCGGGCCGGCGCCGCGCCTACACGAGCCTGCTGATCGAGGGGTGGGCGCTGGAGGCGAACCTGTGCGCGTTCGCGGAATGACCGCGCTTCACGACGCCGCCACCGCCGGCTCCGCCGTCGCGACGTGCCCGGCGAGCGCCGCCGGCAGCGGCCCGCCGGTGGCCCAATCCAGCAACTCGACGGTGTGGACGACCGGCACGCCGACGCGTCCGGCCAGCTGGGTCATGCAGCCGATGTTGCCGGTCGCCACCACCTCCGGCGCCACCTTCTTCAAATTGGCCACCTTGCGCGCGCGCAGTTGGTCGGCGATCTGCGGCTGCAGGATGTTGTAGACCCCCGCCGAGCCGCAGCAGAGGTGTCCCTCGGGCACGCCCTTGACCGCGAAGCCGGCCTTGACGAGCAGCGCCTGCGGCTCGCTCTTGAGCTGCTGGCCGTGCTGCATCGAGCAGGCGCTGTGATAGGCCACCTTCAGGGGCGAGCGCCGGACCGGCGGCGCGAGCCCCAGATCGAGCAGGAATTCCGTGACGTCCTTGGCGAGCGCGGCGATGGCCGCCGCCTTGTACTCGAGGTGTGGGTCGTCGCGCAGCACGAAGCCGTAGTCCTTGACGGCGGTGCCGCAGCCCGACGTGTTGATGACGATGGCGTCCAGGCCGACCCCGCCGCCCGCCTCGGTCTCGCGCCACCAGGCTTCGACGTTGGCCGCAGCCTGGGCGTGGCTCACTTCGACCTTACCGAGGTGGTGCGCCAGCGAGCCGCAGCAACCCATGCCTTCGGCCACGACCACCTCGACCCCGTGGCGGGTCAAGATCCGGACGGTCGCCTCGTTGATGCGGGTGTCGAGCACCTGCTGGGCGCAGCCGGTGAGCACCGCTACGCGCTTCCTGCGCGTCCCTTGGGCTGGGATCACCTGCGGGCGGTCGACGGGCGATGGGGCCGGGAGGGTCTCCGGCGCGAGCTCGAGCATTGCTCGCATGCGCCCGCGGAGCAGGCCCTTGAGCGGCCGGGCGAGCTGCGCGCCGCGGAGCGACCAGCGAAACAGTCGGGGCCGCGGGATGAGCTGCGTCAACAGCCAGCGGAGCGCGCGATCGTGCCACGGCCGCGCATAGGTCTGCTCGATGTAGGCGCGGGCATGGTCGACGAGATGCTGGTAGTGCACGCCCGATGGGCAGGTCGTCATGCAGGCGAGGCACGAGAGGCAGCGGTCGACGTGCTTGACGACCTCCGCCGAGGCGGGCTTGCCCGTCTCCAGCATGTCCTTGATGAGATAGATGCGCCCGCGCGGGCTGTCGAGCTCGTCGCCCAGGAGCACGAAGGTCGGGCACGTGGCCGTGCAGAAGCCGCAATGGACGCAGGTTCTCAGGATCTTGTCGCTCTCGCGCAGATCGGGATCGCGAAGCTGTGCCTCGGTGAAATGGGTCTGCACGCCGACACCTCCCTGTGCTCTCGAAGACGAGAACTAGGCGCCCGGACGAGCGCGGCCAAGCGCGCGTTCTCAGACGGTTGCCCGCGTCCGAAAGCCGGGGCCCGGCTCCTCCTCGGTCGACCGTTCGTCGATCTGCTTCGGCCTCGCCAGCGGCGGGCCTTGCCGGCAGGCGTTCACCATGTCGGCGACGGCCGTCGGCGGGCCCGCCAGGACGGCTTCGACAGTGCCGTCGCGCCGGTTGCGAACCCAGCCGTCGAGACCCGCCGCTCGGGCCTTGTCCTCCAGCCAAGCACGATAGCCGACCCCCTGGACACGGCCCGTGACGACGACATGGCGCCGGTCCCTTGCGGCGGTCACGGCTGGCCGCGCCCCTGGTGCCGCATAAGAAACGGCCCGCCGACAGGGAGGCTGGTCGGCGGGCCTAATGAGGAGCCGCGGAGCTCCTGCTGGGTGGCACCCTTCACAGGGTCGAAACCCGCAGTGCCAGAAGCGTGCCAACGGCTGCGAGGGCCGTGACGAGGATCGTGGCCGCCGTCACCGACGCAAAAGGTGCTCAACACTTGAGCGAACTCGTGTACGTCTGCACAAGCTCTGGTCATGTCGCCGCCGTGCCGATGAGCGGCAGCCAGACCGCGAGGCGCTCGGCGCAAAGGCCGCGATCGCCGCGGAAATGCGGTGGCATCTCGCAGATGATCGCCGTGCCGTCGCGAACCGCCAGCCGCGACAGGAGCCGCTCGAAGGGGATGTCGCCGAGGCCGAGCGGCAGATGCACGTCGCCTTGACCGAAGGCCAGGCTCTCCGACTGGGTGAAGCCGCGCACCGTTTCCGGCAGGCCGAAGCTGTCGTGGATGTGGACGTGCCCGGTGACCGCCGCGAAGGCGGCGACCTCGGTCTCGAAATCGAGGCCCAGTTGCGCGCATTGCAGGCGCGCATGGCTGATGTCGAGGCAGCCGGTGACGTTGGGGTGATCGACCGCAGCGATCTCGGCGGCCAGCCGCGACGGGCTCGCGGTGTAGCGGTCGGGCGCGAAGGCGAACAGCGTCTCGACGGCGAGGCGCACCTCGTGGCGGGCGGCGACATCGCCCAGATGCCGCAGCACGCTGCGCTCGCGGGCGTGGGCCTGGTCGAGAGCGGCCCGCGGCTCGCGGCTCACGATGCCCGTATGCAGCACGAGCACCGTGGCGCCGACGGCGCCGCAGACCTCGATGTAGCCTTCGACCGCGCGGCGAAAGAGGGCCTCGTGGCGGGCGTCCATGAAATTGGCGGCGAGCGGCCCGTGCGCCGAGTATCGGAGATTGTGGCCGGCGGTGATGCGCTCCAGCTCGCGGACCCGGGCCACCAGCGGCCGTCCGGCCGCGACCAGGTCCATGCTGCACAGCGACAGCTCGGCGAAGCCGGCGCCGACGGCGGCGATGTGGGACAGATCCTCGCCGAGCCCGGCGAGATCGCGTCCCTGGATCGTCGAGAAGCCGAAGCCGGCGACCTTCGAGCCCATGCTGCGCTCCCGCGTGATCTCGCGCGCGGACATAACCCGGGTCGCCGTGCGGGGCAATCGGCGGCGCGGTCACGACGGCCGGATGGGCCGAAGCGCCGCATCACCCGGTCGCGCCGTGCGCCTTCGACCAGCTCACCGGATCGTCCAGGAACCGTGCCACCTCGTCGAGGACGTCGGGCGGGAACGCGCCTTCGGCGCGCGCGGCCTCCAGCACGTCGCGCCAGGTCGCCAGCGCGTGCAGGGTGAGCCCGGCATCGCTCAGCGTCTGCCGGCTGCCGGGATAGATGTCGTAGAAGAAGAGCACGAGCGCGTGCTCGACGACGGCGCCCGCCTCACGCAAGGCGTCGGCGAAGGCGAGCTTGCTCTGGCCGTCGCTCGCCAGGTCCTCCACCAGGAGCACCCGCTGGCCTTCGCGCAGCTCGCCCTCGATCCGGGCGTTGCGCCCGAAGCCCTTGGGCTGCTTCCGGACATAGACCATCGGCAGCATGAGCCGGTCGGCGAGCCACGCGGCGAAGGGGATGCCCGCGGTCTCGCCGCCGGCGACCACGTCGAAGGCCTCGACGCCCGCCTCGTCGGCGAGCTGGTCCGCCGCCATCGCCATCAGCCGTTGGCGCAGCCGCGGGAACGAGATGAGCTTGCGGCAGTCGATGTAGACGGGGCTCGCCCAGCCCGAGGTGAAGACGAAGGGCGGATCGGGACGGAACAGCACCGCCTCGACCTCGAGGAGCATCCGCGCCGTTCGCGTGGCGTTGGTTTGGGACATCAGGTGCAGCCGCTCTTCGGTAACGCCAGTGCGACGGTTAGAGCGTTTCCCGGTCAGGTTGATCTACGCCCATCCCGCACCCCCGCCCGGCCGCCCATGGCAGCGTAACTTCGTGGGCGGCCGGGCGGGGGTGCGGGATGGTCAAGCATTTCGCGAAACGCTCTAGCGGCGCGCAGGGCTTAAGGCCAGTGGCATCGCTGCATGGCACCCTGTAGCGGCGGACGGCGAGGAGACGACCATGACGCGCACCTTGAGCCTGCCCCGACCCGATGACCTGCACCTGCACCTGCGCGACGGCGCCATGCTGGAAGCCGTCGTGCCTTTCACCGCGCGCGTGTTCGCCCGTGCCATCGTCATGCCCAACCTGGTGCCGCCGGTGATCACGACGGCCGACGCCCGGGCCTACCGCGCGCGGATCTTCCAGGCCCTGCCCGAGGGCGCGGACTTCACGCCGCTGATGACGGCCTATCTGACCGACGCGACCGATGCCGACGACCTCACCCGCGGCCACGCCGAGGGCGTGCTCACCGCCGCCAAGCTCTACCCGGCGCACGCGACGACCAACTCGGCCGCCGGCGTGAGCGACGTCCGGGCCATCTACCCCGTGCTCGAGCGGATGCAGGCGATCGACATGGTGCTGTGCATCCACGGCGAGGTGACCCGGCCCGAGGTCGACGTCTTCGACCGCGAGGCGGTCTTCGTCGACGAGGTTCTGGCTCCCTTGCGCCGCGCCTTCCCCGCGCTGCGGATCGTGCTCGAGCACGTCACCTCGGCTCACGCCGTAGCCTTCGTCGAGGCCGCCGACGACCGGCTGGCCGCGACCGTGACACCCCAGCACTTGATGGTCGACCGGAACGCCATGCTCGTGGGCGGCATCCGCCCACACCTCTATTGCCTGCCGATCCTCAAGACCCGGGCCGACCGCGACGCCATCCGCCGGGTCGTGGCCCGGGGCTCGCCCAAGTTCTTCCTCGGCACCGACAGCGCCCCGCACCCGCGCCACGCCAAGGAGAACCCCTGCGGCTGCGCCGGCGTCTTCTCCGCGCCCGTGGCGCTCGAGGCCTACGCGCAGGTCTTCGCCGACATGGGCTGCCTCGAGCGGCTCGCCGACTTTGCCGCCGGCTTCGGTGCTCGCTTCTATGGGCTGCCGCCGAACGCCGGCAGCGTCACCCTCCAGCAGGCGCCCTGGACGCCGCCCGAGGCGATCCCCGTCACGGGCGAAGACCGCGCGGTACGGCCGTTCCTCGCCGGCGAGGAGGTCGGCTGGCGGGTGGTGTGAGCGCGGCGCCGGTGCGCCGGTCGGCGGCGCCGCGCTGCACCCCAACTAGGCGATCAGCGCGTCGTCGCCCAGCGCGAAGCTCGCGAGCACCGGGTCGTGATCCGAGGCCCGGGTGGCGGTCTCAGCGAACTCGGCGTTGAGGTGGACGATATCGACCTCCGCCATCTCGGCGAGGGCCTGGCTCGCCTCGCCAGGATGTGGTCGAGGGACTGCGAGTTGCCCTGGAAGATGAACGTGTAGCGCTCGTCTTCGGCGATCTCGTCGGTGAGATTGGCGAAGCCCTCGCCGGCGAGGCCGAGCACCGGCGAGACGAACTCGAACTCGTTCAAGTCGCCGAGGATCACGACGTCGGCGTCGGGGTCCTCCTCGAGGAGCCCGTCGGCGAACGCCTTCACCGCGGCCGCCTGCACGCGCCGCTCGTCGAGGCTGCCGTTGACGTCCACATCCTCCTGGCGCCGCTCGGAGGGCTGCTCGAGCCCGAGGATCGGCGCGCTGCCGCCCTTGGAGCTCAGGTGGTTGTTGGTCGCCGTGATCTCGGTGCCGTCGAAGGCGAAGGTTGCGACGAGCGGAAGCCGCGCGCCGGCGAAGGGCTCGCCCGCATCCTGGTCGCCGATCGTCTGGACCGAGCCCTCGACGAGCTCGACCCGTCCGGGGTCGTAGAGGAAGGCCGTGCGGATATTGCCGCCGGGCTGGCCGCCGCTCAGGCCGTCGGTGATGAAGGTGTTGTCGATGAAGGCGTAATCGGGACCGTCGGCGGCGGCGATCGCGTCCACCAGCGTCTGCAACGTCTGGTCGGCGGCGACGGTCCCGTCGTCGTCGCTGCCGCTGTTGTCCTGGACCTCCTGGAGCGCGACCACGGCCGGCGCGCCGAGGTTCGAGGCGATGTGCTCGCCCAGGAGGCCGAAGCGACCGTCGGCGACGTCCGTGTCGCCGTCGGCGTCGTTCGGGTCGAGGTTCAAGACGTTGTAGGTGGCGATCGTGAACGTGTCGGTGCCGCCCGCGATCGCGGACGTCTCCGGCTCGAGCTCGCTCGTGACCACCTGCCCTGAGAAGTCCTCGGTGACGATGATCTCGAAGTTGCCGAAGCCGTAGCCGCCGACACCGGTGACGTCGCCGAGACCCGCCCCGACCGCGACCTCCGGCAGCGCGAAGTCGAGCACGCCGCTGTCCCGTTGGATCTGCACGCGCTCCGGGTTGAAGTCGTCGGGCGAGAGGTTGAGCGTGCCGCGTTCGCTCAGGCCGGTCGCACCCGCGCCCATGTCGACGACCGTGAAGATCTCGCCGAAGCGGTTGGTCCCGGCGACGGCGACCGCGTCCTTCGCCGTGACCCGCATGCCCTCGAGGCTCTCGAAGAAGTCGATGCCGTCCTCGCTCGCATCGAAGCTGGTGAAGGCGTCGTCGTCGATGGTCTCGCTCGGCGGCACCCGGCCGTCCCCGCCGATCTCGACCGGCGCGGGCAGGGGCTGGCCGCTCGCCAGCACCTTGATCTCGGTGACCTCGCTGATCTGCGTCGTCGACAGGTTCCGCGTCGAGGCACTGCCGGGCGTGAATTCGGAGACGGTACCGTCTTCGAGGACTCGATCACCTACCGCCACCTCCGGCGCGCTGCGGGTGAAGACGAAGACGGCGTCGGAGGTGCGATCGTCGCCATCGCCGACCGGGTCTTGGAGATAAAAGCCGTTGCTGTCGACCGCGGTGACGATGCCCGGGACCTTCACCGCCTCACCCGCGAGCGGCGAGACGTGGCCGCGGCCCTGGAGCGCACCGACGCTCGTCGGGGCGTCGAGATCGTAGACGATCGTCGTGCCGGAGATCTCGTAGGCGACGGCGATCTGCGCCTTGTCCGTCAGGCTCTCCTCGGCCGGGATGAAGGTGATGACCTCGGGGCTCTGGCGGGCCACCTCACCCTCGGGCGTGAGATCTACGAACGCGGGCTCGATGTAGTCGACGAGGAAGGCGGCGGCCGGAGCCGTCACGTCCTAGACTACGATGCCGCTGTCTCGCTCGAGGCCGAGGAATGCGTAGGTTCGGCCGTCGATCTCGCCGACGGCGATGGCCTCGGGCTCCGGGCCCTTGTTGTTGGAGCGGTTCTCGTCGGACGTGCCGTCGTCGTCGTTGAAGCGCTCCCGGAAGTTGGCGGCGATAAAGCGCTCGAGCTGATCGCCCGAATCGAAGACGAGGTTGCCCTCGGTGTCGAAGATCGAGAACGAGCGCGACGAGAAGGCGTTGAGCACGTCGATATCGCCGTCGCCGTCGCCGTCGGTGTCGCCGTCGATCGTCGAGACCTCGAGCCGCTCGATGCCGATCTCCGTTTCGGAGTTGTCGTCGACGAGGCCCTCGGCGCTTAGCTCATCGACCAGCGCCGCATCGACCAGCCCGTCGGCGATCAGGTCGCCGACGCGGTCCTCGTCGAACCCGCGGCCGTCCCCTTCGTTGGCGGTGGCGATGTAGGTCGTGCCGTTCGCCTCGAAGGTGGCGATGCTGTCCGGCATCCTGAGACCGACCAGCCCGGGGAAGTTGCGGACGTCGATCTCGCCGTTGTCGTTGGTGTCGATCGCGTTCTCGGCGCTGAAGTCGCTGGTACCGAGCGGCAGGACGTCGACGATCGCGTGCGCCTCGAGGTCGATCACCCCGAGCGCGTTGTTCTCCTGCAGCGAGACGTAGGCGGTCGCACCGTCGGGGCTCACCGCGATGTACTCGGGCTCCGCGTCCTCTTCGAAGCTCACGCCCGGCTGGATGCGGACGCCCTGCGCCCGCGCGATGTCCTCGAGCCCGTTGCAGTCGGTGAAGTCGAGGATCTTCGCGGTCGGGGCCGCGGGATCGCTCACGTCGACGACGGCGATGGTGCCGAGCGGGTTGTTGTCGTGCTCGCTGTCCTCGTTCTTCTCGCCCTCGCCGGCGACGAGCAGCTTGGTGCCGTCCGCGGTGAAGGTGAGCTGATCCGGCAGGTTGCCGACGTCGACGGTGGCCAAGAGCGCGAGGGCCTCGGCGTCGAACAGCGCGACGAAGCCGGGCTGGGCGATCAGCGACGTCTGCCCGAAGACGGACTGCTCGACCGGCGCACGGGCAATGGCCGCGGCGACGATGCCGTCCACGACCTCGACCACGGTCGAGTCGGCGAGCGGCTTGACCTCCTCGAGGGTCTCGATGTCGACGCCGGTGAGGCGCTCGATCCCGGCGAAGTCCGTGGCGAACGTGCCGCTCGCCTCGTCGTCGAACCCGATGATGACGCCCTGGTCGTCGAAGGTCGACACGAACTGGCTCAGATAGCGGTAGTTCGAGCCGGTATTCACGTAGTAGACGCCCTCGAACTCCTGCGGGTAGGGCTGCAGCAGGATGTCGCTCTCCTGCTGCGTCTCGTCCTCGCCCAGGGGCGGCACCCCGTCGCCCGAGGCCATCACGCGGTGCGAGCCGCCGCCGATGAGGATATCGACGCCGAGCTCCTGCTCGCCGAGCGCCGCGGCGAGCGCCTGCTCGATCTCCGCCTCGTGGAGATGCGTCATCAAGATGATCTTGTTGACACCTTCGCCCTCGATCGCCGCGACCTCGGGCGCGACGGCCTCGACGAGCGCTGCGACCTGCTCGTCGATCGGCGTCGCGTTGGTGATGTCGCCCGTCGTCAGCTCGACCCCGCCGATGTTGGCGGTGTCGGCGAGAAAGGGCGTGACCGCGCCGACGATGCCGATCTCTTCGCCGTTGACGTCGGCGATCGCGCTCGGGGTCAGCGTGTTGGGGAGGGGCGCGCCGCCGGCTTCGACAACGAAATCGTTCAGCGGCGAGTTGGTGTAGTCGAGGTTGGCCGAGAGGAAGGTGAAGGCCGTGCCGGGATAGCCCGCCCCGTCGAGACCGGGACCGCTGGCGTCCGGGTTCGGCGTGATCACGGCGTCGAACTCGTGGTTGCCGACCGCCGCCACGTCGAAGCCGAGCGCGTTCCGGAGCAGGATGTCGGCGTAGCCCGGCTCGCCCCCCTCGTAGACGTCGCCGCTCGCCGAGAAGAAGGGACCGGCGATGAATAGATCGCCGGAGGTCAGCCGCAGGGTGTTCTCGAAGGTGTCGTCGTCGAGGGCGTTCATCACCGCCGAGAAGCCGATCGCGTCGGTGAGCGCCGGAACGCCCGCCTCCTGGTCCGACGCGTGAAGGATCTGCAGCTGATAGGCCATGAACCGGTGTCCCGTTGAGCGCCCCTGGGTTGCGACGTGGCGCCGATTGCTCGCGAGGAGCGCCAAACGGGGTCCGGTGACAGCTTCGTTGCTAGTTGGCGGCAGTTTCGTGACGGTCGATCCGCGCGGTGCGGTCTTCGCCATAGCGTTCGGCGGGGATGCGGCCGCCCAGATCCTCGCCGATGAAGCGGGCGAGCGCCTGCTGCTGGCTCAAGGTGCCGCGGACGAAATCGCGCCCGGCGAAGACC
The DNA here is from genome assembly GCA_964481035.1 of uncultured Geminicoccaceae bacterium. Classification (GTDB taxonomy): domain Bacteria; phylum Pseudomonadota; class Alphaproteobacteria; order Geminicoccales; family Geminicoccaceae; genus JAAAPF01. Next base: position 5,775 of record CAYZSE010000053.1, on the reverse strand, counting down.
TCGAAGCCGTCGCCGCCACGGGCGAGGAAGTCGATGGTGGCGACGTCGACGACGACGTCGCCCACTACCGCGCCGTCGTTCACCACCGCCGTACCGTCGTCGAGCGTGACCTCGACGACGCGCTCACCCGCGGGCCGGCTCGGATCGAAGGCGAAGCGCAGCCCCGCCACCTGGAGAAACTGCCCGCGGCCCTGCTCGACGTCACGCACGGCGTGCTCCAAGATCGCCTTCAGCTCCGCGCCGCCGAGGTCCTCGACCAGCGCCACGAAATTCGGGAAGGGTACGGCCTCGAACGCCTGCAGCGCGGTGAAGGGCAGGGGCGCCGAGGCGGTGGCTCCTTGCAGCATGACGCTGTTGTTGCGGATGCCGCCGCCGTTCTGGAACGCCACCAGCGGATCGTCGATCCGCTCGGCGAAGGCCATGCGCGCCGCGGCGGCGAGCGCGTCGGCGACCAGCGCGCCGAGATTGGTCGCCCGCGTCCGCACGTCGCCGCGCACCCCGTTCAGCGGCACCTCGCTGACCCCGATCGTCTGCCGCGCGAAATCATCGAAAGCCGCTCGCACCTCGGCCGTGAGCGCGGCAGCGTCGGCAGCGACCCCGAACCGCTCGGGATCGGCGACGAGCGTGCCGCCGACGGCGGCCTCGACCTCGCCGGCATCGTCGAAGCGGACGGTCAGCATCCCGACATAGCGATACTCGCCGGGCGTGGTGACGACGACCACGGGCCGTCCTTCGGCGTCCGCGGCGAGTTGCGGATAGGCGCCGAAGCGCTCCTGGCCGAACACGTCGGTGTTCTCGGCATCGACCCGGGCCGCCGCGGTCAAGAGCTCGCCGCCACCGCCGGCGACGTAGACGTCGACGCCGGTGAGCTCGGGGATGATCGTCTCGAGGTCGGCGCGCAGCGACTGGGCGTGGCTGATGACCACGATCTTGTCGACGCCGGTCTCGCTGAACGCGTCGATCTCCGCCTGCATCGAGGCGACCAGCGGCTCGAGGATCGTGGTGTCGCCCGGGCTCGAGATGCGAAAGAGGTCCTCGGTGATGCCGCCGACGACGCCGATCTCGACCTCGCCCTTGCTCACCACTGTGGCAGCTCGGAGCTGGCCGGCCTCGACCAGAGGTGCGAGCGGGCTCGCTGGCGCGAAGGCGAGGTTGGCCGAGAGGTAGGGGACCGGCGCGCCGTCGGCGCCGGTCACCCGCGGCATGAACTCGGCCAGAAGCTCGGGGCCGAAGTCCAGGTCGTGGTTGCCGAGCGCGATGGCGTCATAGCCGATGAGGCTCAAGGCCTCGGTGTCGAAGAACCTGCGGTTGCCGGGAGCGCCGCTCTCCAGGCTCGCCTGGAAGGCCGGCCCGGCGAGGAAGTTGTCGCCGGAAGAGACGGTGATCACGGCATCCGACTGCGCCTCGCCGACCGCGCGCGCCGCGCGCAGCGTCGCGAGGAAGGCGGCGAAGCTGCCGCGCCCCTCGCCGCCTTCGGGTGCGAGCAAGCGGCTCTCGCCGTCGCTGTTGTGCAGGATCGTGACGGTGGTCGCGTGGACCGAAAAGGGCAGTGCGCAGGCGAGAAGGGCGAGGCGGAGCGCGCGCATGGTCGAGGCCTCCACGGGCGTTGCGGTTGCCGCGGATGTAGACTGCGGTATCGCCGATCGCCAGCGCCTCAAGAGCTTCGCCGCGCGGCGAGGATCGCGGCGACCAGATCCTCGGGCACCGGCGCCGGGGCCTCGCGCTCCGCCTCGGCGCAGACGCCGCGGCCCAGGGCGATCGCCTTGCGGTAGTGCTCGAAGCTCACCCGGCACGGCGGGCACATCGCCATGTGCCGCTCGAACACGCGCCGCTGGCGCGGCGGGAGGTTGTCCTCGTGGTAGTCGAGGATGAACGCCTCGAACTCGCAGCAGGTGATCATGCCCGGGGCGTGCCGCATGGCGAGCGACTTGAGCCGGCGGCGGATCCGGCGCCAGGGCGACATCACAGGCTGCCCGCCGCCAGCAGCGGCTCGAGCTGCTTCTTGAGCGCGGTGCGGGCGCGGTGCAGCCGCACTTTGGCGTTGGTCTCGGAGATGTCGAGCATGTCCGCGGCTTCCTTGATCGACCGCCCTTCGATGTCGCGGAGCAGAAGGACGTTACGGTAGCTCGTGGGCAAGCGGTCGATGGCGGTGCGCACCTGCGCGCGAACGTCGGCCTCGGCGAGCAGCGCTTCGGCGTCGAGCGGGCTCGTCGTGATCGGCCCCTCGAGGAAGCCCTCCTCGTCGAAGCTGGGCAGCCACGGGTCGATCGAGACCTCGTCCCGCGCCCCGCGCCGGCGCAACGCCTGGAGTGCCGCATTGACCGTGATCCGGTGCAGCCAGGTCGCCAGCGTGCTGCGGCCCTCGAAGCCGTCGAGCCCGCGAAACGCGGCGAGCAGCGCCTCCTGGACGCAGTCCTGGGCCGCGTCGTCGCCGCCGACATAGCGCCTTGCGACGGCGAGAAGACGCGGCGCGTAGGTTCGCACGAGCGTCTCGAACGCCGCTTCGTCGCCGGCCTTGAGGCGCGCGAGCAGCACCGCGTCGCCGTCCGGCGGCGGGTCTGCGGCCGTGGCCTTCATGGGCGATCCCACCGAACTGTGCGTTGCCGAAAGCCGGGCCCAGTGTCATGAGACGCCCGGATCGACATCCGATCTCGACAACCGGATAGAGGAGGACGCGCGATGTTGAAAGGCAAGGTGGCGATCGTCACCGGCTCGACCAGCGGCATCGGCCTCGGCGTGGCCGAACGCCTGGCCGCCGCGGGTGCGGACATCATGCTCAACGGCTTCGGCGACGCCGCCGAGATCGAGGCCATCCGCGAGCGGCTCGCCGCCGCGCAAGGGGTGCGGGTGGTCTATTCCGGCGCCGACATGTCGAAGCCCGCCGAGGTGCGCGGGATGATCGAGCAGGCGACCCGCGAGCTCGGCCGCGTCGACGTGCTGGTCAACAACGCCGGCATCCAGTTCACCGCGCCCATCCAGGAGTTCCCGGACGAGAAGTGGGACGCCATCATGGCGATCAACCTCGCGGCCGTGTTCCACGGCATCAAGGCGGCGATCCCGCAGATGTACGAGCGCAACTGGGGCCGGATCATCAACATCGCCTCGGCGCACGGCCTCGTCGCCAGTCCCGAGAAGGCGGCCTACGTCGCGGCCAAGCACGGCATCTTGGGCCTCACCAAGGTGGTGGCGCTGGAGAGCGCCAAGACCGGCGTCACCTGCAACGCCATCTGCCCGGGCTGGGTGCTGACCCCGCTGGTCGAGGCGCAGATCCGCGCCCGCGCCGAGGAGAAGGGCACGACCTTCGAGGCCGAGAGCGAGGCGCTGCTCGCCGAGAAGCAGCCGAGCCACCAGTTCGTGACGCCCGAGCAGCTCGGCGATCTCGCCGTCTTCCTCTGCTCGCCGGGCGGCGATCAGCTCCGCGGCCAGGCCATCGCCATGGACGGCGGCTGGACCGCCCAATAGCGGCGCCTTTCGCTGTGCGCCGGCGCACGGCGGCGTGATCGGCCGTGACGTAACCTGTGCCGGCGCCGGCGTATCCACGTGTTGGCCGATGCGGAGGTGAATGTGACGGAAACGCGGACGATAAATTTGGCGCTGCAGGGCGGCGGCGCGCACGGCGCCTTCACCTGGGGGGTCCTCGATCGCCTGTTCGAGGAGGAGTGGCTCGCCGTCGAAGGCATCTCCGGTGCCAGCGCCGGGGCGATGAACGCCGCGGTCGTGGCCTATGGGCTCGCGCGCGACGGCCGGGCCGGCGCCCGGGCGGCGCTGCGCGAGTTCTGGACCGAGATCGCCGCCGCGTCCGCCCGCCTGTCGCCCATCAAGCCGAGCCCGCTCGACCGTTGGCTCAGCGTCGGCAACATGGATTACTCACCGAGCTGGGTCTTCTTCGACAATCTCAGCCGGGTGTTGTCGCCCTACGAGCTCAATCCTCTCAATTTCAACCCACTCGAGCAGGTGCTGTGCGACGTCGTCGACTTCGGCTGGCTCGCTGAGCAGTGCGAGAGCGAGCGTGTCAAGCTGTTCCTGTGCGCCACCAACGTGAAGACGAGCAAGATCCATGTGTTCATGGGCCGTGAGATCTCGGCCAAGGCGGTGCTGGCCTCGGCCTGCCTGCCCTTCTTGTATCAAACAGTCGAAATCGACGGGCAGTTCTACTGGGATGGCGGATACATGGGTAACCCGCCGATCTTCCCGCTGATCTACCACACCGCCTGCGCCGACGTGCTGCTGGTGCAGATCAATCCGATCAACATCGACGAGGTGCCGAAGCGGGCCACCGACATCCACGACCGCATCAACGAGATCAGCTTCAACAGCTCGCTGATGCGCGAGCTGCGGACCATCGCCTTCGTCACCCGGCTGATCGACGAGGGCCGCCTCGACATCGACCACTACAAGCGCTTGAACCTGCACGCCGTCGAGGCCGAGGCGGAGCTCGCCCAGCTGACCGTCTCCTCCAAGCTCAACGCCGACATGCGCTTTCTCACCTGGCTGTTCGAGCTCGGCCGGCGCCGCGGCGAGGCGTGGCTCGAGGCGCACGGCGACAAGGTCGGGCGCGAGAGCAGCCTCGATCTCCAGGCCTTCCTGTGACCGGCGCGCTCCCGTGATCGGCTCGCTGCGCCGTCTCGTTCCGGCGAGCCTCGGCACGCATCTCGGCCGCAGCACGGCGGCGGCGCCGCTGCCGACGCGGGTGCAGCGGCTGATCGACGCCCAGGAGGAGCGCAGCGAGCAGCTCATCAGCTGGGCCCAACTCGGCGTCGTCGCGACCTTCGCGCTGCTCTACTTCCTCGCCCCCAAGCCGGCGGATGCGGCGCTCACCATGTTCGAGCCCGTGCCGTTGGTGCTCGCCCCCTATTTCGCCTTCACCCTCCTCCGACTGCTTCTCACCCACCGCGGCTTTATGCCGGGCTGGTTCTTGGTCCTGTCGATGCTCGTCGACGTCGCGATGCTGTGGGGGCTGATCTGGACCTTCCACATCGATTACGATCAGCCCGCGGCGTTTTATCTGAAGATACCGACCTTCATCTATATCTTCGTGTTCATCGCGATACGCGCGCTGCGGTTCGACCCGCGCTTCGTCTTGTCGATGGGGGCGTTCGCGGCGGTGGGCTGGGTGGCGATGGTCGCCTTCGCCGTCGTCGATGGGGGCGAGGAGGCGATCACCCGCAGCTTCGTCGATTACCTGTCGGGCCCCTACGTGCTCCTCGGCGCGGAGTTCGACAAGATCGCCACGCTCGCCGTCGTCACCGGCGTTCTCAGCCTGGCCGTCCTGCGGGCGCGGCAGACCCTGCTCGTGGCCGTGCGCGAGGAGGCGGCGGGCCGCGAGCTTCGCCGCTTCCTCTCCGAAGGCGTCGCCGAGGCGGTGGCGGACGCCGAGGTCGAGGTCTCGGCGGGCCGCGCCGAGGCCCGTGACGCCGCCATCTTGATGCTCGACATCCGCGGCTTCACCCGCTTCTCCGCCGGCCGCGCACCCGGCGAGGTCGTGGCCATGCTGACGAGCTTCCATGCCCGCGCGATCCCGCTGATCGGCGCCCATGGCGGCGTCGTCGACAAGTTCCTCGGCGACGGGGTGATGGCGACCTTCGGGGCAGTCACGCCGTCGACGACCGGCGCCCGCGACGCGCTCGGCGCGCTCGAGGCGGTGATCGCCGACGCCGCCGACTGGGCGTGCGGCACGGGTGTGGAGGTCGCCGTCAACGGCGCGGTCGCCGACGGGCCCGTCGTCTTCGCCGCCCTCGGCCACGGCAACCGGCTCGAATACACGGTCATCGGCGA
>CAYZSE010000052.1:0-19833 GCA_964481035.1 uncultured Geminicoccaceae bacterium | reverse complement strand
GCCCCGTCACCGGCGACACGTTGTCGAAGTAACGGCCCGCGACCGGCTCGCGGAATGTCCCGTTGAGGAAATTTCCATAACGGGCACGGAAGCTCGCCGGCGGCTGAACGCCGCCCTTGGTTTCGGCAACCGTATCCATTTTCCAACTCCCTGGTGCGCTTTTGGTCGTTCTATGGTCGACCATGCGAGGTTAGACGCGGAACGTATCGTCGTCCGCTCAACTGAAGTCGAAGCGGAAACCGCGCGAGATGGAGACAGATCGAAAACGGCGGAAAACCGCCGGTCGTATTCGACCAATTTGCGAGGGGCATCCACGACGCGTTTCAGTGGCCCCGCGTCGCCCATGCGGCTGCATCGGTTGCGGGGACGCGCCGGTTTGCGTTCGCGCGGGCGCGGCGCGGCGGGGGCCAACCGAACGGCGAGGAACCTCGGATCCACCTCGCTGTGTTGCAACCTGACGACATCAATTACTCGCTGCTTTCCTGAACTGCTCTTACAGGCGCGGTACGGGAGCAGCGCTTGGTTGTTAGTTTGCAGCCACGCCTCCCAGATTTCGAACCGTCCGCTACACTCGACTACACCGTCCGCATCAGCACCAGCAACAGCCCGGCTCCGACGGGGACGATGACGACGAATATCCAGACCTCTGATGCCCCACCGATCGGGCCCTGCCCCACCACTCAATCAATAGCGCGCGCGGAAAAATACAGGACTGTTTTGACTGAGCGAATAAGCGGGCACTCTTCTCGAACTCTGCCGCTGCCGGCGAGACCGACGCATGGTGCTCGCCGGCTCGGTTCACGCGCTCCAGACGATCGGTCGCGCAGGCGTCGGCACCCAGGCGCTGGCTCCCGCGTGTCGACGATGCGCGAATTCACTTGCCTCCACAGCGCCGAGCCTGCAAGGCTCAAGGCTAGGGAGGCGAACACGGTCGGGCCGGTCCCGGGCTACGAACGATCACCGGACAGATGCGCGCTCGGGTGACCAAGCATCAGCGTCTGCCCGCAAGCCGCCGTCGGAACCCTCCGCGACGGCGGCACGCCCCGAGGGCGGTGACCCAACAACGGGAGTCGAGCACGTGCGTAGATTCATGATTGAACGCGATCTCCCCGCCGTCGGCAGCCTTGAGCGGGAGGAGCTTCGCGCCGCTGCGGCCAAGTCCAACGAAGCACTGAGCCAGCTGGCGCCGGATGTGCAATGGATCGAATCCTATGTTGCCGACGACAAGACGTTCTGCGTCTATCTCGCCACCGACGAGGCCATGATCCGGAAGCATTCGGAGCTGAGCGGATTTCCCGCCAACCGCATCACCGAGATCCGGCGTTCGATCGACCCGACGACCGCCTCGATCTGAGGGCGGTCCTCGACCCGATCGGGCGGCTCGCGTGGGGGCGATCAGTCGAGGGCCACCACCTCGACGAGGCCCATGTTCTTGAGCTGTTCCACAGTTCTAAGCAGCGCGTCGCTCGAGGGTGCGGCGTCCGGGTGGTGCGTGAGAAACGCCGCCGCCGCGTCCCGCAGCGGGCGCGTTCCATCGAGTCCGGCTAGAAACTCGACCATCTGCGGTGAATGAATGAAGTACAGCCGGCGATTGTCATAGCGATAGATCAGTCCACCAAACTGTTCGCGCCGCATAGCGACCCCTTCTGCAAGTCGGCACGCGGCGTTGGCAATCATTTCACCATTCTCCCGGCGTCAACGCACAGGGTGTGCCCGGTAATGTAGCGAGAGTCTTCGGACGCGAGCCAGAGCGCCGCGTTGGCAATGTCGTCCACGTCGAGGAGCTTGACCGGCAGCGTGTGCCCGTCCGCAATGAAATTCACCAGATCTGCGGTCGCCATGACCGACGCTTGCGCCATGCCTTTGATGAGATCGGTGTCGACGCCCGACGGGTGCAGGGTGTTGACGGTAATGCTATGTTCGGACAGCTCATGCGCCAATGACTTGGCGAGCCCGATCACGCCCCATTTCGAGGCGCAGTAGTGCGCCATACCCGGTTCGCCCCGTAGACCGGCGACCGACGAGGTCATGATGATCCGTCCGCCTTGCTTTCTCGCCAGCATGTGTGGGACGACATATTTCGCTGCGAGCCAGTAACCTTTAAGGTTCACATCGATCATGATGTCCCACCACTCTTCGGTGATGTCCCACGCCAGGGCCATGTCGGCGATCCCCGCGTTGCAGACCAGGATGTCGATCTGACCGAACTCGGCAATCGTGCGGGTCACCGCCGCCTCCATCTCGGCCGCGGATCGCACGTCGGCGGTGACGCCGATCGCTCGCCGCCCGAGGCGGCACACCAGCTCGAGCGTCTCGTCCATCTCCTCCGAACCGGCGAGGGCATAGCGCGGATAAGGCAGGTTGTGGCAGATATCGAGCGCAGCGATATCGGCGCCTTCCCGCGCCATCGTCACCGCGTGCGCACGGCCCTGGCCACGGGCGGCGCCTGTGATGAGTGCGACCTTGCCGTCGAGCTTGCCCACCGGCGATCCCCCGAAAAGGCCGCGTCGCGTTTTCCGGCGACGGCCCGGCGCCGGCTCCCCCCAGCACTTCGGACCCGGACCGGAACCCGGGCCTCGAAACGCGCGGTTCAGTAGACCCCGCACATACCGTCGATGCTGACTTCCTCGACAATGACCTCCTCGACCACCTGGGGTTGCTCACCTTTGACGTCCGCGGCCTCGCCGACCTTCGGCTTGTGCGCAGGGGCCGGCGTCGGGGTCTCCGCCGGCGCACCGGTCGGGGTAGCGACCTCATGTGTGGCGTCTTCGTCGCGCAACGTCGTCATCGGGAACTCCTTTCCTTTGGGAGGCATGTCCACCACGCCGAGCGCGCCGGATCGGATTGCTGCGATCGGCTCGGTCTCAAGGCCTCCACCTCAGCCGTGGAAGCAACGGCGACCAGCACCGCCCGGCGAGGCAGCCGCGCCAGACACCCACCTGGTATGCCGCCATCTCCAACCAGTAAAGGGCGACGAAGGCCGGCAGCGGCAGCGCCGGCGCGAGTCGACGGTAGTCGGCGACCGGGGGAACGACGACCAGCAACGCCACGACCGGCAGCAACGGCGGCCACAACAGCCCGGCCACGACCAGCGGCAGGCCGTAGTAGCGCGTGGCATGGTGGCCGAGATGGTAGAGCGACGCCGCGTGCTCTCGGATTACCGAGGCGACCAGGAGCCTCGCCGGCACGTCCACCGCCAGCGCGTGGAGCCTCCGGCGCTTTGCGACCAGCTCCGCCGCGGCCAAAGCCACGGCCGCGAGTGGCAGTACGGCGCCCAGCGTCCCGATGGACCAAAAGGCAGGTACGGCCGTCAGCACCAGCAGACCGGCGCGCGGCACGTGCATGGTCGATCTGCCTTCCGGATGCCGGGCCTGCAGATCCGCCTCCGATCCGCCGTAGTCAGCCCGCCGGGCGAGGAGCGCCCCGAGCCGCACCCGATGATGGTGGACGACGCGGGCACCGGTCGCGTAGTGAACCCGAGCGCCGCCTCCGAGGAGCCGCCAGACGAGATCGACGTCCTCCCCGACACGCATCTCGGCCCGGAAGCCCCCGACCGCGAGCCAAGCTCTGCGCCGCACGACGAGGTTGCAGGTGGGCAGATAGGCCACGGGCTCGGCCGGCCCGACCGGGCCTTCCACCGGCCCCTTGTCCAACGGCGAACGCGCGGCTTCGAACGCGGCGACCGGCCCGTCCGGCGCCGGCGCCACCACCCGGCCGCCGACGGCCACCACCTGCGGATCGCCGAAGTATGGCACCAATGCGCGGAGCCAGTCCGGCGCCGCCTCGCAGTCGTTGTCGATGAACGCCAGCAATTCGCCGGAAACCGCGTTGGCGGCCAGATTGCGCGCCGCCGATTGGCCGAGATTGCGGTCCAGGCGAACGACCGGCACGGCTAGGCCCTCGAGCGCCTCGGCGAGCGGCGGCTGCGACGCGTCGTCGACGACGACGATCTCGAGCCGCTCGCGCGCGTAATTCAGCGCCAAGAGCGATCGCACGCAGGCGCGGGTTGCGCTCGGCCGACCACGGGCGGCGACGATAACCGAAACCGAGGGCCACTCGCGTGGCGGTAAGGGCTCACGCGAGAGTAGCCGGCGGTGGCTGAGGTCGTCGAGAAACGCCGCAGCCCGCAGCGGCGACAGCCCCGGCACTCCGGCCGCCAAGTCGGCGACGGAGCAAGCCTCCGTCGCCGACAGCCGCCTTAGCAAGGTCCATCCCATCGCGTTGAGGCGGATGATCACCAGAGGTTTCAAGGATAGCAGAATACCGCCGCGCTCTCGCTCGAGCAGCTCGAGCCCAGGGGCCAGCCGATAGCGTGCCCCCGCGGTCACCGGCCGGGTCACCGGCGGCGATCGCGTCTCGACGAGGGCGCCGGGCGGTGCGCTCATCATGACCGCCGCGAGCCGGGCGACGCCGCCGCGCCACCGAGCGTGCGCCGGAAGCCGTCGATCTGTGCCCCGACATAGCGGGCACCGCGACAGGCGTCGGCCAGGCGGCCGTCGCCGAGGACGCCGGTCGGAGTGATCGCTCGCAGGCCCTGCTCCCGCAGCCGCATCAGAAGCCCGTCGCCACCGCCCACGAAGCCGGGCTCCGCCCGCTCCATGCGCACCATGTCGGGCCTGACGGCGAGCATTTCGGAGGTTTCGGCCTCGCCCGCGTGCAGCCCGACGGCGGCGGCGGGAACCGCGTCGCTGGCAGCGAGCGTCTGGATCACCTCCGGAACATGGGTCGACGACCCCAGCACCACCACACAGAACTCCGGCAGTTCCTCGGCCAGTCGGGCCAACGCCAGGTCCAGCGCATCGCCGTTGCCGCCGTGCGCCGAGAGCAGCACCAGGCGGCTCACGCCCCAGCCCGCCATGCTGCGGGCGCAATCGACGATCACGTCGGCCAGGGTACGGTGCGCCAGACTCATCAGGCCGGCGAACCCCTGGTGCTCGTCCGAGCAACCGAGCGGCAATGTCGGGGCGACCAGCGTGTCCGCGAGCCCGGCGCCCAGCCGCTCGGCGAGCGCCGAAGCGCGGAACGTATCGGTGCCGAGCGGCAGGTGAGGTCCGTGTTGCTCGGTGGCGCCGAGCGGAAGGATCACCGTCGTCGCACCGTCGGCGACTGCGGCGGCGACCTCGCGCCAGGTCATCTCGGCGAGTGAAGAGGTCATGCCGGGCGGTCCAGGAAGCCGTGCTCGGCGAGGAATGCCATGATGGTATCCGCCATCTCCTCGGCCGGTCCCTCGACAACGCTGCCCGAGCGCTTGGCGACGCCGGCCGACATGATCTGAACGGCGCGCTCGTCCGGCGGCAGGCGACTATCGGGCATGAACACGTCGCGCGGGCGCGCATAGGGCGGCATGGGCATCCGGAAGGTCGGCGACGGAAAGTTCAGATCGAGCGGAGAGAGCCCGAGATCCGGCAGGTGACGAACCGGAATGGTCGCCCGCGCGGCGCTCATGAGGCCCGGCAGGGCGGCGTAGCGCAGCCGAGCCGCATCGGCGTGCACGGCGAGAACCGCCGGGAGCGTGACTTCGCCCTCGGCCCGCCCGCCCTTTGCCAGCCGCCGCTGGAAGCGCACCCGCGCCGCGTGCAAGCTCAGCTCCATGACGTCGGTCACGGCCGGCCAGCCGAGGTTCTCGGCGATCAGCGCCGGGACCTTTCCCGACCCCCTGGCCAGGGTGCGCGCACCGCAGATGACGAGTTCCGGCAGCCCCTCGGTCCGCAAGGCCGTGGCGATGAGGAGCGAGGTTACCAGCGGCCGGGTTTTCACCCGGTCCTCCTCCCAGACGCGGAACACGTCGTCGGCACCGACCGCGACGGCTTCCCGTAACACCGATTCGGCCTCCTCCGGGCCGACGGTCAGGGCTGTGACCCTGTCGTTTGGTGCCTTCAGCGTCAGGGCAATCTCCAACGCGGCCGCGTCCGCCGGGTTAAGGACGTACAGCGTGCGGCTGGCGTCGATCTCGCCGGTGATCGGATCGGCCTCGACCGTCTTCGGGTCGGGCAGGCGGGAAAGACAGACGGCGATCCGCATCATGGTCTCCACTTCGGCGGCGCGCGCCTCACCGACTCGCGGCGCGGGCCGGTTGACGTCACGACTCCCGAAACGTCACGCCGTAACCGCCCCGTGGATAGTTCCATTCGATCGCCCCTTCTTCGGTGCAAACGAAATAGCATGAGCCGCACTCGAAGCATTGTTCATAATTGAAGAGCACACTGCCGTCGTCCAGCGGTACAAATAGATCAGCCGGGCACACGGTGATGCAGGCGCGCACCGAGCAGCCACGGCATTTCTCCGGATCGACGACGATGTGAGGAGTATCGTCGACGCGAAAGTATGCGGTCTGCATCTTTTCTTCGTGGGTAGTCATTACCATAGATAGGCCCTCCCAGCGTGATAGAGGTCTTTCAGGACCTGATGGGGCCGGCCGCCGACCTCGCGCATCGTACGCCAGCCGAGCGGCAGGAGCTTGCGTTTGCGGTTGCCGTCGACGCGGAACAGCGCCTCCGAGGCGCGCGCGGCGAGTTCCGGGTAAAGGTTCTGCAAGCGTTCGCTGTTCACGAAGTCCGGCGCGTGCCGGTACGCGTGAAAGTCACCGGCGACGTGGCGCTTGCGAAGGAGTTCGAGGTAGTTCGAGAGCGTATCGCGCGAAAAGTCGCGCCGCTCGCACGCGGCGATCGCGGCGTCGCCGGCCGCCCGGCCCGATTGAATCGCGTAGTTGATGCCTTCGATGTAGATCCCCGTGGAGAGGCACAAGCCGGCGGCATCGCCCGCCACCATCATGCCGTTGGTGAACAGCTTCGGGATCATCGAATAGCCCGCCTCGGGGATGAGATGGGCCGAGTATTCACGGAGCGTTCCGCCCCTAACCAGAGGCGCAACCGACGGGTGTGCCTTGAACCCCTCCAAGAGATCGTACGGACGCTGCTTTTGCTCGACCAGAGAAGACAGCTGGCTGATCACGCCTAGCGACAGCGAATTGCGGTTAGTGTAGAGGAACGCGCCGCCGTGCACCGAGCCGGTCACATCGCCGATGTACTCCCTCGCCATGCCGGCGCTGCCGGTGAGATGGAAGCGCTCACGAATGACGCTCTCGTCCAGTCCGACGACTTCCTTGACGCCGAGCGCCAATTCGTGCGTGCGCAACTGGCGTTGCAGCCCGACCTTGCGGGCGAGCCAGGAGTTGACGCCATCGCAGGCGATAACGACGTCCCCGCGGATGTCCCCCGCTTCGCGGCGGGTTCTGACGCCGGCGATCTGGTCCTTCTCGCGCAGCACGTCGTCGACCACAGTGCCATTGAGGACGAACGCGCCGGCAGCTTTGGCCTGCTCAGCGAACCACCGGTCGAACTTCGGCCGAAGGACCGTAAAGCCGTTGAACGGCGGGTCGACGTAGCTCGGGGCCACGGACTGAAAATCCAACGACACCGACGTCGTCGGCGACAGCAGAGCCAGCTCGCGCCGGGTCACGTGCCGTTCGACCGGCGCCTGTTCCCACCAGTTCGGGATCAGCTGATGGAGGATCGCGCTGCCGTAGAGCACCGCGCCCGAGACGTTCTTGGCGCCCGGATACTCGCCCCGCTCGATCAGCAACACCTTCAGCCCGGCTCGAGCCGTGACCAGGGCGGCGGCGCTGCCGGCGGGGCCGGCACCGACGACGATGACGTCGAAATGCTCGCTGTTGTTGCTGGCAGCCATGGTCACTCCGATCGCTCCGGCAACGCTGCCGCAGGCGGTACTTCGGTGTTCGGCATGGGGCCGGGGGCCTCGGCCGGTCGGGCGCGCTCGTCCAACGCGTTCTTCAGCTTGCGTAAGAGGAGCGGCACGATTTCGTGCAGATCGCCGATCACCCCGAGGTCGGCCATCTTCAACAGCGGCGAGGTGCGATCGGTATTGACGGCAATGATGAGCTCGCTGTTGCCGATGCCGGCGACGTGCTGCCCCGCTCCCGAGATGCCGAAGGCGACGTACAGCTTGGGCGAGACGATCTTGCCGGTGGTGCCGATGGAGCGGTTGTGAGCCAGCCAACCGCGATCGGCGGCAACCCGCGTGCCGCCGAGGGTGGCTTCGAGAAGCTCGGCCAGCTGCTGCAACTGAGCCATGCCGTCGGGGCCGCCGACGCCGAGACCGCCGCCGACGATCCGATCCGCTTCGGTCAGATCCACCGTGCTCGGATCGGGCGGCAGGATGCGGAAGATGCGATCGCGAAACGTGGTCGGATCGAGGGCCGGCGTGATGATCTCGATATAGGTGTGTGCGGGTGGCCGGGGCGATCCGGTGCCGCGCACGCCGGGCGCCAGCATGAAGCTCGCCATGGTTCCGCGCGCCCAGACCAGCCGCTCGTGCACCCTGCCGTCGTGGGTGAAGCGGTAGGCCTCGGGATAGCCGTCCTCGATCATCCGGATCCGTGAGCAACCGGACACCAGCGGCATCCGCCACCGCCCCGACAGCCGCGCCAACCAGACCCGGCCGTATTCGCTGTCCGGCGCGATGATCAGCGCCGGACCCGCTTCCTCGAGCACCGGCTCGAGCGCCGCGAGCCAGCCATCGGCGCTGAACTGCGCCAGCGCTTCGTGCTCGATGACGGTGACGCGGTCGGCGCCGTGCGTGCCCAGCACGTCGGCCAGCGAGGCGACCCCCGATCCGGGCAGCAGGACGTGCAGATAGTCGCCACGCTCGAGCGCGATGTCGCGCGCTTCCGCGACACACTCGAGCGTCGGGGTCGTCAGTTCGCCGTGGTCGGTCTCCGCAACGACCGCGAGGACGGCGCTCATTGGATCGCTCTCCCCGCCCGATCGCCCTCGACGATCGCGGCGTGCGCCCGCCGCGGCGCCAAGCAGTCGCCGACCCGATGGAGGACCGCCACCTCCGACTCCAGCGCATGGTACAGCTCGGCGTCGGCGCGGCGGTGAATGGCCAACACCACCATGTCCGCCTTCGCGAAGCTCACCAGCTGACCGGTGTAGTTGTGCACCGCGGTTACCACCCCATCTTCAATGCTCAGTACCGAGTGGTTCGGGGTGCACTTGATGTTGAGTTCCCGCGCCCGCCGATACCAGTTCTCGAGGTCGAGCGTGACGCCGAGGTCTTGGCCGACGTAGAGTGTCGGCGTCACGACCTCGACCTCGCAGCCTTGATCCGCGAGGTACTCCGCGGTGCTCGTGGCCTCGTGGAACCCGAGCCGGTCGATCATCAAGACGCGTCGGCCCGGCGCGACCCGCCCCGAGAGGATGTCGGTCACATCGGCGACGTCCGGCGCGTCGCTTCCGGGGATCGCCGCTCGATCGGGTGTCGAACCGGTCGCGATGATCACGGCATCCGGACGTTCCTCGCGAACGATCTGCGGCGTCGCCGCGACGCCGGTCTGCACCTCGATCCCGAGCTCCTCCACCTGGTGCAAAAGGTTGCGGACCATGTCGCCGAATTCGGCCCGGTTGGTCACCCGCGCCGCCCAGACGACCTGACCTCCCAGGCGTTCCTCCTTCTCCAACAGCTTGACGTGATGACCGCGTTGCGCCGCGACCGTGGCCGCCTTGAGACCGGCCGGCCCGCCGCCCACGACGAGCACGCGCCGCGCCGTCGTCACCCGCCGCAACGATGCCGCGCCATGGGTCCGCTCGCGGCCGGTGGCCGGCGTCTCGATGCAGCCCAGCCAGCGGTTCAGGCCCATGCGACCCACACATTCCTGATTGCACGACAGGCACAGGTGGATGTCGTCGACCCGGTTCTCGCGCGCCTTGCGGGCGAACTCCGGGTCGGCGATCTGGGCCCGCACGACGCCGACGAGATCGGCATGGCCCTCGGTCAGGAGCCGTTCGGCCTGGATCGGATCCTTGACGCGGCCGACGCCGATCACCGGCAGTCGAACCGCCTTGCGGATCGCCGAGGAAATGAACATGGCGTAGTTCGGCGGGATCCGCATCGACCCTTCGATCATGTAGAGCGTCTGCGTGGCGGTGCCGATGCTGGTGTTGATGCAGTCGATCAAGCCGTCCCGTTCGAGGATCCGCGCCAGCGCGACCGTCTCGTCGAGGGTGATGCCGTTCCGGATCAGTTCGTCGCCACACAGGCGGACGCTCACCACGTAATCGCGCCCGACCTTCTGCCGGATCGCGTTGATGATCTCGCGCAGGAGGCGGGCGCGGTTCTCGAGCCCGCCGCCGTAGGAGTCGTGCCGGTGGTTCGTCGCTCGCGACAGGAACTGCCGGACGATCGAAGAATGCGAACACTGCAGTTCGATGCCGTCGAAGCCTCCCTGCTTGGTATAGCCGGCGACGGTAGCATATCCTTCAATAATTTCCTGAATATCTTCGTCCTCGACGGCCTTGGGTACTTCGCGAAACAAGGGATCGGCGACTGAAGAGGGCGCCCAGATCGGCAGGCGAGTGAACATGCCACTGCTTTGACCGCCGTTGTGATTGATTTGGGCGAGAATCGGCACGCCCTCGGCATGAACCATGTCGGTGATCCGACGGTAATGCGGAATGACCGCCGGATCGAACGCGTGGATCAGCTTCTCGTACGGGTGGTCGGTCGGATGAGTCGAATGCTCTTCCGTGATGATCAGCCCGGCACCGCCCCGCGCCCGCTCTCGATAATAATAGCCGTGGCGGTCGCTCGGCATCAGGTCTTCGGCATAGTTGGTAAGGTGGGCCGAGAAAACGATCCGGTTTTTAAGCGTGATGTTTCCTATCTTGAGCGGTGTGAACAGAAGTTTTCCGGAGCTGGCCATGTCAGACCTCCCGCCCGGCGCGATAACCTTCGAGAATGGCGTGGCCGATCGCGCGCGGCGCGACGCAGTCACCCACGCGGAACACGCGTTGGCCGGCGTGCTTGAGGGCGAAGTAGAGGTCTTCGTCCGGGACCTCGTGAACGGCGTCGACCACGAGATCGACATCATCGATCTCGATCGGCGTCCGGCCGAAGGGATCGACGCCGGTGACGCGCCGGCCCGCCACGGTCTCCGCCTCGACCATGGGGTAGAACGCGATGCCCTTGGCGGCGGCGCGCTGATGCCAGGGGGTGAGCTCCTGCGTCGCGGCCAGGCGCTGTCCGACGAACATGTCGGCCGTCACGACCTCCACCCGCCAGCCGTGATCGGCCAACCACTCGGCCACGCCCATGCCCACATGATCGCCGATCGCATCGAGCACCACGGCCCTGCCCGGCGGAGCCGGGACGTCGCCCTGCATCACCTGCCGCGGCGTGCGGATCGCGGTCGTGTCGTCGAGCCTCGCCGCCGGCCCCTGACCGGGGCGCCCGCCCACGGCCACGATCACGGCCTCCGGGGCCTGCTCCTGGATCAGCGCCGGTGTCACCTCGACGCCGGTCCGGATCGCGACGTCGACCGCGCGAAGCTCGGCTTCGAGCCATGCCACGACAAGGGCCAGCCGCTCGCGTCCGGGGGCGGCCGCGGCGAGGAGCACCGCCCCCCCGGCCCGATCGCTCCGATCGAAGACGGTCACGCTGTGTCCGCGTTCCGCCGCGGTCCGCGCCGCTTCGAGACCGGCCGGGCCGGCGCCGACCACCATCACCCGATGCCGCACCGGGGCCATCGTCAATGGGGCGAACTCTGTGCGCGTCTCGTGGCCGGCCGCCGGATTGACCGCGCAGCCGAGCCGCGGGTTCTGGACCTGGGCGATCGCGCAGCCCTGGTTGCAGAGCAGGCACGGGGCGGCGCGATCCGGAGCGCCGTCGCGGGTCTTGGCGGGCAGTTCCGGATCGGCGATCAGAGCGCGCGTCATCTCCACCGCGTCCGCCTGGCCACCGGCCAGGATCGCGGCCGCCATCGCGGGGTCGACGATGCTGCCCTGGGCGAACACGGGCAACCCGACCGCCTGCTTGATCGTCTCGACCAGCGGCACGGCGAAGCCCGGTGGGCGGTACAGCCCCGGGCGAGTGAGGTGGCTGCTGAAGATGCTGCCGGTGGTGACGCTGAGAAAATCGAGCCCGCCGTCGGCCGCGATCAGTCCCGCGATTTCGACCGCATCTTCGGGCTTGATGCCGGCCCAGGGGGCGTGCTCGTCCGCCGAGAGCCGGAGGCCGACCACGGCCCCTGGTCCGACCGCCTCGCGCACCGCGGCGATCACCGCGCGAACGAAGCGCAGGCGATTATTCAGCTCGCCGCCGTAGAGATCGGTCCGCTGGTTGGTCAGCGGCGACAGGAACTGGCGGATCAGACTGTTCTGTCCGCCGTTGATCTCGACGCCGTCGAGACCGCCCTCGATCGCCAGGCTGGCGGCTTGACCGAAGCCTTCCACCACGGCGGCAATCTCCGCAGGGCCCATCTCCTGGGGCATCTCACGGCTGGCGACCTCCGGCACGGGAGACGGCGCCCACAGTGGGAGCTGCGAATAGTGACTGCTGCCCTGCATACCGCTGTGCGTCAGGTGCGCCAGGACCAGCGCGTCGTGACGGTGGACGCTATCGGCGACCAGGCGATAGCCGTCGACCACCTCCGGCTCGTAGCCGCGAATGACGTATTCGTACGGCCAGTCCGAGGCGTGGACCACGCTGCCTTCGAGGACGATCACCCCGGCGCCGCCCGCGGCCCGAGCCCCGTAGTAGGCTTGATGGCGCTTTTGGAAGCGATGGCGGGTGGCGAAGTTGGTCTGATGGGAGGCGAACACGAAGCGGCTCGGAGCCCTCTTGGGGCCGAGCTGAAGTGGCTCCAACAGCCTTTCGAACACCGTCTGCCGCGGGTTCAGCATCGACCGGCCCCTCAGGCCGAAAGGGCCGCTGTCGACCTTGACGCCTCGACGACGCAGTCGGGGTCCGGGTCATCTGCGGATCGACCGGTGAAGTATTTGACGGCGAGACAACCGCCATGGCAGCGGCCATAGGCCTCGCAGCGCCGACAGCCGCCGCCGACCTGCCAGTCGCGCAGGTGACGGAATACCGGCGCCGTACGCCACAAGTGCGAAAAGCCGCCTGCTTGCCGCACGTTGCCCGCCGAAAACTCCGCCGCCAGGAGGAACGGGCAGGCGTACACCTCTCCGACCGGGTCCACACAGCAGACGATCCGGCCGGCACCGCACATGTTCAATCCCTCGACGGGCCGACCGTAGGCGGACAGGTGAAAGAAGCTGTCGCCGGTCAGGACGTCCGGGTGATCGAGCAGCCACGCGTAGAGCGCTCGGTTCTGCGCGGCGGTCGGGCGCATCGCCGCCCAGACGTCCTGGCCGCGGCCGGACGGGCGGAGCCGGGTGAGACGCAGGTCGGCGCCGTAGTGCCCCGCGAGGGCATAGAGCTCGTCGAGTTCATGGAAGTTCTGGCGCGTGACCGTCGCGTTGATCTTGAACCCGAAACGGCGCGCCGCGAGCCGCTCCATCGCCCGCGTCGCGCGGCGATGGGAGCCGTGCCCGCGGACCGGGTCGTTGGTGACGGCCGTCGCGCCATCCACACTGATCTGCACGTCGAGGTAGTTGCGCGACACGACCCAGTCCGCCGCCCGATCGTCGATCAGCGTTCCGTTGGTGCTGAACTTCACGCCGATGCCGCGCTCGAGCGCGTGGTCCATCAGCTCCATGAAGTCGGGCCGGCTCATCGGCTCGCCGCCGCCTACATTGATGTAGAAAACCTTCATCTCGGCCCATTCGCCGATGAGCTGCTTGCACTCCGCAGTGGTCAGCTCATCTTCCCGCCGCTTGCCCGACGAGGATAGACAGTGCACACAACGCAGATTGCAACCATAAGTAAGTTCCCAAGTTAGACAAACGGGAGCGTCAAGCCCGCGCCGGAAGATTTCGTAGCTCATCTGTCCTGCTCTTCAACTTTTTGAGACTGCGGGAGACGATCGATAACGAGCCAAACACCATGGTCTTCAAAGCAGCGACAAGAACCGTCGAGCGCGTGACCGAGGGCGTGCAGACGTGAGAGGTCGAAGACCTGAAGATGGCCGAACCGCCGATCGGGAGTCATCTCGGTCGGCACCGCCACGATCAGGCGTCGCCCGGTGCACGACCAGAGCGTGTCCAGGGCCGCCGCGGTCTGGCCGGGCTCGAGATGCTCGAGCACGTGAATGGCCGTCACCACGTCGCAGCGGGGCGGGGCCGCCGGCCGTTCGAGCGCCTCGTCAAAGGCGAGGAGGTCGGCCTGAAAGAAGCGCAGTTCGCTCAGCTGCCGGTGTCGCGCGTAGTCCCGAGCGAGCGCCACCAATGCGACGTTCTCGTCGCAGCCGAAAATCTCGCACGGCCGCCACCGGTCACCGGCGGGACCGGCGCGGTCGCGGGTGGCGAGATGGAACGGCAGAAAACCGAAACAGGTCGCCGCATCGAGCCATGTCCGCGGCCGGACCTCGGCGATCAGCTCGATCGCGCGATCGTAGATCGCGGCGAACGTCGCGATGAAATCCCGGGGCGCGGTACCGTGCCCGGCGGCCGAGGCCCGCCGCCGCCCGACCCGAGCCAGGGCGCGGAGCGTATTGTCGTAGAAGAGGTGCCACGCGCGCCGCTCGTTGTCGTCCACGGAGCGGACGATGGCGCCGACGAAGCGCTCGAAGGTCTCCTGCTCGCTCAAGGCGTAGCCGTTCGGTGCGCCCGACCGTGGCAAGGAGGCCAAGAGCGGCATCAACTCGTAGGCGACGAAGCCGCCGATGTTGTTGTCGATCTCGGATGGCGTGAAGTCGTGGACCACGACGATCCCCGCCGGGTCGTGGCCGCTGCGGTCGACCGGGCAGAGGTCATAGAGCGCGAAGCGCGCACTCCGGGCCAGCAGCCCGGCCCGCGCGGCCAAGCAATCGGCCAACAGGCCATGACGCTCGCTGGACAGGGTGAGGTTCACGGTGTCACCTCCCGCCGAACCCGCCGGCAGCTGCGGACGAGCGGAACAGCCTCTCCGTCGCCTCGCCCAGCTGAGTCAGGTTGCGGACGACTTCCGTCCGGTGGCACACCTGGTCGTAAAGTGGCATGTCCGAGCCGCCGAGCGTCCAGCTGCCACGCGATTCCGGCGACAGCCAGATCACGTGCTTGGCGCGTCTTCGAACCTCTTCGAGGGCCCAGACGTTGGGCGGATTGCCGTTGCCGCGGCCGTCGCCGAGAACGATGACCGTTGTCTGGCCGGTGACACAGCTCAGGTGTCGTTCCCAGAACATCTCCAGCGCCCGCCCATAGTTGCTGTTGGCGTCGCAGTCGATCAGCTCGCCGCCGAACACCGTCGCGATCGCATCATCGATGCACAAGTGTTCAAAGTAGTGCGTGGCGTCGGCGAGCTCGCTGACGAACACGAAGCTGCGGACCTGCTCGAACAGCGACTGCAAGCCGTACGCCAGCTGCAGCATGAAGCGGGCGGTATGGCGGACCGACAGGCTGACGTCGCAGATGACGACGAGGCGCGGCTTTTCGTTGCGCTGGCTGGTCAGCACCGGGCGAAAGGGTATGGCGTCGAAGGCCATGCTCTGGCGCAGGGTCCGGGCGACGTGAATGCGGCCGCGATGGCTCACCACCCGACGGCTGGAGCGCGCGCCCTTCATCCGCCGGCCGAGACGGCGGATGATCTCCTCCAGCTCGCGGCGCTCGCTTTCCGAGAACCCGAAATCGTTGGCGGAACGGATCGGTTCCGGCGCCGAGCCGTCGCCCGGCAGCCCACCCTGGAGGCCGATCTCGCGCTGCACGTAGCGCTTCAGCAGATCGGGCAGATCGGTGACGATCCGGTCGATCGTGCCCGCCAGCCGTTCGATCGTCGCCTCGTCCACCTCGAGGTCGCGCAGGTCGTCGAGCAGGGCGTGGGCGGCGTTGACGATCAGCTCTTCATCGAGCTGGTCAAGTACCTCGGTAAAGTTGAGATCGCCGGGCTGCGCGTTGTTCTTGACCCGCTTGGCCTGAAGCTGATGGCTCAGCTTCTTCGTGGCTTGGTCGAGCACGTCCCTGTTGCGATGCACAAGCAGTCCCTGGCCGAGCGCCGAGAGGGCCAACTGATCGGGATCTTGATGGAGCTTGGAACGGCGGACCATCGTGTCGGGATCGAAGACGTCGCGGATCGACGCGTGCTCACCCTGTGGATGTCGACCGTCGTTCACGGCGCCCGGATCCTCCGGGCTGAACAAGATCCGATCGGGCGGCGCGTGCTCGCCGGCTTGGCCGTCTTGGTGGTGACGCCCGTGCGCACCGGCGTCGCCGACTGAAGCGCGCGGCTCGACGACGTTGAAAAACAACTCGAACAACGCGTCGAACAGGGCGAGATCGTGCACATCCTTAATCAGGGTGCTGCGCAGCACCGTCCGCACGGTGTCGCGCTGGTCGAGCGTGACGATCGTCAGCGCGCTCAGCGCATCGACCGTCTCGGCGGGCGAGATCCGGATGCCGTTGCGCTTGAGCAACCCCACGAACCGGTTGAGTGCCTGATCCATCAGGGGTCGCCGACACTGCCGTCGACACGCCCGCGATAACCGCCGAAGTAGCGTGCCGAATGCTCGCGCTGGCGCCGCTCCACGTCGCGCAGCTCCGGTTCCGCGGTCCG
Organism: uncultured Geminicoccaceae bacterium; assembly: GCA_964481035.1. Taxonomy (GTDB): domain Bacteria; phylum Pseudomonadota; class Alphaproteobacteria; order Geminicoccales; family Geminicoccaceae; genus JAAAPF01. The sequence continues at coordinate 3,390 of CAYZSE010000052.1, read as the reverse complement.
AAGCGGCGGCTGAATCGGCTTCGACCGTTTCTCGCTGGCCGGCTCACCCTCTCCATGCCGCCGGCTGTCGGCTCCGGATCGCGACGAAACCGGATCGCCATGACGTTGGTCATGATGATGATGGTGGTGTTGGTCGCCGTGAGCGTGGGCTTGGCCGCTCTCGCGTCGCCCCCGCGTCTCCAGAAGCCAATCGCGGTGTTCTTCAACCCGCCGCGTGTCCCGCTCGAACTTGACCAGAAGCTGTAAAGTCTCGTCGAACAACTCGTGGGTCAGGTGCTCGGCGTCGAGCAGCACGAGCGATTGCGCCCAATCGAGTGTCTCGCTGATACTGGGCGCCTTCCGCAGGTCGAGAGCGCGCAGACGACGGACGACGTCGACGACCTGGCTGGCCAGGGTCGTGCTGATGCCGGGCACCTTGAGGCGTACGATCTCCAGTTCGCGTTGTTCGTCGGGATAGTCGATGAAGAGGTGAAGGCAGCGGCGCTTGAGCGCATCGCTCAGGTCGCGGGTATTGTTGCTGGTGAGGATCACGGTCGGCGGGTGCTCGGCGGTGATGGTACCGAGTTCCGGCACGGTGACCTGAAAGTCGCTCAGCACCTCCAGCAGAAACGCCTCGAAATGCTCCTCGGCCCTGTCGATCTCATCGATCAACAAGACCACCGGTTCGGCCGCACGGATCGCCTGCAGGATCGGCCGCGCTACGATGAAATGATCGGAAAAAAACAGGTCCTCGTGGCCCTTTACGACGTCAACCGCTCGCCGAAGGTCGGTGACGTCACTGAAAAGTTGGCTGATCTTGTCCCGTAAAATCTGCGTATACAGAAGCTGCTTTGCGTATTCCCATTCGTAGAGAGCGCGCGTCTCGTCCAGTCCGCCGTAACACTGGAGGCGAAGCAGCGGTCGAGCCAGCGCGTGGGCCGTAACCTTGGCCAATTCGGTCTTACCCACGCCCGCCGGCCCCTCGATCAAGATCGGCTTCTGCATCCGCGATGCCAGAAACGACACCGTCGCGACCTTGCGGTCGCAGATGTACTTGTAGTCGGCGAACGCCTCGACGGTCTGGTCAATCGATTCGAACATGCGCGTCTCCGTTGTGCGCTGGCCCGTGCCGATGCGCGGGCCAGCGCACGAGCGACGCCGAAGCCGCGGCCAAAGCCGCGGCCGGAGCCGAAGATAGGACCTGGATCAGTAGTAGCTGCCGGTCAGCGCGTGCTGGACGACCGGGGCGACCGCATCGTAGGTCACCTCGCGGGCGTTGCCGGGGGTGGAGCCGTCGCCGAGGAGGTGCTTGGTGATACGATCGACGTCGTTGGCGTCGCCGACCACCCGGTCACCACCCCATTCGGCGTACTTGCCTTGGCCCATTTGCGACTTCGTATAGCGGGGCATGCTGCTGTAGTTGGCCGGAATACCGAGATCCTTGCTCAGCCGGATCGCCGCCTCCAGCGCGCGCTCGGCGGCCGTGACGTCGGTGAGGCCGTCGACTCTCTCTCCCAGAGCGCGTGCGATGTCGCGAAATCGCTTGTAGTTGGTCGGCATGTTGTATTCCCACACGCGCGGTAACGCGATGGCGTTGTTGAGGCCGTGATGGCTGTCGTAATATGCGCTGACCGCGTGTGAAATGGCATGGACGATCCCGAGACCGCCACTGTTGAACGCCTGTGCCCCGATAAAGGAGGCGTACATCATGTTGAAGCGCGCCTCGTAATTCAGCGGCTCGTACACGGTGCGCCGCAAATTTTCACCGACGAGCTCAATCACTTTGAGTGCATTGCCGAGACTAGGCAGAAAATCTAAGCGCGAAACGTAAGGTTCCGACGCATGCGCTAAAACGTCAAAGCCGCAAAACGCCGTCAAATCCTGCGGCATCGAGAAAAACAAAACCGGGTCGTTGATGCCCAAGGTGACAGTACAGTTATCGTCGAAGCCGAGCCACTTATACGGGGCTTTATCTGACGTCGTGTCGGTGATGACGTACGCCCAGCTCGTCTCCGAGCCCGTGCCCGCGGTGGTGTTGATGGCGATGTGGGGCGGGTTGTCAGGGTTTTCGGACTTGTTGAAGCCGTCGAATTCGTTGACATTGCGTCCGTCGTGCGCGACCACGATCCGGGCGCCTTTCGTAGCATCGGTGACGCTTCCGCCGCCGACTGAAATAAAGCTGTCGCATTTTTCCTTTTTATATAGATCTGCAAGCTCCATACAATTGAAATCTTTTGGGTTTGACTCGATTTTATCGTAGACGACGACGTCGATGCCTTGGTACTTAATTTTGCCTTCGACGTCCTCGACAATGCCCGTGCCCCGCAGGCCCGACGTGGCCAGGACGGATCGCCGGAACCCGAGTTTCTTGGCCTCGACGCCGACCATCTCGTAGGCACCGGGGCCGAGAATACCACGCGGTATCCGGTGGAATTCCTTAATCGGGAATTGCCAGAGCTTTTCAGCCTGCATGACACGCGCCTCCCTGACGCTTAGGTTCCATTTTTCGCCTATTGAAGGCGTTCTCTACCCGTCGACGAATAACGAAAGTTAAAGGCGACCTACAATCCGCCGAAAGTCGCACAAATCGCTATATCTTTATGCATTTCGGCGGATAAACGCGGTTTTTTGTATTCCTAGTTGCGCTTTTATCCAATGTCGTATTCTTCATCGGCTGCGAAATGGGTCGTGAACCGGGAAAATGCGGTCGGCGCCGGACTCTGGGCCGGGCAGTCGGCCGACCAAAGTGGGGCATAGAAATTCGGCCGCGCCGCTGCCGGTCGAGGCGGGTCCCCCTCGGTAGCGAGCAGTGCCCGCCAAAACGGCGTCCGAACTGCGGGTTCCGACGAAGCCGGCCACCCATTCCAGCCCGTTGACGAGCTCGTCGGAGCGGCTTTGCTGTTCGCCGAGCGTGGACGGTGACGATGGCGCTGGGGCGGCAGGGCGAGACGCAGGATGAGCTGATGGTAGGTTGGCCGGAGATTCCGCGCTCGCCTGGGCACGTCTTCTACGATCGGTTGCAGGAGGTGCTGACGGCGGCCGGGCTCGACGGCTTCGTCGAGGAGCAATGCGCGGCGTACTACGCCTCGCGCCGCGGTCGCCCGTCGCTGCCGCCCGGGCGGTACTTCCGCATGCACCTCGTCGGCGATTTCGAGGGCATCGATTCCGAGCGTGGCCTGGAATGGCGCTGCTCGGACAGCCCGTCGCTGCGGGAATTTCTGCGCCTGGCGCCGCGCGACCGCGTGCCCGACCACTCGTGGCTGAGCCGGACGCGCGACCGGTTGCCGGTGGAGGTGCACGGTGCCGTTTTCGACTGGGTGCTGGTGTCGATCGGCATCGAATTCTGACCCCTGACTGGAGTGGGTCCCTGGTGCCGGACGATCGAGCGGGATGGAATTGACCGGTAGCCGG
>CAYZSE010000051.1:0-20548 GCA_964481035.1 uncultured Geminicoccaceae bacterium | reverse complement strand
TCGAACTCGCTCGCGCGGTCGGCGATGACGCGGGCGAAGACGTCGAGGCGGCCGGTCGAGCTCTTGGGGTTGGCGCCGGCGGCGACGTGCCCCGGCAGCTCGAGGCTCTCCTCCAGCTCGACGAGGTAGACGCAGCCGCGCTCCAGCACGGCCGGCTGGTCGAGCGAAAGCGTGTGCATGGCGTGCGCGGCGACCGCCTCGTCGACGCTGCGGCTACGCCCCGGCAGGAAGCTGAACGGCAGGCGAAAGGCCCGCGCGCCGAGCCGCAGATCGAGGCTCGCCGGCTGCACCTGGCCCGCGTCCGGCGCGGGCCCCTGGATCCAGCCGGCGGCGAACGCATGCTCCAGCGCCTGCCGGGGGACGATCCCCCGCAGGCCCGGATCGCGCAACAGGCCCGGTGCATCGGTCATGGCGTCTCATAGGCGCTGGGCGCCGCCGCGCCAACCACGACCGGCGGCGAGGGCGAGCCTTAGTCACCGCCGCGAGCTTGTGACCTCCGCCACAGCGTCGGCTACACCGCGTCGCTAGAGCCCCAAGAGAGGGCGGGTCGAGCGGGGAGGAACGCGCGTGACGAGAGCCGTACCGTCGAGCCGTCCGGGGATGGGAGCCGTGCCCTTCGCCGGTGGGGTCGCCTTTCGCGTCTGGGCGCCCCATGCCCGGGCCGTCCACGTCGTCGGCGACTTCAACGGCTGGGCCGACGACGCTGATCCCATGGCGGCCGAGAACGACGGCTATTGGTCCGTCGACGTCGCCGCCGCCGCGGTCGGCCAGGAGTACCGCTTCGCCATCGACGGGCCCAACGGCCGGCGCCTCCGCAAGGACCCCTATGGCCGCGACGTCGACCACTCCAACGGCAACTCGATCGTCACCGACGGCGCCTTCGACTGGGGCGATGACGCCTTCGCCATGCCGCCGTGGCACGACCTCGTCGTCTACGAGATGCACATCGGCACCTTCAACGACACGCGCGACGGAGCGCCCGGCGACCTGCGCACCGCCATCCGGCGCCTCGACCACCTGGTCGAGCTCGGCGCCAACGCCGTCCAGATCATGCCGGCGGCCGAGTTCCCGGGCAGCTACTCCTGGGGCTACAATCCTTCCGACATCTTCGCCGTCGAGACCGACTACGGCGGTGCGCGTGGCCTCAAGGCCTTCGTCCAGGCGGCGCACGCCAAGGGGATCGCGGTCATCGTCGACGTGGTCTTCAACCATCTCGGCCCGTCGGACCTCGACCTCTGGCAGTTCGACGGCTGGCACGAGAACGACCAGGGCGGGATCTACTTCTACAACGACTGGCGCGCGGTCACGCCCTGGGGGCACACCCGACCCGACTACGGCCGCGGCGAGGTTCGCCGGTTCCTTCGGGACAACGCGCTCTACTGGCTCGACGAGTTCCGCGCCGACGGTCTCCGGTGGGACATGACCCTCTACATTCGCACCGTCCACGGCAACCCGCACGACCCGGGCCAGGCGATCGCCGAGGGCTGGACGCTCATGCGCTGGATCAACGACGAGATCGACCGGCTCGCACCCTGGAAGATCTCCATCGCCGAGGACCTCCAGGACGACGCGGCGATCACCGCGCGGACGAGCACGGGCGGCGCCGGCTTCGACGCGCAGTGGGCGGCGAACTTCGTCCATCCGGTGCGCGCCGCGCTCACCGCCCCCGACGACGCCCAGCGCGACATGGCCGCCGTCGCCGCAGCGATCGCCGGCCGCTACGGTGCCAAGGCACTCGCCCGCGTCGTCTACACCGAGAGCCACGACGAAGTGGCGAACGGCCGCGCCCGGCTGCCGCACGACATCGCGCCCGACGATCCGGGCGGCTGGTTCGCCCGCAAGCGCTCGACGCTCGGCGCCGCCCTGGTCATGACCGCGCCCGGCATCCCGATGCTGTTCCAGGGTCAGGAATTCTTGGAGGACGAGTGGTTCCGCGACACCGACCCGCTCGACTGGACCAAGAAGGAGCGCTTCGCCGGCATCTTCGCGATGTACCGCGACCTCATCCGCCTGCGCCGCAACTGGTGGGACGACAGCCGCGGCCTCAGGGGCGACGGCGTCAACGTCTTCCACGTCGACCCCGCCGCCAAGGTCGTGGCCTTCCACCGCTGGGACAAGGGCGGGCCCGGCGACGACGTCGTCGTCGTCGCCAACCTCGCCAACCTCGCTCACGACCGCTACCGCCTGGGCCTGCCCCACGCCGGCCCCTGGCGCGTCCGCTTCAACGGCGACTGGCAGGGCTACGGCACCGACTTCGCCGGCCAGCCGAGCTTCGACACCTGGGCCCACGACACCCCGCTCGACGGCCTCGCTGCCAGCGGCGACATCGGCCTCGGCGCCTACACCGCCGTGATCCTGACCCAACCCTGACCTCAGCCCCGCCCGCGCCCGGCCGCGCGCCGGGTCGAGGCGACCGGGGGAAGCCGCGTTGTGGGTGAGATCGGAGGCAAACCGGCCCCACCAAGCCGCGCCTCACGGCTCAACCCGGACGGCAGCGGCAATCGCGGTGTCGCGCTCGTTCTTCCATGCCATCATCCGCCGCATCTCTGCGCTGCGCCGGCGATCGGACAAGGCGACGTCGGCATGACAACGCGAGCGTCCGGAGCGTGGCCACCCGGTTGCGGCAACAGCCGAGCGGTGCCGTCACGTGCGCGGATTGGCGTCTGCTATTCGCTGATCGCCATCAGACGCGCCAATCGCGTGGTCCGAACCGCCTGTCGGGTTCAGAAAGCACCCGAAGCGGGCTGACGACGCGCTGTTGCGACCCCCAGAGTGGCAGGATCCAGGATCTGGGGAACGCGCAAAGGAATGTCGGGTTGGGGCGCGCCCGAGCGCATGTCACGATTTTCGGTCGGGCCGCTCGGATTGAGGCACTACCCGGAAGCGCAAAAACGTCGTATGATTAACGGTGTGTCGTAATTTGGCCATCTATGAGGCGCGCTCGTGGAACGCCTTGCACGGCGCATGGTCCCTTTGAGTGCGTTGGTTCTTCAATCCTTGGCAGGAGACCCGAACATGGTTACCACGTCCACTGGCACCCCGCCCGTCGAGAACCCGGAAGAAGGCGACGACCGCGGCCCTGTCGAATCGGCGGCCCCGTCGTCGGGTCTTGAAGACCCGGACTCCGGCGGCGCTGGCGTCGAGGCACTGAGCTTCGAGGCGGAGCAGCAATCCGTCATGACCGAGGCGGGTGTATCGGGTGACCTGCTCGCGCTCCGCGATGCGGTCGAGGCGACGCTGCTCGCGGGTTCGGGCGAACTCATGGCATTGTCAGACGCGTCTTCCCCGGCCGGAATCGTCGGCGTCGGCATCGGTCTGTCGGACCCCGACAGCATTGCATTCGGCGTCGGCGGTCCGGGCGAGCCGTCCCTGACCCTCTTCACCAACAGCGTCCTGCCGCAGGACGCGCTGATGAACCAGTTGGCGCAAAGCGCCGGCACGCGCGCGCTGTCGAGCTTGCCGGTGCAGCAGGTGCCGGTCGGCGAGGTCGAGGCCTACTCGCATCGTGCTCGTCACCGGCCGGCGCCGAGCGGCGTGTCGGTCGGTCACGTGGACGTGACGGCAGGCACGCTCGGCAGCCGCGCGATCGGCCTGACACCGCCGTGGACCAATCGGCACCTAATCCTCAGCAACAACCACGTGCTTGCGAACTCCAACGCCGGCAGGGTTAACGACAGCATCATACAGCCCGGCCGGGCAGATGGCGGAAATCATCCCGCTGACCAGATCGCGATCCTCGCACGCTGGGTGCCGATCGCTTTCGGAGGCGCGGCGAACCTCGTGGACGCCGCGTTCGGGTGGGCATGGCACCAGAGGATTCGCGGCGAACAATACTACCTCTCAGGTGGCAATAGCGCCTTCTACAGGACCGGAACGGCGGCCCTTGCGGCCTCCCTCGGCATGACCGTCGGCAAGAGCGGCCGCACCACCGGCCTCACGATGGGCCGCGTGACCCAGATCGGGGTCTCGGTGAACGTCAACTTCGCAGGCGGCCGCGTCGCGCTCTTCCGGAACCAGATCGCGATACGGTCGGTCAACGCCAACCCGTTCTCGGCGGGCGGTGATTCCGGCTCGCTGATCTGGCAATGGGCCACGGGTGTGCGGCCGGTCGGCCTCCTCTTCGCGGGTGGTGGCGGCACCACCTTCGCAAATCCGATCGGCGCCGTGCTGGCAGCCCTGAACATCCGCCTGTTGCCTTGACCGTGGTGCCGGCCGCCCTTTCACTGAGGCGGCCGGCGACCCACATCTCCGCACAGCGGACAATAGGAAGGAGGCGTCATGGGCGACGACAATCACCACCCGAAGGTTGATTTCTCCGGTTCCGGCCCGGTCGAGTACGGCCCTGCCGCAAGGGTTTCGCATGGGACGCTCACAGAGACGCTGGCGACCCATGAGGCGGCGTTGCTTGCCGTTCCGGGTGTGACCTCGGTCGGGATCGGATTCGGTCCCGCGGGCCAGGAAGCGTTGACGGTGGGCGTGCTTGATGCCGGGGTTGCGGCAGCCCTGCCCTCCGAGATCGACGGCATCCCCGTGGTGGTCACGGTCACCGGTGAGGTGGACGCGCTGTCGCGCCCATGAATTCGAAGGTTCCGCTTCCGCATGGACACGGCAGCCGGCTGCTGATGAGCACGTAAAGCGGCTTCGGAAAGCGTCACCCTACCAGGGCTCCTGCGCTCTTTGCGAACTCGTGCCGCGAATGTCCTCGCAGAGCTTGCCTCCGCGCCCCTGTACCTGTGGCCAATTGGCGGGTGATTGTCCTCTCGGGACGTGACGCTTCCTAGGCCAATAACAGAATGTCAATCTTCGCCACAAGTCTGCCACGGCGCTTCCCGAGCCGCGGACCGACGTGGTTCGTCATCGCTCTAGAATTCGCTTCCCATCCTGAACAGGCGCAAAGGACGTGGCGCGCTTGGCCGGTGATCCCTGGAACGCCCTACGATCTAGGAAGTTGGGCCTAGATCGATGTGCTTCGGGGGGACCTTTCGGAGAGCTGCCATGTCCGATGCCGACGAGCCGACCGTCTCGCCCGCCGTTCTCGCCCGCAACCGGGCCAACGGCAACAAGAGCACCGGGCCGCGCGCCGCCAAGGGCAAGGCGCGGTCGCGCCTGAACGCGATCACCCGCGGCCTGCGCGCCGAGGGGCCGGTCGACGACGCGGCCGTGCGCGACCTCGAGCGGCGGGCGGCGGCGCTGGCAGAGGTGCTGGCACCCGAGAACGCCTTCGAGGACGCGCTCGTCGCCCGCCTGGCCACGGCCTTCCAGCGCCTCGAGCGGGTCGAGGAGCTGGAGCGCGACGCGTTCGACGGCACCATGAGCTTTCGGGTCCAGAGCGACGGCGCCAAGCTCGCCAACAACAGCCGCTGCCGGCAGACCTTCAACGTCCTCGACCGCTACCGCGCCAGCGCCGCCAACGCGCGTTTCAACACCGTCCGCCCGCTCGAGGCCCTGCGCCACGCCCGCCGCGCGCCCCAGACCCCAGCATCCGGGACCCCCGCGTTACCGAACGAACCCAAGCCAGGATCTGGCATGGCGTGAGGGCGCGACCGGCGCGGCGATCTCTCGAGGTCTCAAAAGCGGACGACGGTGCGGATGCTCTCGCCGCCGTGCATCAGCTCGAAGGCCCGGTCGATGTCGTCGAGCGCGAGCTGGTGGGTGATGAGGTCGTCGATGTTGATCTTCTTCTCCATGTACCAGTCGACGATCCGCGGCACGTCGGTGCGGCCCCTGGCGCCGCCGAAGGCCGAGCCGCGCCAGACCCGGCCGGTGACGAGCTGGAAGGGCCGCGTGCTGATTTCCTCGCCGGCGCCGGCGACGCCGATGATGACGCTCTCGCCCCAGCCCTTGTGGCAGCACTCGAGCGCCTGGCGCATGACCTCGACCTTGCCGATGCACTCGAAGCTGTAGTCGGCGCCGCCGCGTGTCAGCTCGACCACGGCCTCGACGATGCCCTTCGCGCCCAGCTCCTGCGGGTTGAGAAAGTGGGTCATGCCGAACTTCCGGGCGAGCTCGGCCTTCTTCGGGTTGAGGTCGACGCCGACGATCATGTCGGCGCCCACCAGGCGGGCACCCTGGACGACGTTGAGGCCGATGCCGCCGAGGCCGAAGACGACGACGTTCGCACCCGGCTCGACCTTGGCGGTGTTGATGACCGCGCCGATGCCCGTCGTCACGCCGCAGCCGATGTAGCAGATCTTGTCGAGGGGGGCGTCCTTGCGGACCTTGGCGATCGCGATCTCCGGCAGCACCGTGAAGTTGGCGAAGGTCGAGGTGCCCATGTAGTGGAAGAGCTTCTGCCCACCCAGGCGAAAGCGCGAGGTGCCGTCGGGCATCACGCCCTGGCCTTGGGTCGCCCGGATCGCCTGGCAGAGGTTGGTCTTGGGATTGAGACAGTACGCGCAGGTGCGGCACTCGGGCGTGTAGAGCGGGATGACGTGATCGCCCGGCTCGACGCTGGTGACACCCGCGCCGACCTCGACCACCACGCCCGCGCCCTCGTGGCCGAGGATCGTGGGGAACAGCCCCTCCGGGTCGGCGCCCGAGCGGGTGAACTCGTCGGTGTGGCACACCCCCGTGGCCTTGATCTCGACCAGCACCTCGCCGGCCCTGGGCCCGTCGAGCTCGACGGTCTCGACGACCAGCGGCCGGCCCGCCTCGTGGGCGACGGCGGCGCGGACCTGCATGACGGCTCTCCCCCGACACCTTCGAATGCCCGGGCGTAGCCGTCCGCGGCGCCGCGGCGCAAGCCCGAACCGCGCCGCGGCTCACACGGGCTCGGCGTGCTCCGGCCGCAGCGCTCGGCCCCGAGCCACGTGCATCTGGCGCCGGGCGCACGTCTGCCAATGCTCGGCGTCGCACTGCGGCTTGCGGCAATCGAACTCGCAGAACTCGAACTCGACCGGCACGTCCGCCACCGGCAGGCGGTAGCTCAGAAGCTTGAGCGCTCTTCGCCAAGCACGTCTCACCATCGCCCGAGGCCCTCCCCACATCGGCCCATCGCAGCCCCGCAAGGTAGCGTCCGCCTCGGGCTCGACGTTGATCTCGATCAAGCCGCCCTGCGCCCGTGGCAACCGCCGGCTGGATGTCGTCGGGCGAGCATGGCACGCAGCCGCCGGGCCCGCGCTCCTGCCCGCCGGCTCGCCCCGGTCGGGCGGCGCGATCGATCGGCCGCGGAAGGGGCGGCCTTGGCGACGACCGATGGTTCCGCTGTGCCCGCGGTTTCGGAACGCCGGTCTAAAATCAACGCTAGTGACAAAACTTCGTCATGATAGGACCGGCTCAATCTTGCATTAAGCGGAAAATCGTTCAGGACTGAGCGCCAGCAGACCGGCTCGAGGAGGTCCGCGGGGCGATGCGGCAAACAACGTTCACGCCTGCGGCGGCCACACCGACGGCAGCCACACGAAGGCGGCTCGAGCCGGGCGCGCTCGCGCTTCTCGAGGGGGTAGACCCGTGACCACCAGGTTGATCGTCACCGACCGTGACCGCACCACCCACGCCCTCGAGGCGCCCGAGGGCTGGCGGGTCATGGAGATCCTGCGCGATCACGGGCTCGGCATCGACGGCCTCTGCGGCGGGCAGTGCGAGTGCGCGACCTGCCACGTCGAGGTGGCGGCCGACTGGACCGAGCGGCTGCACCCCCCGCGCGAGGAGGAACTCGACAAGCTCGACGAGCTGCCGGCGGTGACCCCGCGCTCGCGGCTGTCCTGCCAGCTGATCTGGTCGGCCGAGCTCGACGGCCTGCACGTCCACCTGCCGGAGGACTGAGCCCGTGCGCCACTTCCCGATCTTTCTCGACCTCAGGGGCCGGCGCGTGGCCGTGGCCGGCGGCGGCGAGATCGCGGTCGCCAAGCTGCGCCTGCTGTTGAAGACCGAGGCCCGGATCAATGTCGCGGCACCCGAGGCGTGCGCGCAGATCCAGCGCTGGCACGGCGCCGGCCGGCTGGTCTGGCATCGCCGCGCCTTTGCGCCCGAGGACGCCATCTGCGCGCCGCTGGTCTACGGCGCCACCGGCGACGCGGCGGAGGACGCACGGGTCAAGCGCATCGCCGAGGGCGCCGGCGCGCTGATCAACATCGTCGACGACCTCGAGAACTCGGCCTTCATCACCCCGGCCATCGTCGACCGTGATCCCGTGACGGTCGCGATCGGCACCGAGGGGGCGGCACCGGTGCTCGCCCGTACGATCAAGGCGCAGAACGAGGCCCGGCTGGCACCGACGCTCGGCATCCTCGCCGAGTGCGCCCGCCATCGCCGGCACGACGTCGAGGCGCTGCCGCCGGGGCGCCCGCGCCGGGACTTCTGGAGCGCCTATTTCGACGATTGGGGGCCGAGAACCCTCGCCGCCGGCGGCGAGGCGGCGGTGGCGGCGGCGTTCGCGGACCGGCTGGAGGCGGCGCTGGCGACGGCGCGCACCGAGCGGCCCGGCAAGGTCGTGCTGGTCGGTGCCGGGCCTGGCGACCCCGAGCTCTTGACCCTCAAGGCGCGCCGCTGCCTGCACGCGGCCGACGCGGTCGTGCACGACCGGCTGGTGGCGCCGGAGATCCTCGAGCTCGCCCGGCGCGAGGCGCTCGTGGTCGAGGTCGGCAAGGTCCCCGGCGGGCCCGCCTGGCGGCAGGAGGACATCAACGCGCTGTTGATCGAGCAGGCCCGCGAGGGGGCGGTGGTGGCGCGCCTCAAGTCGGGCGATCCGCTCGTCTTCGGCCGCGCCGACGAGGAGATCGCGGCGCTCGAGGCGGCCGGCGTCGCCGTCGAGATCATCCCGGGCGTGACCAGCGCCGCGGCGGCCGCCGCCAGCGTCGGGCGCTCGCTCACCCGCCGCGGCCGCAACCAGGCGCTGACACTCATGACGGCGCACGACGCCGCCGGCTTCGCCGAGCACGACTGGCGCAACCTGGCGCGACCGGGGGCGATCGCCGCGGTCTACATGGGGGTGCGCGCGGCGGGCTTCGTGCGCGGCCGGCTGATGCTGCACGGCGCCGAGCCCGAGCGGCCGGTGACGGTCGTCGAGAACGCCAGCCGCGCCCGCGAGAAGCGCCTGGCGACCACGCTCGGCGCGCTGCCCGAGGCGGTGGCGGCGGCCGGTATCGAGGGCCCGGCGATCATTCTCCTGGGCGTCGAAGCCGCCGCCGCGGCGGCCGTGACGGTGACCGCGCCCGCCTGCATGGGAGCGGCGTCGTGAGCCGGCGCGGCGGCCCCCGGATCGTCACCGCCAACGATCTGCGCAGCGGGGCGGTCGTCTTCTGGACCGGTGCCGGCTGGTCGCGCGCGCCCGCCGACGCCCTGGTCCTGCGCGAGCCGGCGACGCAGGAGGCCGCGCTCGCCACCGCCGAGGCCGACGCTCTCTGCGTCGTCGGCGCCTATCTCGCCGCGGTCGGCGACGACGGTCTCGTCCACTTGCGCGAACGCATCCGCACCACCGGTCCGACCGTCGCCTATGCCGGGGCCACAATCGGCGAGGAGAACTGAGCGATGTACCGCTACGACGACTTCGACGCCCGGTTCGTCCGCGAGCGCACCGCCGAGTTCCGGGGTCAGGTGGCGCGCCGCCTCGCCGGCGAGCTCACCGAGGAGGAGTTCAAGCCGCTGCGGCTGAAGAACGGCCTCTATTTGCAGCTGCACGCCTACATGCTCCGCGTGGCCATCCCCTACGGCACGCTGTCGGCCGTCCAAATGCGCGCGCTCGCCGCCATCGCCGACCGTTGGGATCGCGGCTACGGCCACTTCACGACCCGGCAGAACATCCAGTTCAACTGGCTGGCGCTCGCCGATGTCCCGGACATCCTGGAGGCGCTTGCCGCGGTCGAGATGCACGCCATCCAGACCTCGGGCAACTGCATCCGCAACGTCACCGCCGACCCGTTCGCGGGCGTCGCGGCGGACGAGATCGAGGATCCGCGACCCACCGCCGAGCTGTTGCGCCAGTGGTCGACGCTGCACCCGGAGTTCAGCTACCTGCCGCGCAAGTTCAAGATCGCCATCACCGGCTCGCCCAACGACCGTGCGGCGACGAAGGTCCACGACATCGGCCTGAGGATGGTCCGCGACGCCGCGGGCGCTCCCGGCTACGAGGTCGCCGTCGGCGGCGGGCAGGGGCGCACGCCGATGATCGCAGCGGTCATCCGCCCGTTCCTCGCCAAGCCCGCGCTGCTGCCGTATCTCGAGGCGGTGATGCGCGTCTACAACCTGCACGGGCGCCGCGACAACAAGTTCAAGGCGCGGATCAAGATCCTGCTCCACGAGCTCGGCGTCGACGCGTTCACCCGCCAGGTCGAGGCGGAATACACGGCCCTCGATCGGCCCGGCGTCGCCGTCGATCCGGCGCTGGTCGAGGCGATCGAGGCCGCTTTCGCGCCGCCGGCCTACGCGGTGCGCGACGCGACCTCGCCGGCCTTCGAGCGGGCCAAGGCCGAGGTGCCGGCGTTCCGCCGCTGGGCCGAGACCAACCTCATGGCGCACAAGGTCGCGGGCTATGCCGCGGTGACGGTGAGCCTCAAGCCGATCGGCGGCGTCCCGGGCGATGCCACCTCCGAGCAGATGCGAGCCCTCGCCGATGCCGCCGAGCGCTTCGGCTTCGCCGAGCTGCGGGTCACCCACGAGCAGAATATCGTCCTGCCGGACGTGGCCCTCGACCGGCTGCCGGCGCTGTGGCGCCACCTCGCCGCCCATGGCCTGGACACGGCCAACCGCGGGCTCGTCACCGACATCATCGCGTGTCCCGGGCTCGACTACTGCTCGCTGGCCACGGCCCGCTCGATCCCGATCGCCCAGGCGATCTCCAACCGCTTCGCCGAGCCCGAGCGGCAAGCCGAGATCGGCCCGCTGGCGATCAAGATCTCGGGCTGCATCAACGCCTGCGGGCACCACCATGTCGGCCATATCGGCGTCCTCGGGCTTGAGAAGAACGGCGAGGAGTTCTACCAGCTCACCCTGGGCGGCGCGGCCGACGGCACGGCAGCGCTCGGCCGACGCGCCGGTCCCGGGCTCGCCGCGGAGGAGGTTCCGGGCGCGATCGAGCGGCTGGTCGAGCACTACCTGGCGGCACGGCGCGAGAAGGAGACCTTCCTGCAAACCTACCGCCGGCTGGGCCACGACGTCTTCAAGGAGGTGCTCCACGATGCTCGTCACGCCTGAGGGCTTCGCTCGGGACCGCTGGCGCCGGCTCGCCGCTGCCGACGATGTCGATGGCGCCCTCGCCGGCAGCCGCGTCATCGTCCCGCTCGACCGCCTCGACGCGGCGCTCGCCGCCGGGGCAGACGGCGTCGGCGCCGAACTCGCGGCCGACTCCGATCCCGGCCCTGCCCTGCCGCGCCTCCGCTCCCTCCAGCTCATCGTCCTGCGCTTTGCGAGCTTCACCGACGGCCGCGGCTTCTCGCTCGCTTGCCGCCTGCGTCGGCTCGGCTTCGCCGGCCGGCTGCGGGCGGCAGGCCACGTCATCCCCGACCAGTGGGCGTTCCTTCGGGACTGCGGGTTCGACGAGGTCGAGATCGACGACGCCCTCGCCGCACGCCACGGTGAGGCCGCCTGGCGCGCCGCCGGCCAAGCCATGTCCGGCTCCTACCAGCGTCGGCTCGCGGGCGAGCGTCGGGCCGGATGCTGAGGATGGAGGCGCTGGACGACGATCGACCGACGGCGGCCTCGTCCCCGGAGGATCCGGCTCGCGCCGCCGAGGCCCTTTTGAACCGCGTGCTCCTCGGCGGCGTGCTGGGCCGAGCCGCCCTCGTCTCCTCCTTCGGCGCCGACAGCTCGGTCCTCCTCCATCTCGTCGCCGGCATCGATGCCGACACGCCGGTGCTCTTCGTCGACACCGGCAAGCTCTTCGCCGAGACCCTGGCCTACCGCGACCAGCTCGTCGCCGAGCTGGGCTTGCGCGCGGTCACGACGGTGGCGCCCGAGCCCCGGTCGCTGGCGCGCCGCGATCCCACCGGCGAGCGCCACGCCCTCGATCCCGACGGCTGCTGCGAGATCCGCAAGGTGCAGCCGCTCGAGGCCGCCCTCGCCGGCGTCGACGTGTGGATCACCGGCCGCCGCCGCTACCAGGCCCTGACCCGCGCGGCGATGCCGCGCCTCGAGCGGGACGCCGCCGGACGGCTCAAGCTCAACCCGCTCGCCGACTGGTCGCCCGCCGACGTCGCCCGCTACCGCCGGCACCACCGCCTGCCGCCGCATCCGCTCGAGGCCCGTGGCTACCCCTCGATCGGCTGCGCGCCCTGCACCACGGCGGTGCGCGCCGGTGAAGACCCGCGCGCCGGCCGCTGGCGACATCACCCCAAGACCGAGTGCGGCCTGCACCTGAACGGCGCGGATCGGTACCGCTCAACCGGGGGGGCGTGACCTCCGCGCGGGCGTCGGACGCGGGGCCGAGGCACCCGCAGCGGGCGACGCGTTCGGCTTGTCGGCGCCGTGACGTGACCTATAGTCGCGGGAGCGCGGCGACGGGGCGACCGCGACCGAGCGCCACCGCGGAGGACCGATCCATGGCTGCGACACCTCCCGTCTGCGATGTCGGCGCGCCGGCGCCCGGCTTCGCCCTGGCTGCGACCGACGGCAAGCTCTACCGCTTCGCGGACGTCCGGGGCAGGGCCGGCACGCTCGTCGTCTTCATCTGCAACCACTGCCCCTATGTGCGCTCGATCATCGACCGCCTGGTCGAGACGGCAAAGCTGCTGCAGGCCGAAGGCATCGGCGTCTGCGCCATCTGCAGCAATGACGCCGTCGCCTATCCGGACGACGCGTTCGAGCGGATGCAGGCCTTCGCCGCGGCGCACGGCTTCACCTTCCCCTACCTGCACGACGAGAGCCAAGAGGTGGCGCGCGCCTACGGGGCGGTCTGCACGCCCGACTACTTCGGCTACAACGCGAAGGACGAGCTCAAGTACCGGGGCCGCCTCGACGAATCCAAGACGACCCTGGTGGCGGGTGCGGAGAACGAGCTGCTCGCCGCCATGCGCCAGATCGCGACGACCGGCGCCGGACCCCAGCACCAGGCACCGTCGATGGGCTGCTCCATCAAGTGGAAGGCCGCCTGACCAGTGCCGAGCGTCTACCGCCTGCGGCATGCCTCGGCCGCGTCGGCATGGCCGCGCGGGCTTACGCATCGTGGCCATCTCATGCCGGCAACGGTCGAGCCGTACCGTCGCGCCCGCAGATTGGCATCGGCAACCCGCCTATCGAGATCAGAAGGGCCGATGTGGCGGCCTGGCGCCATGCGACATACTCACGTGGCACCAAGATGTGGCTGGCGACGCCTGCTGGCCGGCCGGACACTGGACAGCATACGGTCACCCGGATGATGTGGGTCGAGCCTAGATGCCCTGGCTGACGAAGGACGGCACGATGGCGCACCTCGAGAACGCGCACTCGGCGGCCCGCGCCGGGCGCGAAAGTCGATGCTCCCCTGCGGCACTCGTCGGTAGCCTCCTGTGGACGTCCTTGGTGAGTTCGGCTGCCGCGCAGGTCGAGACTTTTCAAGAGCAACTGGACGTCATCGCCAACTACGCCGAGCGTATCTGCGACCGCATTCCGCTCGAGGGCTCCGGCGAGAACATCGAGCTTTCCGGGGAAGCACGGGCGGAATTGTCGGGGGTGCTCGGCAGGCTGGCTGACCTCGGTGTCAGCGGCTCGGGGCAATATCAGACGGAGGAGTACCAGGGCGTCTTGCAGAAGGACCTCGCCACAACGCTTCAGGACGCCCGTGACTGTCGGCGCGAGATCCACAACAAGCTTACCGACCGCCTGTTGTTCTCCGAAAGGTCGGCCACGACCCAACCCGAGCCGCAAGGGCCTGGACAACCACAGACTTCGCCCGTCCGCCCCCAGCAGCCGGCGGGACAGGTCTTCGCGGCCTACGCCTATTGCTCGCAGACGGGCGTCACCGGCTACGCGACAGGTGCGGCCTCGCCTCAGCAGGCGATGGCGCTCGCCGTCGATGATTGCATCTACCGCGGCGGGATACCCAACTGCTGCACCGCGGGTGTCGGGCTTCAGCCCGGTGGCGCCACGGTCCCGGCAGTTGCCCCTGCGCCGGAGGGAATCTTCCAGGCTTCAGCCTATTGCTCGATGACAAATGTCACCGGCTGGGCGCAGGGCATGCCGAGCGCCGAGATGGCGCTCTCCTACGCCGTCGACGACTGCATCCGCCGCGGTGGCATCCCGCATTGCTGCGTGAACGGCGCCCGCCTGGGCCCCTGAGGGGTGACTTGGTCGGTTGGTTCCAGGAGCGCCGTCGAGGCGGCGCCAGGAGGGCGCCGTGATGGAGACCAAGGATCGGAGCCGGTCGACGGATATCGCTTGCCACCTCTTCGCCAAAAGGCGGCCGGCCATCGCTGTAAGCACCAGGAGGCTGCCGCAAAGCGGGGCGGCGCGCTCCAAGGGTGCGCTCACCAGTCGCTTGGCCGGCGAGTACACCTGGTCCTCGCGGTGCCCACCTGCCCGCATCGCCAATGGCGATCAGCGACCGCTTGGCCTCTCAGACCAAACCACCCGGTGGGACACGACCGGGGCGCGGTGTCGCGTGTTGCTTGACGGGCGCGCGCCGCTGGCCGACCTCCCTCGACATCCGGGCGACGCGCGTAGGCTTGCTTGCGCGTCGCGTGCCCGCCTCCCAGCCGACGAGTGCCATGCCCTTCGAGAGCCTGCGCGACTTCATGGATCATCTCGAGCGCCGAGGTCGGCTGGTGCGCGTCAAAGCTCCGGTCTCGCCGGTCCTCGAGATGACCGAGATCCACACCCGCCTCTTGGCCGAGAAGGGGCCGGCGGCACTGTTCGAGAACGTCGAGGGCCACACCATGCCGGTCCTCGTCAATTTGTTCGGCACCGTAGAGCGGGTCGCCTGGGGGATGGGCAAGGAGCCGGGCGAGCTGCGCAAGCTCGGCGAGATGCTGGCCTTCTTGAAGCAGCCCGAGCCGCCGGGCGGCTGGCGCGAGGCGATGGAACTCGTACCGCTCCTCAAGTCGGCGCTGGCCATGCGCCCGAGGAGCGTCGCCCGCGCCCCCTGCCAGGAGGTCGTGCTCAAGGGCGAGGAGATCGACCTCGCCAAGCTCCCCATCCAGAGCTGCTGGCCCGGCGAGCCGGCGCCGTTGATCACCTGGCCCTTGATCGTCACCAAGGGGCCGTCGAAGGACAAGGCCGACGCCTTCAACCTCGGCATCTACCGCATGCAGGTGACGGGGCGGAACACCACGCTCATGCGCTGGCTCAAGCATCGGGGTGGTGCCCAGCACCACCAGCGCTGGGGCCAGGCGCGGCGCGAGCCCCTGCCGGCCGCGGCCGTGATCGGCGCCGACCCGGGCACGACGCTCGCCGCCGTCACGCCCGTGCCCGACACGCTCTCGGAATACCAATATGCGGGGCTCCTGCGGGGCCGGCGGGTCGAGCTCGTCGACTGCGTCAGCCAGCCCCTCAAGGTGCCGGCGACCGCCGAGATCGTCCTCGAAGGCGAGGTCAGCCTCGACGAGTACGGCGACGAAGGGCCCTACGGCGACCACACCGGCTACTACAACGCCGTCGAGCGCTTCCCGGTGTTCACCGTCACCGCGATCACCATGCGCCGCGATCCAATCTACCTCTCGACCTTCACCGGCCGCCCGCCCGACGAGCCCTCGGTCCTGGGCGAGGCGATGAACGAGGTCTTCTTGCCGCTCTTCACCCAGCAGTTCCCCGAGGTGGTCGACTTCTGGCTGCCGCCCGAGGGTTGCTCCTACCGGATCGCCGTGGTCGCCATGAAGAAGGCCTATCCGGGTCACGCCAAGCGGGTGATGCTGGGCGTCTGGTCGTACCTGCGGCAATTCATGTACACCAAGTTCGTCATCGTCGTGGACGACGAGATCGATGCCCGCGACTGGCAGGACGTCATGTGGGCGATCTCGACGCGGGTCGACCCGGCGCGCGACTTCACGATCCTGGAGAACACGCCGATCGATTATCTCGACTTCGCCGCGCCGGAGAGCGGCCTCGGCTCCAAGGTCGGCATCGACGCCACCAACAAGTGGCCGCCGGAGACCAAGCGCGAGTGGGGCCAGGAGCTCACCATGGCGCCGGGGATCGTCGAGCGGGTCACCGCGCGCTGGGCCGAGCTCGGCCTGCCCGGCTCGGGGGCGCCCATTTGGAAGCGGTAGACGATGGTGTCGTTCAGCACGCGGTGGCGCTAACCCGCGAGGCCGGCGCCATTGCCATGCGCTACTTCCGGAGCGATCATCGCCGCTGGGAGAAGACGCCCGGAGCGCTCGTCACCGAGGCCGATCTCGCCATCGACGGCTTCTTGAAGCAGCACCTGCCGCGCGGCGACGACGCCTGGCTGAGCGAGGAGACCCCCGACGACCGAGAGCGTCTCGGCGCCGCGCGCGTCTGGATCGTCGATCCCATCGACGGCACCCGCTCCTACGCCGGCGGCAAGCCGGAGTTCGCGGTGTCGGTGGCGCTCTGGGAGGCCGGCCGGGTGGTTCTCGGCATCGTCCTCAACCCGGCGACCGACGAGCTGTTCGTCGCCGGCGACGGCCGGCCGACGACGCTCAACGCGCGGCCGACGCGCCTGCGGGCGTGGACGCCCGCGGGCGCTACGCTCTTGCTGGTGAGCGGCCGCGAGGCGCGCGAGGCCGGCTTCCAGCACCATTTCGCCCACTGCGAGATCAAGGGGCTCGGCTCGCTCGCCTACCGCCTCGCGCTGATCGCCGCCGGCCGCGCCGACGGCCTCGTCTCCTTGCGCCGGGTCGCCGACTGGGACCTCGCCGCGGCGGCCGCGATGATCGAGAACGGCGGCGGCGTGCTCACCGACCGCCGCGGGCGGCGCTTGCGGATCAACGCCCCGGAGCCCCTGCACGACGGCCTCGTCGCGGCCGGCCCGGTCCTCCACACGGAACTGCTGGCCCATTTGGGGAGCCTTCGCTGAGCCGGCGGCATCGCACGCCGGGACATCGCGTGCTAAGCCACCGGCTCTAGATCCGCGCTGCGACCGGAGGGGGGTGCTTGAGGCGTTTCGAGGTGGCCGCCCTGGAAGCGACGGCGCAAGCGGTCCTGCGGGCGGCGGGCTCGGCCGACGCCGAGGCGGGCATCGTCGCCGAGCATCTCGTCGCCGCCAACCTCGCCGGCCACGACAGCCACGGCATCGGCATGCTGCCGACCTATGTTCGGCACCTCCAGGCCGGGCTCTACGTCGCCAACCAGACGCCCGAGGTGGTCCGCGACGACGGTGCCGTCGTGGTCGTCGACGCCAAGCGCGGCCTCGGCCAGCCGATGGCCCGCCTCGCCCTCGAGCACGCCATCGCCCGGGCGCGCACGGCGGGCGCCTGCGTGCTCGCGCTCAGGAACGCCGCGCACGTCGGTCGCATCGGCGCGTATGCCGAGCATTGCGCCGCGGCAGGGATGGCGTCGGCGCATTTCGTCAACGTCGTCGACCACGATCCGGTCGTGGCCCCGTTCGGCGGGAGCGACGGCCGCTTCATCACCAATCCCTTCGCGGCGGCGCTGCCAGGGGCCGATGGTCCCATGCCGCTCTTGGACATGGCGACGAGCACGATCGCCCTGGGCAAGGCCCGCGTCGCGCGGAACCGTGGCATGCCGGTGCCCGAGGGGACGCTTCTCGGCGGCGACGGCCGGCCGACGACCGATCCCGTCGGCCTCATCGACCGCCACGAGGGCGCCCTCACCGCCTTCGGGCTGCATAAGGGCTCGGGCCTCGCGATCCTGTGCGAGGTGTTCGCGGGCGCGCTCACCGGTGCGCGGACGATCCAGCCCGGGCACGAGCGTCACGGTTCGATCCTGAACAACATGCTCTCGGTCGTGATGGATCCGGCCGCTTTCGGCGACCCCTCGGCCATCGCCGACGAGGCGCGGGCCTTCGCCCGCTACGTCAAGGCGTCGCCGCCGGCGCCGGGAGTGGACGAGGTTCTGCTGCCGGGCGAGCCCGAGCAGGCGGCGCGGGCCGAGCGGCGCGCGGCGGGCGTGCCCGTCGAGGCCATGACGATCGATCAGATCCGCGCGGCCGGCGAGAGCGTCGGCGTCGTGCGGGCCGAGGTCGATCGCCTGCTGGGAGATTGAGCCATGGAGCGTGTGCAGACGGTGGTTGTCGGTGCCGGCGTGGTCGGGCTCGCGGTGGCCCGCGCGCTCGCGCTGTCGGGCCGTGAGGTCATCGTGCTCGAGCGTGCCGGGGCGATCGGCACCGAGACGAGCTCGCGCAACAGCGAGGTCGTCCACGCCGGCATCTACTACCCGGCGGGCTCGTTGAAGGCGCGAAGCTGCCTCGCCGGCAAGTGGCGCCTCTACGAGTATTGCCGCGAGCGGGGCGTCCATCACGCCAATTGCGGCAAGCTGATCGTCGCCACCGACGAGGGGCAGCACGCGACCCTCGCGCAGGTCCGCGACAAGGCCGCGGCCAACGGCGTCGAGCTCGAATGGTGGGACGCCGACCGGGCCCGCGGCCTGGAGCCGGCACTCAGGTGCACCGCGGCCTTGTGGTCGCCCACCACGGGCATCGTCGACAGCCACGCCTTCATGCTGGCGCTCGATGGCGATCTCGGTGCCGCCGGCGGCGTCATCGCCTTCCACGCGCCGCTCGAGGCGGCGCACGTGCGCGCCGACGGCATCGTGCTCGAGGTTCGAGGCGACGCGCCGATGGAGCTGCTGGCGGGCGAGGTCGTCAACTGCGCGGGCCTGCACGCGCCGGGGCTCGCCGCGCGGATCGACGGGCTCGATCCGCGCCACGTGCCGAAGGCCTATTACTGCAAGGGCAACTACTTCACCCTGCCCGGCCGCTCGCCTTTCGCCCGGCTCATCTACCCCGTCCCCGAGGCCGCCGGGCTCGGTGTCCACATCACCGTCGACCTCGCCGGCCAGGCCCGCCTCGGCCCGGACACCGAGTGGATCGACGGGATCGACTACGACGTCGAGCCGAGCCGCGCCGACGTCTTCTACGCCGCGGTGCGCAACTACTGGCCGGGCCTACCGGACGGTGCGCTGCAACCGGGCTACGCCGGCATTCGTCCGAAGCTGGGGCCGGCGGGCACGCCGGCGGCGGACTTCGTGGTGCAGGGCCCGGCGAGCCATGGCGTCGCCGGCCTCGTCAACCTGTTCGGTATCGAGAGCCCCGGCCTGACCTCGAGCCTCGCGCTCGCCGACGAGGTCGTCGCGGCGCTCGACGGCAGCGCGTCGGTCTTGCCGCAGGCGGCTTCGTGACGGCTTCGCTCATGCCCGCGGTGGTCGCCCATCGCGGCGCCTCCGCGACCGCTCCCGAGAACACGGTCGCCGCGCTCAGAGCCGCCGTCGCGGCCGGTGCCGAGTGGGCCGAGATCGACGCGCGGCTGGCCGGCTGCGGCGGTCTGGTCGTCATGCACGACGCTCGCCTGGAACGCACCACCAACGGCCACGGCGCGGTTCGTCACTTCGCCGCGCGCGACGTGGCGCGGCTCGATGCCGGCGGCTGGTTTGCCTCGACCTTCGCCGGCGAGCTCGTGCCGATGCTGGCGGACGCGCTGGCGGCGGCCGGCGATCTGGGCCTCGGGCTCAACGTGGAGGTCAAGGCCGAGGGTGACGACGAGGCGCGTTCGGCCGGCGCCGCCGCGGCCGCGATCCTGCTGTCCTGGCCCGGACCGTTCGTCCTCTCGAGCTTCGCGCGGCCGGCTCTGACCGCGGCGCGCGAACGAGCCTGTGACGCGCCTCTCGGCCTGCTCGTGGGCCGCACCATCGCCGCCGACGATCTCGCCTTTGCCCGCGAGGTTCGCGCGGTGGCCCTGCACGCCGATCGTCGCGCTTTCGACAGGGCGAGCCTCGAGCGGATCGTTCGCCAGGCCCTCTGGCCGGTCGCCTACACGGTCAACGACGCGCCGACCGCGGTGCAGCTCTGGCGCTCGGGGGTGCGCACCGTGATCACCGATCGGCCGGGCGCGTTGCTGGCGGCGAGGCCCGGTGGCGGCTGATCGCGTCGTCGGCGACCGCCTTCAATAGCGGCGGACGAGACCCACGAGCCGACCTTGGACGCGCACCCGCTCGGCCGGCAGCGTGCGTGTCTCGTAGGTCGGATTGGCCGCTTCGAGGGCGACGAACTCGCCCTGCCGGCGCAGACGCTTCAAGGTCGCCTCACGGTCGTCGATGAGGGCGACCACGATGGCGCTGTCGGTGGCCGTGTCGCAGCGGCGAATGACGACGATGTCGCCGTCGTGGATGCCCGCGTCGACCATGGAATCGCCGGTCACCTCGAGCGTGTAGTGGTCGCCGGCACCGATCAGGATATCGGGAAGCTCGTGGCTGCCTTGCGGATCGGAGATCGCCTCGATCGGCGTACCGGCGGCGATGCGTCCGTAGAACGGCAGGTCACGCGTCCCGGCGCGCTCGTTCGGTGCGGCGCGACCGAAGTGACCGCGGATGACGTTGCCGGCCTCGTCCGCAGCCATGTCGATCTCGGTCGCGCTCGGCGGCGGGCGGAGCATCTCGAGCGCCCGGGCCCGATGGGCGAGGCGGCGAATGTAGCCGCGCTCTTCGAGGCCCGAGATCAAGCGATGGATTCCGGATTTCGATTTCAAGTTGAGCGCATCCCGCATTTCCTCGAAAGACGGCGAGATGC
>CAYZSE010000050.1:0-20671 GCA_964481035.1 uncultured Geminicoccaceae bacterium | reverse complement strand
CTTCTCCTACGCCGCCGCGCTCGATCGCATCGAGGAGGCCGTCGCGCGCATCCGCACCTGGCTCGAGGCACGCTGACCCCACGGCGGGCGCGGCGACGATGCGGAGCGGCCGTCCGCGCACGACGCGGTTCGACTGGCACCGATCTGCTGGCCTTGGCCCAGACGCTCGAGCGCGCGCGGTCTCAGCCCCGGGCGTCGCGGACGGCTTGGCGCATCTTGTCGTGCTGGGAGACGCGGCCGCCGCGCCCGCCCTGGACGATCGCGCGGCGGCGCCGGCTGGGGATCGAGGCGACGTCGGGCATGGCGCCCGGCTCGCTCGCCGGGTGGTGGGCGAAGGCGGTGGCACGCCGCAGCGCGAGGGCACGGCGCGCGGCCTCGGCGTGGCGCGTGCGCGTCTCGACCACCGCCTGGCGCTCGAGCTCCTTGCCCACCCGGCGGACCGCGGCGGTGAGCGCGCTCTTGCGCTCCTGGGGCAGGGACGCGGTGCCGGGAAAGCTGCCGCCGCGCGGGGTGGCCTTGCCGCGGGCCTCGCGCTGCTTGTGCCGGGCGAGCGTCTTCTCCTTGTCGCGCAGCCGGCGCAAATCGTCACGCAGGCCCGCGAGGTCGTCGCGGGAGAGGGCGTAAATCGCGGGATGGTGGCTCTGGCGGACGAGCGCGAACTCGTCGTGATCAAACAGGCTCTGCTCGCGCTTGCAACTCACCCGCATCGTCGCCGCCTCCCGGATCCATCGCCGTCGCTCGAGCATGCCGCAGCCGGTGAGGGGGCTCAATCTGCCGCGTGATCCATGCGCTCGCGGCGTTCGGTCGCCCATTCGCGAACCAGCGCGTAGCCGACGGCGAGGACGACAGGGCCAAGGAAGAGGCCGACCACGCCCGCGAACAGCGCGCCGCCGATGAGCCCCATGAGGACGAGGACGAAGGGCAGGCGGCTGGAGCGGGCGACGAAGAGCGGGCGGACGACGTTATCGACGATGCCCACAGGTGCCACGCCCCAGACGAAGACGAAGATGGCGGCGGCGTAGTGGGCCTCGCTCGCGAGCCAGATGGCGCAGGGCCAGATGACGAGGCCGACCCCCCAGGGGATCGGCGAGGCCACGGCGGCGAGTATGCCCAGAAGGAACGGCGCCGGCATGCCGGCGAGCCACAACCCCAGGGCGGTAAGCAGGCCCTGGAGAAGGGCGGTGCCGATGATGCCGTAGAGCACGCCCGTCATGGTCCCGTGCGCCTCGCGCAAGAGCCGCTCGGCGCGCGAGCCGGCGACCCGCTCAACCAGGGCGCGGACCTGCTCGGCGATGAAGTCGCCGTCGCGGAAGAGGAAAAAGGCGATCAGGAGGCTGATACCGAGCTGGAACAGGCCACCGCCGATCGCCGTCGCGACATCGAGAAGAAAGCTGGAGATCCGCCCGGCATAGGGCTCGAGACGAGCGCGGAGGTCGAAATCCTTGGCGGTGATCTGCTGCCAGGCGAGACCCACCGTGTCGTCGAGGACGGGCGTCTCGAGCAGCCAGCCGGGCGGCGGGGGCGGGTCGGCCATGAGCCCGCGCGCCCATTCGACGGCGGCGGGGACGCTGCGCGACAGGCCGAAGCCGGCGAGCCCCAAAGGCACGACGAGGACCGCGGTGAGGATGACGAGCATGAGCCCGGCGGCGGCCGTGCGGCGCCCGCCGAGCGCGGCGAGGAGGCGGTCGAAGAACGGCCAGGCGGCGAGCGTGATGACGAAGGCCCAGAGAATGGCCGCGATGAACGGACGGAGCACGGCGAAGGCGGCGCCGCCGAGGAGTGCCAACGCGGTCAACGCCGCGATCTGCTCCGCGCGCTGGACCGGGATCGGCAACGAGCCCTTCCGGCGCTTAGAGGATGAACTTGGAGAGGTCACCGCCGTCGACGAGCCCGCCCACCTTGTCGCAGACATAGGCCGCGTCGATCGTGACGGTCTCACCGTCGCGGTCGGACGCCGTGAAGCTGATCTCGTCGACCACCCGCTCGAGCACGGTCATCAACCGCCGCGCGCCGATGTTCTCGACCTGGCTGTTCATGGCGTGGGCGAGGCGCGCGAGCTCGTCGACGCCGTCCGCGGTGATGTCGAGGGTCACGCCCTCGGTCGCCATGAGCGCCTTGTACTGCTCGACAAGGCTCGCCTCGGGCTCGACCAGAATGCGCTTGAGGTCGGCCTCGCCGAGGCCCTGCAGCTCGACGCGGATCGGCAGCCGGCCCTGGAGCTCGGGCAGCAGATCCGCGGGCTTGGCGAGGTGGAACGCGCCCGAGGCGATGAACAGGATGTGGTCGGTCTTGACCACGCCGTGCTTGGTCGAGACCGGGGTGCCCTCGATGAGCGGCAAGAGGTCGCGTTGCACGCCCTCGCGGCTGACGTCGCCGGCGCGACCCTCCCGCGCCGTGATCTTGTCGATCTCGTCGACGAAGACGATGCCGCCGGTCTCGGCCGACTTCAGGCCCTCGCGGGTCACCGTCTCCTGGTCGAGCAGCTTGTCGCTCTCCTCGGCGATGAGGACCTCGTAGCTGTCGGCGACGGTCATCCTCTTGCGCTTCGTGCGCCCGCCGAGCGCCTTGCCGAAGATGTCGCCGAGATTGACCATGCCCATCTGCGCCCCGGGCATGCCCGGGATCTCGAAGGCCGGCAGACCCTCGTTGCCGGCCTGCAGGTCGAGGTCGATCTCCTTCTCGGCGAGGTCGCCCGCGCGCAGCATGCGGCGAAACTTCTCGCGCGTCTCGCGGCCGGCGTTCTCGCCGACGAGCGCGGTGATGACGCGCTCCTCGGCGTTGAGCTCCGCTTGGGTGCGAACCTCCTTGCGCATCCGCTCGCGCGTCATGGTCAGCGCCACCTCGA
This sequence comes from uncultured Geminicoccaceae bacterium, assembly GCA_964481035.1. Lineage (GTDB taxonomy): Bacteria > Pseudomonadota > Alphaproteobacteria > Geminicoccales > Geminicoccaceae > JAAAPF01. The sequence goes on along the minus strand of CAYZSE010000050.1, from coordinate 17,826 downwards.
CGAGATCGCGGACGATGCTCTCGACGTCGCGGCCGACATAGCCGACCTCGGTGAACTTGGTGGCCTCGACCTTGAGGAACGGCGCCTGGGCGAGGCGGGCGAGGCGGCGCGAGATCTCGGTCTTGCCGCAGCCGGTCGGGCCGATCATCAAGATGTTCTTGGGCTGCACCTCCTCCTTGAGCCGATCGTCGAGCTTCTGGCGGCGCCAGCGGTTGCGGAGCGCGATGGCGACCGCCCGCTTGGCCTCGTTCTGGCCGATGATGAAGCGATCGAGCTCGGAGACGATCTCGCGTGGGGTGAGCGCGCTCATTCCGTCTCCAGGGTTTCGACGACGACGTTGGCGTTGGTGTAGATGCAGATGTCGGCGGCGGTCGCCATCGCCTTCCTGGCGATCGCCTCGGCGTCGATGCCGTCGACGTCGAGAAGGGCGCGCGCCGCGGCGAGGGCGTAGGCGCCGCCCGAGCCGATCCCGGCGCAGCCGTCCTCGGGCTCGAGCACATCGCCGACACCGGTCAAGAGCAGCGTCTCGTCCTTGTCGCAGACGATCATCATGGCCTCGAGCCGGCGCAGAAAGCGGTCGGTCCGCCAGTCCTTGGCGAGCTCGACGCAGGCCCGCTTGAGCTGGCCCGGATGACGCTCGAGCTTGCCCTCGAGGCGCTCGAGAAGGGTGAAGGCGTCGGCGGTCGAGCCGGCGAAGCCGCAGAGGATGTCGGGGCGCAGCCGGCGCACCTTGCGCGCGCCGGACTTGATCACCGTCTGGCCGAAGCTGACCTGGCCGTCGCCGGCGACGACGACGCGGTTGCCCTTGCGAACGGTGACGATGGTGGTGCCGTGCAGCGCCTGCGGCGAGGCGGAGGCCGTCCAATCGGATCTCACGAGCAGGCTCCGGGAGCAGCGGATCAACGCCGCATGTGGGGCCCGTTCACGAGGCCGTCAAGCGAGGCTCAGGCGACCTCCCGGGCTCGCTCGACGCCCTCGACGGCATCGGCGAGGGCGCGCAACGCGTAGAGCAGGCCCTCCATGTCTTTCATGCGGAAGGCGGTCACCGTCAGCAACGCCGCCGAGAACAGGTGCTCCTCGGGCTCGCGCGCCTCGAGCTCCGCCGGGAGGTCGACGAACGGGGCTTCGTCCAGAAGGTGCAGATCGTACATGTCGGCTCCTCTTGGCTTCGCATGTGGCACCTCGGGAAAGGTGACCTCGCGGGGCTGAGCCCGCGAGGCCCAATGATCGAGGGAGGCACCATCAGGCTAACGGAGTCTTACGTAGAACAACCTGAAGGCGAAATCAACTGATAGCGTGAGTAGTCTCTAAGTATGTGTTTTTCAATCCACTCAAAATCTACCCAAACTTTCCCGCGCATTTTAAATACTAACCAAATTGAGCAAGAATTACTTAGATCGCGCTAAACACATCAAAAAAACCCGCGGCATGCCGCGGGCTTTTCGCCGGCGTTGCGAGCGGCGGTCAGGCGCCGAGCTCGGTTTTCAACGCCTTGTCGACGGCATCGAGGAACTGGTTCGTGGTCATCCAGGGTTGATCAGGACCGATGAGGACGGCCAGATCCTTGGTCATCTTGCCGCTCTCGACGGTGTCGACGCAGACGCGCTCGAGCGTCTCGGCGAAGGTCTCGACCTCGGGCGTGCCGTCGATCTTCGCCCGGTACTCCAAGCCGCGGCTCCAGGCGAAGATCGACGCGATCGGGTTGGTCGAGGTCTCCTTGCCCTGCTGGTGCTGGCGGTAGTGGCGCGTCACCGTGCCGTGCGCCGCCTCGGCCTCCACGGTCTTGCCGTCGGGGGTCATCAGCACCGAGGTCATCAGGCCGAGCGAGCCGAAGCCCTGCGCCACGGTATCGGACTGCACGTCGCCGTCGTAGTTCTTGCACGCCCAGACGAACCCGCCCGACCACTTCATCGCGCAGGCGACCATGTCGTCGATGAGGCGATGCTCGTAGGTCAATCCTCCGGCCTTGAACTTATCGGCGAATTCCGCGTCGAACACCTCTTGGAACAGGTCTTTGAAGCGCCCGTCGTATTTCTTGAGGATCGTGTTCTTTGTCGACAGGTAGACGGGATAATTGCGGTTGAGACCGTAGTTGAAGCTGGCGCGGGCGAAGTCGCGGATGCTCTCGTCGAGGTTGTACATGCCCATGGCGACGCCGCTGGCCGGGAAGTCGAACACCTCGAATTCCATCGGCTGGGAGCCGTCGGCGGGGGTGAACGTCATCGTCAGCGTGCCGGCCCCGGGGACGACGAAGTCGGTGGCGCGGTACTGATCCCCGAAGGCGTGGCGGCCGATGACCATCGGCTCCGTCCAGCCCGGCACGAGCCGCGGCACGTTGCGGCAGAGGATCGGCTCGCGGAAGACGGTGCCGCCCAGGATGTTGCGGATCGTGCCGTTGGGCGAGCGCCACATCTGCTTGAGGCCGAACTCCTCGACCCGCTGCTCGTCCGGCGTGATCGTCGCGCACTTGACGCCGACGTTGTGCTCCTTGATCGCGTTGGCAGCGTCGACGGTCACCCGATCGTTCGTCGCGTCGCGGTGCTGGATCGACAAGTCGTAGTAGAGCAGCTCGACGTCGAGATAGGGCAGGATCAGCTTCTCCTTGATGAAAGCCCAGATGATCCGCGTCATCTCGTCGCCGTCGAGCTCGACGACGGGCTTCTTCACGCTGATCTTCGCCATGGCTGCCTCCGCACTGCGTTTCGCGAACATGCTTGGCGGCGGCCGCACGCCGCCACGTGCCGGCGTAGGTAGCCGAGCGCCTGCATCCGGGAAACGGGACCGAAGTCGCCCACCTTCACTCGACCCCATCCCAGAGCGGATCCGGGAGCATCGCGACGAACGCCCGATGCGCCTCCAGCTCCTCGGGCGTCGGCGCGTGCGGTCGCGGCGGTCGGATCGGGCGCGGCTCGCGCATCGCCGTGGCGGCGCGGCGACGCGCGTCGGCAAAGGCGAAGCCCTGCTGCCGGCCGCCGATGAGATGCACGTAGACCTCGGCCAAGAGCTCGCAGTCGAGCAGCGCACCGTGCTTGACGCGTGCTCCGGCGTCGATCTCGAAACGCCTGCACAGCGCGTCGAGGCTCGCGGGCGCACCCGGAAAGCGCCGGCGGGCGACGTCGAGCGTGTCGAGGGCGCGGGCGAGGCCGAGAGGCGGCCTGCCGGCGCGGGCGAGCTCGGCGTCGAGAAAGCGGATGTCGAAGGCGGCGTTGTGGATGACCAGACGCGCATCGCCGATGAACTCGAGGAAGGCGTCGACGATGTCGGCGAACACGGGCTGCTGGCCCAGGAAGTCGTCGCCCAGCCCGTGGACCGCGAACGCCGCCGCCGACATCGCCCGGTCGGGGTTGATGTATTGATGGTAGGTGTTGCCCGTGGCGATGTGGTTGACGAGCTCGGCGCAGCCGATCTCGACGACGCGGTCGCCGGCGGCCGGGTCGAGGCCCGTGGTCTCGGTGTCGAGGACGATCTCGCGAATCATGGGCATCCCCCGCAGGTCGACGTTCTGAGCGTTGCCACGACGCCGCGAACATCGACAAGGGCGAGTGCGCGACCTAGCCCCGTGCGGATGACGAAATCGGCGCGCCGACGCTTCTCGCGGTCGGGCATCTGGCGAGCGAGGACGGCGGCGAGGCGCTCACGGGTCATGCCGGGCCGCGCCAGGGCCCGGCGCGCCTGGACCCAGGCGGGCGCGCTGACGACGACCGTGGCGTCGCACCGGCGCTCGGCGCCGCCCTCGAACAGCAACGGGATGTCGAGAAGGGCGAGGGGGTCGCCGTTGCGCCGGCACGCGGCGAGAAAGCGGCGCTCGGCAGCCCGGACCTGCGGGTGCAGGATGGACTCGAGATGCGCCAGCGCGACCTCGTCGCCGAACACGGCGGCACCGAGACGACGGCGATCGATGCCGCCCGCATCGCTGCCGACGCCGGGAAAGGCTTGGAGCACGGCGGCCACCGCCGCACCGCCGGGCGCCATGAGGTCGTGCACCGCGAGATCGGCGTCGAACACCGGCACGCCGAAGCTCCGAAACATCCGCGCCGTGGTCGACTTGCCCATCGCGATCGAGCCGGTGAGGCCGAGGACGCGCATGACGGGCGCTCAGTCGGCCGCGAGGGCGCCCTGCTCGCGCAGGGCCGCAAGCAACGGCAACAGCGGCAGACCCTGGACGGCGAAGAGGTCGCCGTCGATGCGGGCGATGAGATGGGCGCCGAGCCCTTCGATGCGGTAGCCACCGACGCAACCGACGAGGTCGGGCCCGGCGGCGGCCAGGTAGCGTTGGATGAACGCCTCGCTCACCGACCTCAAGGTGATCTTCGGGCTCGCCACGTGGTGCCAGACGCGGGCGCCGCCGCGATAGAGGACGGCGGCGGTGTGCAGCGTGTGGCGGGCGCCGGTGAGGCGACGGAGCTGGGCCTCGAGGGCGGCCTCGTCGGGGGGCTTGTGCGGCCATTGCCCGTCGGCCGTCTCCAGCACCTGGTCGCCAGCGACGACGAGCTCGTCGCGCGCCGCGTCGGCGGCGACCCGCTGGGCCTTGAGCATCGCCAGCGCCACCGCCGCTTCGGCGCCGCCGACGCCGTCGGCCCGCAGGCCTTCGCGAACGAGCGCCTCGTCCACCGGCGCCGGCCGCAGCACCACGTCCACACCCGCCGCGCGCAGCAGTCGGGCCCGCGCTTCGCTCGCCGAGGCGAGGACGATCTGCCAATCGGGGTTCTGCAAAGACGACACGGGCAGGGCTACCTCCGGAGCGTGACCTTGCGAACGCGTCCCGCGTCTACCACTTAAGAGCGAGTAGTGACAGCCCGGGCTGCTTTCGAGAGCCCGGTCATTTTCACCATGCCGCCGGTGCCGACCGGGCCGGCCGGCTAAGGAGTTGGCTATGCAGACCGACCAGACGCCTCGTGTCGAGACCGCCACCCCGCACGTCTTCCCGACGGCGGCGGCCTATGTCCGGCCCGTCGTCCACGAGGGCCAGCGCGCTTACGCGATCTACGATCAGCAAGGTCAGCCGCTCGCCGTGGCGCCGACGCGTGATCTCGCCTTCGCGTTCTTGAGCCAGCAGAACATCGAGGGCGTCGACGCTCACTGACCGGCCCCTCACGGCGGCGCTCGACATGGCGCGGCGACGCGAGCACCGCGACGAGCGCCGCGCCGCGCATCATCCACGCGGCGTCGGATCCCGGGTCGCGTCGATGACGGCGACCTTCGCCGACGTTTCCGCCGCCACCGTCACGGCGAAGGCAAAGCCGGTGAAGAGGACCGAGTTGGCGACGCAGGCTCGGGGGTCGGCGCGCCGGAGCCCGACGCCGCGACCCCTGTTGCGACCGCGACGGTCCCCAGGGTTCGTGGCGCTGAACCGGCCACCGAAGGCGCTCAGGCCCGCCCCGCAGCCGAAGCGCGAGCCGAGCGTGGACGGCACGCCCGGCTCGGGCGTACTGCGCAAGAGAAGACCGCGATCGCGGAGATCAACGCGCTGGCGGTAGCAGTTCGGGCGCGTGCCGGCGAAGATACCAGCGCACCGGCATCTGCAGATCATGCCACCGTGCGCCCGCTGCGCGCAGAGAGCCGGCCCACACCACCTCGCGGCGATCGACGATGGCGTCGGGCAGGGTGGACACCCGGAGCTCGAACAGCCGCTGGCGATCCTGAGCCCCGCGGAAGCCGCGTCGCACGATCCCGAGATCGCGGATTGCGCTCTCCTCGACCACCAAGCCGGTCTCCTCTTCGAGCTCACGGACGGCCGTGCGAGCCAGTCGCTCGCCTCGAACGAGCCCGCCGCCGGGAAAGTCGAGGCCCGGACGATAGGAATGGCGGATGACGAGGACATCGTTAGTGCTGCGGATGGCGACGCAGGCGCCTCCGCGCTCGAGGCCAAGGCGGCGACGCAACCATTGCCGGACCGGAAAGCCGAGCTTGTAGATCGCGCGCCATATCCGATCCGGCAACCTCACGAACGCCCGATCCTAGCGCTCGATCTTCGAGTACTTGGCACCTTGGAGGCTCGCACCTGCCATTAAGCCATTCTGGCCGAAAACAAAGGCAATTACCGGCTCGCTTGTCTTCGTCGTATTAGCGCTGACGTTGGCCCCTGTCTTGACCAGCGTGACATCGGCATCGACACCAGCCTCCCAGCCGCTGGCGTTGCGAAACTTGTTCAGCGCGTCGTCGGTCATGAAGAGAAGGGCTTGGCTGACCGTCTGCACGCCAGCCAGAAAACCGAACGAACCGCCGGCCAGGGAGTAGTATCCCTCGGTAACACCGTTCACCAGCAACGCACCTTCGCCATACTCACCGCCGACGATAAATCCGGCCTTGGTGATGTTGGGCATGACGAGCACGCCTTTGGCGCGCTCCAGCAACGTGGTCGCGCCTGGCACCGTCTCCTTGAGTTCGACCAGCGCCGCGTCCACGCGAGCGTCGATGACGACAGCATCCGCCGCCCGCGCGCTCCACGGCGAAACGACCCAAGTGGCCAATGCAAACATCGCGGCCAATGCCGCAATCCGACGTGTCAACACGTGTCTCTCCCGTTGAAGGTGCCCATCGCGGGCTTCCATACCGGCCCGGTCGGGGAAACGCACTGCTTTTGTGTGGGGCCTGCGTGGCGAGCCTCCGGCGCTTGCGCGCAAGCCCGCCAGCATAGCCCGTGAGACGACCATCAGCCCCAAGATCAGGCGACACGAGATCACTGCCGATACGGGGTTCGCGCCCACCGCGGTCCCTGGCGGCCCGCTCGGTGCGCTCGCCAATAACCGGCGAAGTCGCGTCCGAGCACGATGGCCATGGGGATTGGGCGCGGCCGGGCCGCCCGCTCGCCGAAACGCCGCTGCAGCTTGCGCCGCATCCGCCCGCTCTTGCCGACCAACACCCTACGCAGCGCATCGACCGGCGTGTCGCCGTGTGCTGGTGCCGCCATCGCGACCTCAGCTGTTCATCGACTCCCAGAAGTCGTTGTTGTTCTTCGAGTGCTTCATCTTGTCGAGCAGAAACTCCATGGCGTCGGCAACGCCCATCGGGTTGAGGATGCGGCGCAGCACCCACATCCGCGACAGGGTCGCCCGGTCGACCAGCAGCTCCTCGCGGCGCGTGCCCGACTTGTTGATGTCGATCGCCGGATAGGTGCGCTTGTCGGCGAGGCGGCGGTCGAGGACGATCTCGGCGTTGCCGGTGCCCTTGAACTCCTCGAAAATGACCTCGTCCATGCGTGAGCCGGTGTCGATCAGCGCGGTCGCGATGATCGTCAGCGAGCCGCCGTGCTCGATGTTGCGAGCGGCGCCGAAGAAACGCTTGGGCCGCTGCAGCGCGTTGGCGTCGACGCCGCCCGTGAGCACCTTGCCCGAGCTCGGCACAACGGTGTTGTAAGCGCGGGCGAGCCGGGTGATCGAATCGAGCAGGATGACGACGTCCTTGCCATGCTCGACGAGGCGCTTGGCCTTCTCGATGACCATCTCGGCAACCTGGACGTGGCGCGCCGCCGGCTCGTCGAACGTGGACGAGACGATCTCGCCGTTGACCGTCCGCTGCATGTCGGTCACCTCCTCGGGCCGCTCGTCGATGAGCAGCACGATGAGATGGATGTCGGGATGGTTGCTCGTGATGGCATGAGCGACGTGCTGCATCAGCACCGTCTTGCCGGTCCGCGGCTGCGCGACGATGAGCGCACGCTGCCCCTTGCCGAGGGGTGCGACGATCTCGATGACCCGGGTCGCGAAGTCCTTCTGCCCCTCGACCTCCAGGCTGAGCTTGTCGGTCGGGAAGTAGGGCGTGAGATTCTCGAAGTGGACCCGGTGCCGGGCGGCTTCCGGCGCGTCGAAGTTGATGCTGTCGACCTTCAGCAACGCGAAGTAGCGCTCGCCCTCCTTGGGCGCGCGCACCTGCCCGGCGACGACATCGCCGGTCCTGAGGCCGAAGCGCCGGATCTGGCTCGGCGACACGTAGATGTCGTCGGGGCCAGCGACGTAGTTGACATCGGGGGTCCGCAAAAAGCCGAAGCCATCCTGCAGAATCTCGAGCACCCCGTCACCCTGGATGGGCACGCCCGTTTGTGCGAGCTGCTTGAGGATGGCGAAGACGAGGTCGGATTTCTTGAGGGTGCTCGCGCTCTCGATGCCGATCTCATCGGCGTAGCGGAGCAACTCTTCCGGCGGTCGACGCTTGAGCTCGGCGAGGTTCATCGACCCCGGCATGTCGGCCGGCGGCGGAACTTCGTCCTCGTCGTCCAACTCGTTCTCGATGTCGAAGACGTCGTCCGGGCCGCTGCCAGAAGCAGAACGATCCGAACGCGACCGAGAGCGGCGCCTGCGCGTCGTCGGTTGGGTAGCCAGGGGAAGGACTTCTCGAATGTGGGTGGATTTCATTGCATCTACGGAAAAGGCCACGCCCTGTCAAACCCGTTGGACGATCAAAACGGCCGAAACACCGCGAGGATGACGATGGCGATGACGAGCACCGTCGGGATCTCGGCGAGGGCCCGATAGGCGGTCCGCGAACGCGGCCGCTCGTCGCGGGCGAACTTTTTGCGATCCGCCGCCATCAGCCCGTGGAAACCTCCGAGAGCGGCGAGCAGGAGCAGCTTGGTGTGCAACCAGCCGCCCGCCGTCCAACCGACGCCGGTCTGAATGAGCAGGATCCCGGCGGCGAAGGACAGGACCATCGCGGGCGTCGTGAAAACCTTGAGAAGCCGCCGCTCCATGACCTTCAACATCTCCGACGCCTCGGAGCCGACGGCCAGCGTGGTGTGCTCGGCGTAGAGGCGCGGCAGGTACCACAATCCCGCGAACCAGACGGCCAGCGCCACGAAGTGCAGGGTCTTGGCCCACGCCCAGAGATCGGTCATCAGCGCGATCCTCGCAGGCGATCGAGCAGCCGGGTCACATGGGCCGGATCCGTCTGCGGCACGATCCCGTGACCGAGATTGAAGATGTGCGGGCGGCCTCGGAGGTCGCTGCGAATGCGGTCGACCGCCGCGTCCAGGCCGTCGCCGCCGGCGACCACCAGCGCCGGATCGAGGTTGCCCTGCAGCGCCGGGCTTCTCGGCAGCGTGTCCCGCGCCCACCCCGTCGGCACCGTCGTGTCGAGGGCGAGCCCGTCCGCGCCCACGGTCTCGGCGTAGCGCTGCAGGTTGAGGCCGGCGCCACGAGGAAACGCGATCACGGGCACCTGCGGATGGCGCGCCTTGATGGCCGCAGTGATCCGTGCCGCCGGCGCTCGGCACCAGCGCTCGAAACCGTCGGCCGGCAGCACCCCGGCCCAGCTGTCGAACAACTTGACCACCTCGGCACCGGCTTGGATCTGGCGATCGAGATACTCGACGATCGCCGTCTCGAGGATGGCGATGAGGCGCTCGAACGTCTGAGGCTCACGGGCCGCCATCAGCCGCGTCGCCAGGAACTCCTTCGAACCCTGCCCGTCGACGATGTAGCAGGCTAGCGTCCAGGGCGCGCCGGCGAAGCCGATGAGCGCGACCTCGTCGGGCAGCGCCGCCTTGATCCGCCGCAGCGCCTCGTAGACGGGTTCGAGACGATCGTGGATGGAGACGCGCGCCATGGCGTCGAGGTCGGCGGCACCGGCGAGCGGCTCCAGTCTTGGGCCTTCGTTCTCGACGAAGCGCAAGGGCCGGCCGAGCGCATCGGGAATGACCAGGATGTCCGAGAACAGGATCGCCGCATCGAAGGCGAAGCGACGGATCGGCTGCAGCGTCACCTCGCAAGCGAGCGCGGGCGAGTAGCAGAGATCGAGGAACGAGCCGGCGATTGCCCGGGTCTCGCGATATTCCGGCAGATACCGTCCGGCCTGACGCATGATCCAGATCGGCGGCGGATCGAGGGCCTCGCCGGCGAGCACCCGCAACAGCGGCTTCATGGTCGTCCTCCTTCGGCTTTCCACCAGGCCCGCGGCTCCTCTCTATCTTTTAGAACTCAAAGGGAGAGAGATTGAGGTCTTAGATGGCACATCCGGTTGCGGGGATAAGCCGGTTTCCACAATACGCTCCCACTGTACGCGGCGCCCGGGACAACGGCGCGCTCCTGGGGATGGCGAGGCGGACGGCTGGCGAACGACGGCGCCTCCGGCCGCTGCGGGAACCGGGCGTAAAGCGGGGATCCGGTGGATGGCACCCGCGACCTTCGGCGGACAACCCGATTCGTGCATGCGCCGTGGATCGAGCATACACAGGCTAAGTGCACTGTGCGAAAAGCGCAGTCCATCCCCAACCGGCGGTCGGCGTCGCCGTGGGGTTCGGGTTATCCCTGTTGCCGGCGAGGTGGTCCCCTCTCTTGTCCATGCGCCTACACCTCCATCTGATCTCCGATTCCACCGGCGAGACGGTGACCACGGTGACCCGTGCCGCGCTGTCGCAGTTCGACAGCGTCACGCCGGTGGAGCACGTGTGGTTCTTCATCCGGACCGAGCCGCAGCTGCAGCGCGTCTTCAACTTCATCGACGCCCTGCCCGGCATCGTCGTCTTCACCCTGGTCGAGCCGGGGCTGCGCGAAATCCTCATCACCCACTGCGCTCAGCGGGGGGTGCCCTGCGTGCCCGTGCTCGACAGCCTCATCGATACCGTCAGCCACGTCGTCGGCGTGCAGGCGAAGGCCCGTGCCGGACGACAGTACGTCCTCGACGAGGGTTACTTCCAGCGCATCGATGCGATGAACTTCGTCATGCGGCACGACGACGGCCAGCAGCCGGACCATATCTACGAGGCCGACGTCATCGTTCTCGGTGTTTCGCGGACGAGCAAGACGCCGACCTGCATGTATCTCGCCAATCGCGGCATCAAGGCGGCGAACATCCCGCTGGTGCCGGAGCGTCCAACGCTGGTCGACTTCTCGAAACTGAAGGCCAATCTGGTCGTCGGGCTGACCCTGCAAGCCGATCGCTTGGTCGAGATCCGCCGCAACCGGCAACGCATGCTCGGCGTCGAACCGCAGATCGGCGGCCGCTACGGCGGCGACTACGCCGAGCTCGATCGGGTGCGCGAGGAGCTGCGCTCGGCGCGACGGCTCTTCACGCAGCACGGCTGGCCGGTCATCGACGTCACGCGGCGCTCGGTGGAGGAGACGGCCGGCGCGATCTTCAAGCTCTATCAAGAACGCATGAACCCGGACCTGCGCACCGTTCTCACGGGCGATGGGGCCAACGGTAAGACCTAGCGAAGCCGCATGCGCAGCTACTCGACCCTCGGCTTCACCCGCAAGCAACATCAGCGTCAGGCGCGGATGCGGGCGCTTCGCTACCTGCTCCTGCTCGGATCGCTCGTCGGCGTCGGCTTCGTCGCCTATGAGACCGGGCGCGCCCAGAACGCCGCGGAGATCGACCGGCTGAGGGCGCAGACGGCCGAGCTCGAGCGCGAGATGCTGGACGCACGCGCCGGCGTGCTCGCGGCGCGTGAGCAGGAGCGGGCCGCGCGCGAGCGCGCCCACGCCATCGCCGAGCGCTACCGCAGCGACGTGCCGGCGGGCGACCGCCTCGCTCTCCTCGGCTTGATGGATCGAAAGCTCGAGGAAGGTGTCGACGTCGAGCGCTTGCGCTTCGTGCTCACCGAGGTCCAGGCGCGCGACGTCTGCGACGACGACGTCGAGACCAAGCGCTTCTTGCTGACGACGCCCGTGGCGGTCAGCCGCGACAGCACCATCACCTTCGGCGACGACCGGATCACCGTGACGGGCCAGGGCTCATCGGCGCGCGACGAGGAGGGCCGCCCGGAGGGCTGGTTCGACCTCGCGCAACCGGTGTCGATCCGCTTCTTGAAGCTCGACGGGGCGGTGAGCCTCGCCGAGGGTATCCTGCCGCTCACCCATCGTCTCGTGGACGGCGATCGGGAATGGCGGTTTCAGGTGCGCCCGCAGGACGAGCGCGGCTTCGTCGAGGTCACGGCCCAGACTTGCGCCTTCCCTTGACGCCTGTGCGCTTCAGGCGCGGGTGAGTGGCGGCGCGGCGGGCCGTGCGTCAGGCGCGCTCGCTGCGCAGATGCGCGAGCAGTCGGTGCTCGACGACGCGCATCAGGCCGACGATGAGGAAGGTCAAGCAGAGATAGAAGAGGGCTGCCGTGAGGAATGCCTCGTAGGGCGTGTAAAAGCGCGAGTTGACGATGCGCGCGGCGCCGGTGATGTCGACGATGGTGATGACGCTCGCCACCGCCGAGCCGTGCAGCATGAAGATGATCTCGTTGCCGTAGGCCGGCAGCGCCCGGCGAAAGGCCGAGGGCAGGACGATGCGGCGCATCCGCAAGGCACGGGACATGCCGCAGGCGATCGCGGCCTCGATCTCGCCCTTGGGCGTGGCCTTGATCGCGCCGGCGATGATCTCGGTGGTGTAGGCCGCGGTGTTGAGCGTGAAGGCGAGGAGCGCGCAGAACCAGGCCTCGCGCAGCAGCGGCCACAGCGCGCTCGCGCGGACCGTCTCGAACTGGCCGAGGCCGTAGTAGATCAAGAAGAGCTGCACCAAGAGCGGCGTGCCCCTGAAGACATAGGTGTAGAACTCGACCGGCGCGCGCACCACCCAGAGCCTCGAGCTGCGCAGCACCGCCAGCGGCAGCGCCATGGCGAGCCCGATCGCCAGCGACAGCCCGACGAGCCAGAGCGTCGTCCACAGGCCGCCGAGATAGAGGTCGAGGTTGTTCCAGACGACCTGCCACGACATCAGGCGTGGCCCAGATTGGCGCGGCGCTCGGCCCAGCGCAGCGCCCAGATCGACAGCGTCGTGAGCGCTAGGTAGATGAGCGCCGCCGCGAGGTAGAAGGTGAACGGCTCGCGGGTCGCGCCGGCCGCCAGCGACGCCTTCCGCATCATGTCCTCGAGGCCGATGATCGAGATCAGCGCCGTGGTCTTGAGCAGGACGAGCCAGTTGTTGCCGAAGCCGGGCAGCGCATGGCGAAGCATTTGCGGGAACATGATTCGGCGAAAGACCATGGGGCCGCTCATGCCGAAGGCCTGCGCCGCCTCGATCTGACCGCGCGGCACGGCGAGGATCGCGCCGCGAAAGGTCTCGCCCATGTAGGCACCGAAGATGACGCCGATGGTGAGCACCCCGGCGACGAACGGATTGACGTCGACGTAGCCGTCGTAGCCGACCGCGGCGGCGATGTCGTTCACCAGAAGCTGGCCGCCGTAGAAGATGATGAGCATCAAGACGAGGTCGGGCACGCCGCGGATCACGGTCGTGTAGACGTCGGCGGCGGTCCGCCCGAAGCGGCCGGCCTGCAGCTTGGCGAGCGCGGTGGCCATGCCGAGAACGCAGGCGAGCGCCAGCGACAAGAGACCGACGGCGATGGTGATCCAGGTGCCGGCCAGGAGCGCCGGGCCGTAGCCTTGCAGGTCGAGCATGCGGGTGGGGCTCTCCGCTCGATGGGAACGTCTTTCGAGCCTTAGCGATGTCGCGGTGTTCTCACCATCCGCGACGGTGGTTGTCCGGCACGCGTGAACCGCACCACTCCTACGGATTGCCAACCGCAGGACGAAAGGGAGCCAGCGCTTTTTCTCTCAAAAGTAGATATACGCTTGGGCCTCAAAACCTGAGCGCGAGAGAACATGGCCATGAGCAGCCAGCGGGACGTCGACGATCTCACCTTCGACTGCGCGAGCGACCGTGCGACGGTCGGCTCGATCCACGACCGGGCCGTTGTGACGCCGCGCCCCGCGCTGCGCGCCCCGGCGCTGGCCGACGATCATGGGCCGATCGGGCGGTCGGTCACTCGTGGCATCGTCGGCACGGTCGAGCGCGACCGGGGCGACGCGCGGGCCACGATCCGCAGCGGGTCCGGCGACGATCGCGTCACTCGCGAGGCGCGCGACACGGGGCGCGACGTCGCCACCGCGACGGCCCTCGCCGCCGCGGATCTGGCGACCGGCAGCGGCGCCGATCGCTTGGCCGTAACCGCCGCCGCAGCGGCGGGCGATGCCGCTGCCGCCGCTGGCAGCAGCGAGGATCCCGAGAGCAGTGCTGCCCTCGTAGAGGCCTCGAGCCGCGGTGACGGGGGCGTTACCGTGGCCGGCGGCGTCGAGGAGAGCGCCGTCGATACCGGCAGCGGCGATGACGAGGTGACGGTCGTGGTGACCGCCGCCGGTGCTTCGAGCGCGCTTGCCGTCGGCGCCCAGGCGACCGAGTTCCGCACCGGCAGCGGCGATGACCACGTGACGATCCTCGCTGCCGCCGCCGCCGACGACGTGGCGAGCGCATCGGGCGCGCTCGCCGCGGACGAGCCGCCCCGCGCCTACACCTATGTCGACGTCACCGATCCGACATCGACGGCCGAGGTACTCGGCCTCACCGCCCTCGCGCTCGCCGCTGGCCCCGGCGACGACCTCGTCAGCGTTTCCGCGGCCGCGTCGGCGGGCGGCTCGGCGTTCGCCACCGGGCTTGCCGGCACGCGTCTGGACAGCGGGCCCAACGACGACCTCGTGCGGGCCGACGTCACCGCCGGTGCAGGCGTCACGGCGGTCGCCCGCGGCGCCTGGAGCAGCGAAATCGCCACGGGCAGCGGCGACGACATCGCGGCGTTCGGGGTGGCCGCGGGTGCGGGCGATGCGTGGTTCTCGACGGATGTGGGCGACACCGTCGCCGACGAAGGGACCGCCTGGGCCTACGCCTTGGCCGGCGGTGCGGCCGGCGCGGTCGAGGCGCGCGGCCTCGACGCGACGACCCTGGCCGCGGGCAACGGCGACGACGTGATCGCGGCGCTCGTCGTCGCGGCCGGGATCGAGCGCGCCGCGGCGACGGCGCTCTCGGACGTTCGCGTGGATGCCGGCAACGGCGACGACATCATCCTCGCCGGCGCGGCGGCCGCCGCCGGCCAGTTCTCGCAGGCCATCGTCGCCCTCGATCTCGCCGGCCCAGACGGCGGCCGCTTCGGCTCCGACCTCTTTGCCGACGCGAGCGGGGGTACGGCGAGCGCGGCGACGATTCGCAGAGCGACGATCGAGACCGGCAACGGCCGCGACACGGTCGAGGTCTTCAGCGCGGCGGCAGCGGACAGTGCCAGCGCCGTCGGGATCGCGGCAACGGCCGTCGACCTCGGCAATGGCGACGACGCGCTGACGGTCCGAGCGTCCGGCGGGCTCGGGGTCGACGGGGTCGTCATCCTCGCCGGCAACGGCAACGACACGCTGGACCTGCAGAACGGCACGGGCCAGGTCGCTGGCGGCAATGGCCGCGACACGCTCCGGCTCGAAGGTGGCTCGGCCGACTACGCGTTCACGCCCGCCGGCCGCGACGGCGGCATGATCGTGAACGTCGCCAACGGCACCGACCTCGCGGTGCGCGACGTCGAGACCTTCGCGTTCGCCCTCGACGGCCTCTTCGGCTTCGACGCGCTGTTCGTCTGACGACGACGCAGGCCCCACGGACGCCGAGCGCGCGACCCGTGAGCTGGCCTGACGCTGGATATGAACCTTGCCCGCCGGAGCGTCGGCCACGAGGTCGGTCGAGGTAGGGGAGCGGTCATCCGAGGCGGCGTGGCGAACGTCGGCTGTGTAGACGGAGCAAGCGACCGTCGGTAATGCCTCGCCACAGTCCGTGATCGCGCGGCTACCATGCGAGCGGATGACTTGCGCGCTAACTCAGGAGACCAGGGATGCGGAAACCGGTCGTGAATATCCAAGAGGTCGCCAGCAATTCCGATTATCTCATCACGCGACAGCGGCAGGGCAATTTCGAAGCACAGCTCGCACTAATTGGAAAAGCCTTGGGAACAAAGCGGATTGGGATTAATTTGACGATTGTACCAGCGCATTCGAAGGCATTCCCTCGACACTATCACTACCAAAATGATGAGATGTTCATCATTCTTGAGGGCACCGGCATTCTGCATTTCGGTGACGAAGACTTTCCGCTGAGACCGATGGATGTCATCAACATTGAAGCTGGCACAGGCGTGCCGTTCCAGATTGACAACACGTCCGCCGGGGAACTCCGCTACCTGGCTCTCTCGACACTCGATCCGACCGATGTTTTTGTTTACCCGGACTCAAACAAACTGGGGATCATCGCCAAAGGTGCGCCGTTTCGCGATCTGTCCGGTGAAGGACTTCAGCGTTTGATCAAGTTCGTTCCAGCGGAGACCGAGGTTGACTACTATCATCGCGAAGCGGAGGCTGAGCAATAGATGGACGGCCGAGTGATATCGAAGCAAGCACCGGGCGCGTTGGCCGGCCTTGCGAAATGTCGGCTCTGAGCAGCGCTCGATCTCAGCGGTGTCATCCGTCTTCTCCCCCGAACAGGCCGAACGCGGTCGACATTGGATCGGGGGTCATCGCGAAAAATGTTCCGTAGAAGGCGAGCGCCTCGCGAGATCGGCGGGCGCGGCACGAGCCCTGTTGGCCAACTTGCCCCCGTCGGTGCATGGCGACACGGCCGCCTCCTCTTCAGCCGTTGGTGCAGTAGCTCTGTGCCGCCTCCACCACCGCGGCCGCGACCTGCGCGTGGGCGGCGGGATCGCCGAGGCGCAGCTCCTCCTCGGGGTGCTTGATGACGCCGACCTCGAAGAGCACGGCCGGTCCGTGGCTCGCGCGCAGCACATACAGACCGTCCCAGCGATAGATGCCGCGGCGCGCGTCGAGCAACTGCCGGCGCTCGCCGGCGACGTCCTCGGCGTGGTGCAGCGACGGGCGGAGACCGCGGGCGAGCAGCGCGTCGCCGAGGGCCCGAGCGAACGACAGCGACCCGGCAGCCCAGGGCCCGGAACCGGCCACGAACAGCGAGTGGCCCGCGGCATGCCGCGAGAAGGTGCGCTGCTCGCCCTCGAGCACGCCCTGCGCCAAGAAGCGCTCCTGCACGGAATCGTGGTGGACGCTCAAGAGGAGATCGGCGCCGAGGCGCGCCGCGAGGTCGGTCCGGTCGGCGAGCGCGACGATGGCGCCGTGGTCCTCCAGCAGCACCGTCCGGGCGAAGCCCGCCGCGCGCAAGCCCGCGACGACGGCGCGCGCCACGTCGACGTTGAAGGCGTACTCGCCGCGGCCGCGCGCCGAGGTCGCGCCCGGCGCCGCCGCCGTGTGGCCGATATCGACCGCGAGGCGAAACATCTCGGGATCGCAGGCCCGGCTCGGGCTAATCCAGGCGACCAGAGCGGCAATCACGGCGCTCGCGAGGACGACCTGCCGGCCCGTTGCGAGCGGGCCCTCCTCAGACGTCGAGCGCTTCCACGAGATCGGCGTTGGCCTGGATGAAGGCGAGGCGCAGCTCGGGCTTCTTGCCCATGAGCTCGCCGATCAGGCGCGAGGCGTCCGGCTGGTCGGGCAGGTCGACGCGGTCGAGGGTGCGGCTCTTCGGGCTCATCGTCGTCTCCTTGAGCTGCGCCGGGTTCATCTCGCCCAGGCCCTTGAAGCGCGAGACCTCGACCTTCTTGCCCTTGAAGGTCGTCGCCTCGAGCCGGGCGCGCTCGGCCTCGTCGCCGGCGTAGGCGATGACGCCGCCGGCGGAGAGCCGGTAGAGCGGCGGGCGCGCGAGGTAGAGGTGGCCGGCCTCGACCAGCGGCTTCATCTCCTGGAAGAAGAAGGTCATCAATAGGGACGCGATGTGCGCGCCGTCGACGTCGGCGTCGGTCATGATGATGACCTTGTCGTAGCGCAGGCCCTCGAGATCGAAGCCGCGCCCGACCCCGCAGCCGAGCGCGGTGACGAGGTCCTGGACCTCCTTGTTGGCCTTGAGCTTGTCGGCGCTGGCGCTGGCGGCGTTGAGGATCTTGCCGCGCAGCGGCAGCACCGCCTGGGTATCGCGGTTTCGCGCCTGCTTGGCCGAGCCGCCGGCGCTGTCGCCCTCGACGAGGAAGATCTCGGCGCCGTCGCGGCTCTGCCGGGCGCAGTCGGCGAGCTTGCCCGGCAGGCGCAGCTTGCGCGT
>CAYZSE010000049.1:0-20848 GCA_964481035.1 uncultured Geminicoccaceae bacterium | reverse complement strand
AGGCCGGTCTCGTCCATCACCGCCCACCTCCACCCCGCCCGCTTCACATGTTCGGGTAGTTCGGGCCGCCGGACCCTTCGGGGACGACCCAGTCGATGTTCTGGGTGGGGTCCTTGATGTCGCAGGTCTTGCAGTGGACGCAGTTCTGCGCGTTGATCTGCAGTCGCGGGCGGCCCTCCTCCTCGACGATCTCGTAGACGCCGGCCGGGCAGTAGCGGGTCTCCGGCGAAGCGTACTCGTTGTAGTTGACCTCGATGGCGACGCGCTCGTCCTTCAACGTCAGGTGCACCGGCTGGTCCTCCTCGTGGTAGGTGTTGGAGAGGAACACCGAGGAGAGCTTGTCGAAGCTGATGACCCCGTCGGGCTTGGGATAGGCGATCGGCGTCGCGTCCTTGGCCTTCTTGAGCCGGGTGTGGTCCGCGTGGTTGGCGAGCGTCCAGGGCGCGCGGCCGCGCAGGACGTAGGTGTCGAGGCCCGAATAGGCCATGCCGCCCCAGAGCCCCCAGCGGAACGACGGTCGGATGTTGCGGACCCGGTAGAGCTCGTCCCAGAGCCAGCTCCCCTCGAGGGCGTCGCGGTAGCCCGAAACGAGCGTCGGATCGTCGGCGGTGACGGCGGCGAACGCCCGTTCGGCGGCAACGATCGCCGACTTCATCGCGGTGTGGGTGCCCTTGATCTTGGGCACGTTCAAGAAGCCGGCGGCGCAGCCCATGATCATCCCGCCGGGCAGGGCCACCTCGGGGACCGCCTGGAAGCCGCCCTCGTTGAGCGCACGGGCCCCGTAGGAGACCCGCCGGCCGCCCTCGAAGGTCGGCCGGATCAAGGGGTGGTGCTTGAAGCGCTGGAACTCGTCGAACGGCGAGAGATAGGGGTTCTCGTAGTCGAGGCCGATGACGAAGCCGACCGAGACGAGGTTGTCCTCCAGGTGGTAGAGGAACGAGCCACCATAGGTCTTGCGGTCCAAGGGCCAGCCGACGGTGTGGACGATCTTGCCCGCATCGTGCGCCCCGGGCGCGACCTCCCAGAGTTCCTTGATGCCGATGGCGTAGCTCTGCGGTTGGGCGTCCTTCCTGAGGTCGTGGCGCTCCATGAGCTGCTTGGTCAAGGAGCCGCGGCAGCCCTCGCCGAACAGCGTCACCTTGGCGCGCAGCTCCATCCCCGGCTGGTGGTCGTCCTTCCTCGAGCCGTCGCGGGCGATGCCCATGTCGCCGGTGGCGACGCCGGCGATCCGCCCGTCGTCGTCGTAGAGGACCTCGGCGGCGGCGAAGCCCGGGTAGATCTCGACGCCCATCGCCTCGGCCTGCTCGGCGAGCCAGCGGCAGAAGTTGCCCAGCGAAATGATGTAGTTGCCGTGATTGTTCATCTGCGGCGGCGTCGGCAGGCGGAAAGACCGCTTCTCGGTCAAGAAGTAGAAGAGGTCCGACTTGGCCGCGGTCCTCAAAGGAGCCGAGCGCTCCTGCCAGTCGGGGAGGAGCTCGTCGAGGGCGCGCGGCTCGAGGACGGCGCCCGAGAGGATGTGCGCGCCAACCTCCGAGCCCTTCTCGAGGACGCAGACCGAAAGCTCGCGGCTGGCCTCCTCGGCGAGCTGCATGAGGCGGATCGCGGCGGTGAGGCCGGCCGGCCCGGCGCCCACGATGACGACGTCGAACTCCATGGCTTCGCGTTCCACCGGCCCTCTCCTCGCTCGCTTCGCACTTCGCATCTGCACTATACCTAGGTGACGGATCCCGGTTTGTCGCCCATCGGTGTGCAGCGACTTGGCGCGGGCGGGCGCGGGCCTAGCTCCTTCGCACGACGGAGGATCGATGCACGCGCTCATCACCCACCTGCCCGATCACCTCGCCGAGCGGGCCCGCGCCCTCGGCAGTGACACCGTGCCGGCGGGCGATCTCGTGCTCTACTGGCTGCGCACCGCCGCGCGCGGCCACGACAACCCGGCGCTCGACGTGGCGCTGACCCTCGCCGACGCATTCGCCCGGCCGCTCGTCGTCGTCCAGGCGATCGCGGCAAGCGAGCCCTTCGCCAGCGACCGCCTGCACCGCTTCGCCCTCGAAGGGGCAGCGGACGTCGCCGCCGAGCTGGAAGCCGCGGGCATCGCCTACGCGCTGCACGTCGAGCGGCCGGGCGACGACGGGCCGGTGCTGGCGACGCTCGCCGGCCGCGCCGTCGCCGTCGTCACCGAGGATCTGCCGACCCCGCATCTCCGGGGCGAGGCGAGAGCGCTCGCCGCCGCTTCCCCGGCGCCGGTGCTGCTCGTCGATACCGCCTGCATTCTGCCGATGCGGCTCGTGCGCTCGCGCCCCGAGCGGGCGTTTCGCTTCAGGAAGGCGACCGAGGCGGCGCGGGCCGAGCGGCTCGCCCTGCCGTGGCCGCCGTTTGCCGGGCGCATCGTCTCGGCGCTGCCGGCGGACCTGCCGTTCGCGCCGGTCGAGCCGCGCACGGTGGACCTCGAGGCGCTCGTCGCCGCCTCGGCCATCGACCACACCGTCGGGCCGATCGCCGACACCGTCGGCGGCAGCCGCGCCGGCTACGCCCGCTGGGCGGCGTTCCGCGACGGCGCCCTGCGACGCTATGCGAGCCGGCGCAACGACGCCGTCGACCGCGACGGGGTCAGCCGGATGTCGGCGTACCTCCATCTCGGCCACGTCTCGCCCTTCGTCGTCGCCCGCGAGGCCCAGGCGGTGGGCGGGCCGGGGGCGGAAAAGTTCCTCGACGAGCTCCTCGTCTGGCGCGAGCTCGCGCACGCCTGGTGCTTCCACACCCCCGAGATCGAGACCCTGGCGGCGCTGCCCCCTTGGGCGCAGGCGACGCTCGACGCGCATCGGGGCGATCCGCGGCCGCGGGTCTTCGACATCGAGACCCTCTCGCGCGGCAAGACGGGCGATGCGCTCTGGGACGCGGCGCAGACCTCGCTCGTCGTCCACGGCGAGCTGCACAACAATCTGCGGATGACCTGGGGCAAGGCGCTAGTCGGCTGGTCGGCGACGCCCGAGCAGGCGCAGGCACGGCTGGTCGAGCTCAACCACCGCTACGCGCTCGACGGTCGCGATCCGAACTCCTATGGCGGGCTCTTCTGGTGCCTCGGGCTGTTCGACAGGCCGTTCGAGCCGCCGTCGCAGGTCGTGGGCACGCTGCGCGCGCGACCGACGGCGAGCCACGCCGCGCGCCTCGACCTCGCCGCCTACCGCCGCCGGGTCGACCGGCCGAACGGTACGGCACCGCGCATCGCTGTGATCGGCGCGGGGTTGGCGGGGCTGGTCTGCGCGCGGACGCTCGCCGACCATCGCCTGCCGGTCACCGTGTTCGAGAAGTCGGTCGGGCGCGGCGGCCGGCTGGCGACGCGCCGGGCCGACGAGGCCGCCTTCGACCACGGCGCCCAGTACTTCACCGCCCGCGATCCGCGCTTCGCCCGCCTCGTCGCCGCCTGGGCCGAGCGGGGTCTGGTCGCCCGGTGGCAGCCGGGCGGGCGGGAAGCGGCGGGCGGTGGCGACGACTGGTGGGTGGGCGTGCCGGGGATGAGCGCCCTCGGCCGGCACCTCGCCGCCGACCTCGACGTCGTCGACGACACACGGATCACCGTGCTGGTTCCCGAGGCCGGCGCCTGGCGGCTGATCGACGAGGCGGGCGAGGGGCGCGGTCGCTTCGATCTCGTCGTGGTCGCCGTGCCGGCGCCGCAGGCGGCGGCCTTGCTCGCACCGCTGCCGGCGCTGCGCGAGCGGGCGGCGAAAGCGCCCATGGCGCCGTGCTGGGCGGGGCTGTTTGCGTTCTCCGAGGCTCTGCCGCTCGCCGAGGTGATCCGGCCGGAGCATCCGGTCCTCGCCTGGGCGGCGCGCAACACGAGCAAGCCCGGGCGGCCGGACGGCGAAGCGTGGGTCGTCCACGCCCGGCCGGACTGGTCGGCGGCCAACCTCGAGCGCGCGGCGGCGGACGTGCTCGGCGATCTTCGCGCGGCGCTCGGGGCGGTCGCGGGCGGCCCGTTGCCTGAGGCGACCTTCGCCCGGGCCCATCGCTGGCGCTTCGCGCTCGCCGCGGCACCGGCGGGCGAGCCCTGCCTGTTCGACGCGGCGGCGGGCGTTGCCGCCTGCGGTGACTGGTGCCTCGGCGGGCGCATCGAGGCGGCCTACCTGTCGGGCGCCGCGGCGGCGGGGCGGATCCTCGGCCGTTCGCCGGCGGCGGCGCGGGCGGAGCTCAGCCCTGCTCGGACATCTCCCGCCGCCGCATCGGCATCGTGGCGATGAGGGCGTCGACCTCGGCGAGCGCCGGCAGGCCGGCCACGGCGAGCTCGCCGCCGCCGTCCTTGCCGACGAGCCGGGTGGCGATCTCGTCCGCAACGACTCCGTAGTGCCGGCGGAGCTCTGCCGCGGTGGGCTCGGCTACCGCGTTTTCCGATCAGGTTGATCTTCGCCCATCCCGCACCCCGCCCGGCCGTCCATGGCACCGTACCCTCGTCGGCGGCCGGGCGGGGCGGTGGGAGGGTCGAGCCCTTCGGAGAACGCGCTCAAGGCGCTCTGTCGAGCCGCACGTCGGCGCCCGTGACGGCGGGCGAGCGGCATGACGGATCTCCTCTTCGTCGCTACCACAGGCTCTAGCTGGAACCCGCCGCCCGGAAGCCGAGGCCATGCCCGTCCGCCCGCTCGACCATGCCCGCCTCGAGGCGGGCCTCGCCGCCCTCGCCGCGGTCGACGCCGACCTCGCGGCGGTGCTCGCCCGGATCGGCCCGCCGGCGCCGCGGGTGCGCCCGCCGGGCTTCGCGACGCTCCTGCAGATCGTCACCGCGCAGCAGGTCTCGACCCGCGCGGCGGCGGCGATCTGGGGCCGGCTGGAGGCGCGTCTGGGGGAGGTCACGGCCGCCCGCCTGCTGGCGGTGCCGCCGGACGAGCTGCGCGCCTGCGGGCTGAGCGGGCGCAAGTGCGAATACGCGCAGGGCCTGGCCGCGGCCGTCGCCGCGGGCCGGCTCGACCTGGAAGCGCTCACCGAGGCGGACGACGAGGACGCGATCGCGGCGCTCAGCGCACTCAAGGGCTTCGGGCGGTGGAGTGCCGAGATCTACCTCCTGTTCGCCCTCGGCCGCGCCGACGTGTTCCCCGCCGACGACCTCGCCGTGCGCCTCGCGCTGTCGCGGCTCAAGGGCGACGGCGCGCGGATCGACGCCAAGGCGGCGCGTGTCCTGGCCGCGCCCTGGGCGCCCTGGCGCGGCTGCGCCGCGCTCCTCCTCTGGCACCTCTACGGCGCTGCCACCCTCGACCGGACCTGAGCGGTCTGCTAGACGCCAACGCTGTCTTCGGCGCGGCGGCTAGGCGCGCGCCCAACACGAGAGGTGGTGCGGCCCTTGGTCGACGAGACGATCGCCAAGACCTTCGACATCGTCCCGATCGAGGAGGAGATGAAGCGCTCGTACCTCGATTACGCGATGAGCGTGATCGTGAGCCGGGCGCTGCCGGATGTCCGCGACGGGCTCAAGCCCGTGCACCGGCGGATCCTCTATGCGATGGAGGAGGGCGGCTACGGCGTCGGCCGGCCGCATCGCAAGTCGGCGCGCATCGTCGGCGACGTGATGGGCAAGTACCACCCGCACGGCGACAGCGCGATCTACGATGCCATGGTCCGCATGGCGCAGGACTTCTCGATGCGCCTGCCCCTGATCGACGGCCAGGGCAATTTCGGCTCGCTCGACGGCGACCCGCCGGCGGCGATGCGCTACACCGAGGCGCGGCTCGCCCAGGCGGCGAACGCGCTGCTCGCGGACATCGACAAGGATACGGTCGACTTCCGCCCCAACTACGACGAGAGCGAGAGCGAGCCGGTCGTCCTTCCGGCGCAGTTCCCCAACCTCCTGGTCAACGGCGCCGGCGGCATCGCCGTCGGCATGGCCACCAACATCCCGCCGCACAACCTGGGCGAGGTCATCGACGCCTGCACCGCGCTGATCGACGATCCCGAGCTCCAGCCCGCGGACCTCCTGGAGATCATCCCCGGCCCCGACTTCCCGACCGGCGGCATCATCATGGGCAAGGGTGGCATCATCCAGGCCTATGCCACCGGCAAAGGCGGTATCGTCATCCGCGGCAAGGCCGCGGTCGAGGAGATCAGGAAGGACCGCTTCGCCGTCGTCGTCACCGAGGTGCCCTACCAGGTGAACAAGGCGAAGATGGTCGAGCGGATCGCCGAGGTCGTCCGCGAGAAGAAGGTCGAGGGCGTCTCCGACCTCAGGGACGAGAGCGACCGGCGCGGCATCCGTGTCGTCGTCGAGCTCAAGCGCGATGCCGACGGCGACGTCGTCTTGAACCAGCTCTACCGGTTCACGCCGCTGCAGACCTCCTTCGGCATCAACATGGTGGCGCTCGCGGACGGCCGGCCGCTGACCCTGTCGCTCAAGGAGATCCTCGAGCGCTTCTTGGCCTTCCGCGAGGAGGTGATCCTGCGCCGCTCGGCGTTCGACCTCGCCAAGGCGCGGGATCGGGCGCACCTCGTCATCGGCCTCGTCGTCGCCGTCGCCAACATCGACGAGGTCATCGAGCTGATCCGCTCCTCGGCCGATGTCGACGAGGCGCGCGAGCGGCTCATGGCCCGCGACTGGCCGATCGCCGACATTCTGCCTCTTCTGGCGCTGGTCGAGGAGGCGCCCGACACGGCCGCCTCGACCTACCGGCTCTCCGAGCGCCAGGCGCGCGCCATCCTCGACCTGCGCCTGCAGCGGCTGACCGCGCTGGAGCGGCAGAAGCTCGAGGACGAGGTCGAGGAGCTGGGGCTGAGGATCGCCGAGCTGTTGTCGATCCTGCGCTCGCGCGACAAGCTGGTCGAGGTGCTCAAGGCCGAGCTCGCCGACGTCAAGGCCAGGTTCGCCAATCCGCGCCGCAGCGAGATCGACGAGAGCGGCGATGTCGACATCGACCTCGAGGAGCTGATCCCGCGCGAGGACATGGTCGTGACGGTGACCCGGCGCGGCTACATCAAGCGGGTGCCGCTCTCGACCTATCGGGCCCAGCACCGCGGCGGCAAGGGCCGCTCGGGTATGGCGACCTACGAGGACGACGTCGTCACCCGCCTGTTCGTCGCCAACACCCACACGCCCGTCCTGTTCTTCTCGAGCCTCGGCAAGGTCTACAAGCTCAAGGTCTACCGATTGCCGCTGGGCCAGCCCCAGTCGCGCGGCAAGGCGATGATCAACCTCTTTCCGCACGTGTCGCCGGAGGAGGCGATCACCGCCGTCATGCCCTTGCCCGAGGACGAGAGCACCTGGTCCGAGCTGACCGTGATGTTCGCCACCAACCGCGGCAAGGTGCGCCGCAACGACCTCTCGGACTTCACCTTCGTGCCCGTCAACGGCAAGATCGCGATGGGGCTGGAGCCGGGCGACCATCTGGTCGACGTGCAGGTCTGCGACGCCGGCCAGGACATCCTCCTCGCCTCGCGCGCGGGCAAGTGCATCCGCTTTCCGGTCACCGACGTGCGCGTCTTCCAGTCGCGCAGCTCGACGGGCGTGCGCGGCATGGACCTGCAGGGCGACGACGAGGTGGTCTCGATGTCGGTGCTTCGGCACATGGCGCTGGCGATCGAGGAGCGCGACGCCTACCTCAAGAGCCGCCGTCGCGTCGAGGGCGAGCCCGAGGCGCCGAGCCCGTTGCCGCCGGAGCGCGAGGCCGAGCTCGCCGCCGCCGAGGAGATGGTCCTCGCGGTCACCGAGCGCGGCTACGGCAAGCGGACTTCGGCCTACGAGTACCGCGTCACCGGTCGCGGCGGGCAGGGCATCATCAACATCGAGACCTCGACCAGGAACGGTCCCGTCGTCGCCACCTTCCCGGTCGCCGAGGACGATCAGATCGTGCTGACGACCAGCGCCGGGCAGATGTTGCGGACCCCGGTGAGCGGCGAGCACGGCGTGCGGATCACCGGCCGCAACGCCCAGGGCGTGATCATCTTCGACGTCGGCAGCGCGCACCGCGTGGTCTCGGTGGCGCGGATCATCGACAGCGGCGAGAACGGCGGCGGGGAGGGTGACGACGGCGGTCCCGTCGCCGGCCCGGGCGGGTGAGGGAGCGAGCGATGAGCGTCCGCGTCGGGGTCTACCCTGGCACCTTCGATCCGATCCACAACGGCCACACCGACATCATCAGGCGCGCGACGCGCATGGTCGACCGGCTGGTCATCGCCGTCGCCAGCAACGCCGGCAAGGGACCGCTGTTCACCCTCGAGGAGCGCACCCGGCTGGTCGAGCGCGAGGCGGCGCTCTTGATGGCCGGCAACCGGACCAACGGGTGCAAGGTCGAGGTCAAGCCCTTCGCCAACCTCTTGATGCATTTCGTCAAGGAGGAGAAGGGCCAGATCATCATCCGCGGCCTGCGCGCGGTCTCGGACTTCGAGTACGAGTTCCAGATGGGGGCCAACAACGCCCGCTTGAACCCCGAGGTGGAGACCCTGTTTCTCATGGCCGCCGAGACGACGCAGTTCATTTCGTCGCGTTTCGTCAAGGAGATCGGGCTGTTGGGCGGCGACGTCTCGAGCTTCGTCTCGCCGCAGGTGCACGCGGCCCTGCAGATCAAGCTGAAGCAGCGCCAGCCCGGCGACGAATGAAGGCCGCCGCCTTCGATTTCGCGCTGCCGGACCGGCTGATCGCCCAGCACCCGCTCGCGCCGCGCGAGGCGGCGAGGCTCCTGTGTATCGGCCAGCGGCTCGTCGACCGGCACATCGGCGACCTCGCGGATCTCGTCGACGAGCGCGACCTTCTGGTCCTCAACGACACCAAGGTGATCCCGGCGCGGCTGTTCGGCCGCCGCGGCGCCGCCCGGGTCGAGCTCCTCCTGCACGAGCCTCTGGGTGACGATCGCTGGCGCGCCTTCGCCAAGCCCGCCCGCAAGCTCGCTTCGGGCGATGTCGTCGGGATCGCCGAGGGGTTTCGGGCGGCGGTCCTCGACAATCTCGGCGGCGGCGAGGTCGAGGTCCGGCTGTTGGCGGACGACGTTCCGCGGGCGCTCGACGACCACGGCGTCATGCCCCTGCCACCCTACATCCGCCGCGGGCGCGCGGGCGATCCGGCGGACCGCCGCGACTACCAGACGGTCTTCGCGGCGCGGCCCGGTGCCGTGGCGGCGCCGACCGCGTCGCTGCATCTGACCGACAGGCTGCTCGCCGCCGTCGCCGCGCGCGGGGCGAGCCGCGTCCTCCTGACCCTGCACGTCGGCGCCGGCACCTTCCTGCCGGTCAAGGTCGAGGACACGCGCGATCATCGGATGCACGGCGAGCGCTTCGAGGTGAGCGAGGCGGCGGCGGCGGCGCTCAACGCGCACCGCGCGCAGGGCGGGCGGGTCTTCGCCTGCGGCACCACCGTGCTGCGCACGCTCGAGACCGTCTTCGACGGCGAGCGCTACCGGGCCGAGAGCGGGCGGACCGAGCTGTTCATCCACCCGGGCTACCCGGTGCGCGCCATCGACCGCCTGCTGACCAACTTCCACCTGCCGAGGTCGACGCTGTTCATGCTCGTCGCCGCCGTCGGCGGGCTCGAGCGGATGCGCCGCGCCTACGCCCATGCGATCCGCGCCGGCTACCGCTTCTTCTCCTACGGCGACGCCTGCCTCCTCGAGCGCACGGCGCGATGACCGCGTTCGGCTTCGAGGTGCTGGCGACCGCCGGCGCGGCGCGGCGCGGCCGGCTCCAGACCGCCCACGGCCCGGTCGAGACCCCGGTCTTCATGCCGGTGGGCACGCAGGCGACGGTCAAGGCGATGACGCCCGAGATGCTTGCGTCGACCGGCGCGAGCGTCGTCCTCGCCAACACCTACCACCTGATGCTGCGCCCGGGCGCCGAACGCGTCGCGCGGCTCGGCGGCCTGCACGATTTCATGCGCTGGCCCGGACCGATCCTCACCGACAGCGGCGGCTTTCAGATCATGTCGCTCGCCAAGCTGAGGAAGCTCACCGATGAGGGGGTGACCTTCGCCTCGCACCTCGACGGCGCCAAGCACGTGCTCACCCCGGAGCGGTCGACCGAGATCCAGCACCTCCTGGATGCGACCATCACGATGCAGCTCGACGAGTGCCCGGCCTGGCCGATCGAGCGTGCGGCGGCGGCGGCTTCGATGGAGCTGTCGCTGCGCTGGGCCGGACGCTCGCGGCAGGCCTTCAGGGCCCGCCCGGGCTACGGCCAGTTCGGCATCGTCCAGGGCAGCACCTTCGCCGACCAGCGCCGGCGCTCGGCGGCGGGCCTCGTCGACATCGGCTTCGAGGGCTATGCGGTCGGCGGGCTCGCCGTCGGCGAGCCGCAGGCGACGATGTTCGAGGTGCTCGAGGTCACCTGCTCGGCCTTGCCGGCGGACCGGCCGCGCTATCTCATGGGGGTCGGCAAGCCGGACGATCTCGTCGGCGCGGTCTTGCGCGGAATCGACATGTTCGACTGCGTGCTGCCGACGCGCTCGGGCCGCAACGGGCAGGCGTTCACCCGCCGCGGCGCCGTGAACCTCAAGAACGCGCGGCACAAGGACGACCCGCGCCCGCTCGACGCGGCGAGCGATTGCCCGGCGGCGCGCGACTACAGCCGCGCGTACCTGCATCATCTGGTTCGCTGCGACGAGATCCTCGCCTCGATCCTGCTGACCTGGAACAACCTTTGGTTCTATCAGGAACTCATGCGGCAGCTGCGGAGCGCGATCGCGGCCGGCCGTGTGGAGAGCTGGGCGGCGGGGTTCCTTGCGACCTACCGTGAGGGCGATGCCGCCGCAGGGTGAGATTCGGCTTTCGTCGCAGGGCTGCGGGCGAGCGTCGCCACAACTGCCGCCCGGCTGCCGCGCGCCTCGGTCGCACGACCTTTCGCCCGTATCGCGCCCTGCCGCCCGATGTTGAGATTCCGCCCGGATGCCATGTTCAGGGAGGACGCGCCCTTGCCCGCGTTCGATGGAATTCTTCTCAAGCCGCGCTGCGGGCGGCACGGGGTCGACGTCGAGTACCGGCCGTTGCGGCTGTCGGCGATGCTGCTCGGTCAGGAGATCGACGCGGCGGTCGTCCTCGCCGGGCGGCTGCACGACCAGCATCGAAGCGTCCACGAGGTGGCGCTGGCCCGCGCCCTACCGGGCCCGCCCGTCAGTGACGCCCGTCGCGCGGCCTGGGATCTCGCGGTCCTCGCCACGGAGGCCCGCAGCGAGGCGCATCGCGTCGAGCAGACCTTCGCCCCGTCGGCCACATTGAGCGAGACGACCTCGGCGGTGCGCGCCGCGGCCGATGAGCTGCGCCGCGCGCTCGGGGACGGCGCCGGCCCGCGCGGCCAACTCGTGCCTGCCACGGTCGCGCTGGAGGGCGCCGCCTCGCGATTGCAGCAGTCCTTGAGCAATCTCGTGATCCGCTTGAGCGCCGTCGCGCCCATCCGCCTCGCCGGCCTCGCCCCGGAGCCGCGCGAGGTCGTCCACGCCGCGTGGTCGTCGCCCGCGCTACTCCTCGCGCGGCTGCGCCGGGACCTCGGGCCACTGATCCGCGACGTGCGGGCCGAGCCGGCGCTGGCGCCGGCGAACGACGGTGACGGGGTCGGCTCGGTCGTCACGGCCACCGGTCGAATCACCTATGGCGTCCGGGTCGCCGCGGGCTGCATCAGCCGGGCGTTTCACTCCAACCCGGCGGATCGCCTGTTCAAGCCGGGCGGCGCCGCCGTCCAGCTTCTCGATCGCTTCGCGCCGGACATGCGGACGGTGGCGATGGTCATGGCGGCGCTCGATCCGGGCGTGCCCTGGTCGCTCGCCGGAGCCGACGCGGACGCGTGAGCACGCTCACCCAGCGGGTGACGACGGCCTGCCTCCGCCGGCCCCGCCGGAAGATCGGCGAGCGACGCCGGCCGCGCACCGAGCCGGCCAGGGCGATGGAGCGCGACGGCAGCTCGTCCCGCCGACGCGCACCCGGCGAGCGCGTCGGCTCGTCCTCCGCGCAACGGTCGGGTGGCCGCGCGTCAGGCCGCCGGGCGACCGCGGTTGGCGCGGGGGCCGCGCGCCGGGTCGCGGCGCTTGGCCGGCCCGCCCCGGCTCGTGCGCGTGCCCGTCGGTCCGCTGGGACGCGGCGCCGGGCCGGCGCCGAGGTCCTGGCCGGTGAAGCGCTCGATGTCGCGCAGAGACGCCCGCTCGTCGGGGGCGCAGAGCGATAGCGCGACGCCATGCCGTCCGGCTCGCGCGGTGCGGCCGATGCGGTGCACGTAGGTCTCGGCCTCGTTCGGGAGGTCGAAGTTGATGACGTGGCTGACGTCCGGCACGTCGATGCCACGGGCGGCCACGTCGGTGGCGACGAGCACCCGGGCGTGGCCGTCGCGGAAGCGGTCGAGCGCGCGCTGGCGCTGGCGCTGGGCCTTGTCGCCGTGAATGGCCTCGGCGCGGATGTCGACGCGGCTGAGATGCTCGGCGAGCCGATCGGCGCCGTGCTTGGTGCGGGTGAAGAGGATGACCCGCGCCAGCTCGGGATCGTTCAGGAGATCGACGACGAAGCCGCGCTTGTCGGGCTGCGCCACGAAGTGGACCCGCTGGGCGATGCGGTCGACGGCGACGCTCTCGCCCTTGACCTCGACCCGCGCCGGATCGCGCAGCAGCCGGGCGGCGAAGCGCTCGACGGCCGGCGCCATCGTCGCCGAGAAGAGCAGCGTCTGCCGAGTGCCGACCAGCTCGGCGATCTTGAGGATCGGCTGCTGGAAGCCGAGGTCGAGCATGCGATCGGCCTCGTCGAGGACCAGGGTCTCGACCAGGCCCAGCTCGCAGAAGCCCTGGTCGACGAGGTCGAGCAGGCGGCCCGGCGTGGCGATGAGCACGTGCAGCCCGCGCTCGAGGGCCCGGGTCTGGGGCCGTTGCGGCATGCCGCCGACGACCAGGCCCCAGCGCAGGCGCGAGCCCGCGGCGTAGAGCTTCATCGCTTCGGCGATCTGGGTGGCGAGCTCGCGGGTCGGCGCGAGGACGAGTGCTTTGGGCGCGCCGGCGATGGCCTTGCCGCCGGCGGCAAGCCGCCGGGCGAGGAGCGGCAGCGCGAAGGCACCGGTCTTGCCGGTGCCGGTCTGGGCGATGCCCATGAGATCCCGCCCGGCGAGCGCCGCGGGGATGGCTTGGGCCTGGATAGGGGTGGGCGTGGCGTGACCGGCCGCGGCGAGCGCGTCGGTGAGGGCCTCGGGCAAGCCGAGGTCGGCGAAGGAATTGGTCAAGACTAAGGGTTTCCCGCGGTGCGACGGAGCGCACCAAGGTCACCGCTCTCCGCGCAACACGAAAGGGTGACGATGAGTAGGGGGAGCCGGCGGTGAGACGGAAGAGAGCCCGTCGAGCGCGACCGCTCAGCGATCTGCATATGACCGTCTTCCCACCGAAGGTCAAGCGCCGACTACTCGCGCCAGAACGCGAGGTCCAGGCCGAGCCAGCGGCCCTTCCATCTGGCGAGGAACTCGCGCTTGAGCGCCACGGGATCGTAGACGTCGCGAACCCACGTGCGGAAGTCGCGGCCCTGGCCCTCGCGCAGGTAGGTCTCGAGAAAGAAGTCGAGGATGCCGGTCTTCGCCTGCCGGATGTGGCCGTAGCGCGCCGCGAGCTGAGCGCGGGCGCCGGCGACGGACGCGCCCTCCCGCAGCAGCAGGTAGAGCGCGCCCGCGATCCCGGTCCGGTCGGCCCCCGACTTGCAATGCATCAGCACCGGGTACCGCATCTCCGCGAACAGCCGGTCGAGCGTGGCGATCAGCTCCTTGGAGGGGACGTCGCGCGAGCGGACCCGGAGATTGACGAGTTCCAAGCCGAGTGCGGCGCAGGCCTCCTCCTCGAGCAGGAAGGCACCGCAGTTGCGCTCGGCGCGGAGGTTCAAGACCGTCTTGATGCCGTGCCTGGCGACCGCCCGGCGGAGTTG
This sequence comes from uncultured Geminicoccaceae bacterium, assembly GCA_964481035.1. Classification (GTDB taxonomy): domain Bacteria; phylum Pseudomonadota; class Alphaproteobacteria; order Geminicoccales; family Geminicoccaceae; genus JAAAPF01. The sequence continues at coordinate 7,013 of CAYZSE010000049.1, read as the reverse complement.
GTGCGGTGCCGGCTGCGCCGAACGGTACAGCCCTGGCGCCACCTCGCCCCAGTTGGGGTGGACGAGACGGACGAGCCCGTGATCGATCACCAGCATGTCGAGCCAGGAGCACAGCCGGCGCCGGCTTGTGTCGATGCTCTTGGTGATGAGCACCCGCTCGGTCTTCTCGGGCCCGCCGCGGCCGGCCCAGACCTCGACCAGCCGATGCGGGCCGGCGCCCTCGCTGTCGCTGCCCGGGGCGTGCACCGCTCAGGCCCGCTCGCGGGTCGCGGTGAAGGCGAGAGCGGGCCACTCGTCGATGGTGCGCTGCAGGTCGAAGGCGTTGCGGGCGAGGAAGACCGGCCGGCCGTCCCGGTCCTCGGCGAGCACCGCCCTCCTCGTGTCGACGAAGCGCTCGAGGTCCGCCGCCGGCCCGTCGACCCAGCGGGCGGTGACGTAGGGCGCGGGCTCGAAGCCCATCTGGATGCCGTACTCGTTCTCGACCCGGGTCCGCAGCACGTCGAGCTGCAGCCGGCCGACGACGCCGACCACCCACTGCGCGCCGATCATCGGCTTGAACACCTGGGTCACGCCCTCCTCGGCGAGATCCTCCAGCGCCCGGCGCAGGTGCTTCTGCCTCATCGGGTCGTCGAGGCGCACCCGCTGGAGGATCTCGGGCGCGAAGTTGGGGATGCCGGTGAAGCGGAGGTCCTCGCCCTCGGTCAGGCTGTCGCCGACGCGGAGAACGCCATGGTTGGGGACGCCGATGATGTCGCCGGGCCAGGCCTCGTCGGCGAGGCCGCGGTCGTCGGCAAAGAAGAAGATCGGCGAGGAGACCGTGATCGGCTTGCCGGTGCGTACCTGCTTGAGCTTCATCCCGCGCGCGAAGCGGCCCGAGCACAGGCGGACGAAGGCGACGCGGTCGCGGTGCTTGGGGTCCATGTTGGCCTGGACCTTGAAGACGAAGCCCGAGACCTTGTCCTCGCCAGGCATGACCAGGCGCTCCAGACCCGGCTGGGGGCGCGGCGAGGGCGCCATGGCGGCGATCCCCCGCAACAGCTCGGCGATGCCGAAGTTCCTGAGCGCCGAGCCGAAATAAACCGGCGTCAGATGGCCCTCGCGGTAGCTTTCGAGCGAAAACGGCGGGCAAGCCTCGCGCACGAGCTCCATGCCCTCGACCGCTTGCGCGGCGGTCTCGGGGCCGGCGATCTCGGCGAGCGCGTCCGGGTCGGGCAAGGGGTTCGCCTGCAGCCGGAGCCGCTCGCCCGGATGATCGAAGGAGATCAGCGCCTCGCCGGTGAAGTCCCAGCAGCCCTTGAAGTTGCGGCCCATGCCGACGGGCCACATCATCGGCGTCGTGTCGAGGGCCAGCTCCGCGGCGATCTCGTCGAGCACCGTGAGAGGATCGCGGGCCTCGCGGTCCATCTTGTTGATGAAGGTGACGATGGGCACGTCGCGCAGGCGGCAGACCTCGAAGAGCTTGCGGGTCTGGGTCTCGATGCCCTTGGCGGCATCGAGCACCATGATGGCCGAATCCACCGCGGTCAGCGTGCGGTACGTGTCCTCGGAGAAGTCCTCGTGGCCGGGCGTGTCCAAGAGGTTGAACGTGCAGTCGGCGAAATCGAAGGTCATGACCGAGGTCGAGACGGAGATGCCGCGCTGCTGCTCGATCTTCATCCAGTCCGAGCGCGCGCGGCGGCGCTCGCCCTTGGCCTTGACTTCACCGGCGAGATGGATCGCGTCGCCAGCCAGCAACAGCTTCTCGGTCAGCGTCGTCTTGCCGGCGTCCGGGTGCGAGATGATGGCGAAGGTCCGCCGGCGGGCCGCCTGCTCGCCGGCCCGGGTGAGGACGGTTGCGTCGTCCAAGGGATCCTCCGAATATCGCGACGTGTCTCGCCCGGGAGCGAGGCGGGATGGGACGCGAACATGAGCGATGCCGTCGAGGCCGCGGTAAGCGACGCACGGCACTCCGGGCGCCTCGACATATGCGCGCTGCGTCGAGGAACGCAAGAGCGAGCGGCGCGGGGGCGGTGCCGACGCGCGGTGGTCGACCGGGCATGCCGCTTGTCGTCGCCGTTCGAGGCTCGGTAGAACAGGCGCATGTCGGCGGATACGCCCTCAGCCGAGCCCCTCACCCCCGACCGGCTCGCCGATCTCGTCGAACGCGTGGCGCAGGAGCGGGACCGCGAAGCCTTTCTCGCGCTCTTCGATCACTACGCTCCGCGGCTCAAGGGCTTCTACCGGCGCCGCGGGACCGGCGACGCGCTCGCCGAGGATCTCGTCCAGGACGTGATGGTCGCCATCTGGCAGCGCGCGCATCAATACGACCGCCGCCAGGCCGGCGTGGGCACCTGGGTCTTCACCATCGCCCGCAACCGCCAGATCGACCTGATCCGCCGGGAAAAACGCCCGGAGCTCGATCCCGACGAGCCGCTGCTGCGCCCGAGCGAAGGGCCGGAGCCCGATGTCGCCTACGACGACGAGCAGGCGGCGAAGCGGGTCCGGGTGGCGCTCGCGACCCTGCCGCCCGAGCAGGCCGAGCTGGTGCAGATCTCCTTCTACGAGGAGGCGTCGCACAGTGCGATCGCCGAGCGGCTGGGCCTGCCGCTCGGCACCGTCAAGTCGAGGCTTCGCCTCGCCTTGCAGAAGCTCCGCACGGCGCTGGAAGGCGACTGAGCGCCCTCAGCCGAGCGCCAGGTCGGCGCGGGTCGTCTCGATCAGCCAGTCGACCACCGCGACGAGCGCCTCGCGCTCGTCGGCGCCGGACGTGCGCTGCTCGCGGTAGACCCGTAGCTGATGGTCGGCGGAGGTGCCGTCGGCGACGATGCCGCGGATGCGCGCCACCTCGCGCGCACAGCCGAGGCGCGCCGCCTCCTCGCCGACCAGCTCGATCAGCTCCTCGGCGAGATCGGCGAAGGGCTTGAGCCGCCGGCAGCCGAAGTCGGCGAGCTCGCCGCCGACCCCGTAGCGCTGCGCGCGCCACTTGTTCTCGTCGATCAGGAGATGCCGGTAACGCCGCCAGGACTGGTTGTTGCGGCGCAGGCGGTAGAGCGTCGCGAGCAGCGCCTGGAACAGCGCGGTGACGGCGAGCGCGTCCTCGATTCGGGTGCAGATGTCGCAGACCCGCATCTCGAGGGTCGGGAAGCGCACCGACGGGCGCAGATCCCACCAGATCTTCGAGCCGTCCTTGCAGAGCCCGGTCGCGTCGAGGGTCGCGAGCAGATCCAGCCATTGCCGCTCACCCTCGAGCCACTCCGGCAAGCCGCTGCGCGGCAGGTCGCGAAAGACGGTGGGCCGATAGGCCTTGAGCCCCGACGGCTGGCCGAGCCAGAAGGGCGAGCTCGTCGACAGGGTGAGCAGGTGCGGCAGGAAGTAGCTCGCCTGGTTCATCAGATCGATGCGCACGTCCGCATCGGCGACGCCGACGTGCACGTGCATGCCGCAGATGGCGAGGCGGTCGGCGACGATCCTCAGGTCGCGGGCGAGCTCGTCGTAGCGGTCCTTCGACACCCGCTTCATGGCGCGCCAATCGCCGAAGGGATGGGTCGAGGCGGCGATCACGCGCATGCCGTGCGACTCCGCGGCGTCGACGACGACGCGGCGCAGGCGGGAAAGCTCGCGGCGCGCGGCGTGGATGTCGGCACAGGGCGGGGTGCCGATCTCGACCTGGGCCTGGAGCAGCTCGTGGGCGACGAGATCGCCCGCCGCCGCCTGGCAGTCGCGCATGAAGCCAGGACCGGGCTGGACGACGAGATCGCGCGTCGCCGCATCGACGAGGAGGTATTCCTCCTCGATGCCGAGGCTGAAATCCTGCATCGGCGGTCCTCCCTGGCGGCGTTGCGACCGATCGGCGTTGACAACGTGCGGTGCCGGAGTACTGTTCGCGCCCGCTGCCCGTCCGGGCGGCCCGTACCCTTTTGACGTTCGGTCGAGTGATGTACGCAGTGATCAAGACGGGCGGCAAGCAATACCGCGTTGCCGCCGACGACGTCATCCAGGTGGAGCGCCTCGACGCCGCGGCCGGCGCGACCGTCGAGCTGACCGACGTCCTCATGGTGGGCGGCGACGACAGCCCGAGGATCGGCAGCCCGCGGGTTGCGGGGGCATCGGTGACGGCCGAGGTGCTCGAGCAGGCCAAGGGGCCCAAGCTCGTCATCTTCAAAAAGCGCCGGCGCAAGAACTCGCGGCGCAAGACCGGCCATCGCCAGCAGCTCACGGTGCTGCGCATCAAGGACATCGCGGTCGCCTGAGCGGCCGGGAGGAGAGGAGCGACCCATGGCGCACAAGAAGGCAGGCGGCAGCTCGCGCAACGGCCGCGACAGTCCCGGCCAGCGGCTCGGCGTCAAGAAGTTCGGCGGCGAGGCCGTGATCCCCGGCAACATCCTCGTCCGCCAGCGCGGGACCAAGTTCCATCCGGGCGAGAACGTCGGCATGGGCCGCGACTACACGATCTTCGCCAAGGCCGAGGGGCGCGTGGTCTTCAAGAAGGGCTTCAAGGGTCGCACGTTCATCGGCGTCATGCCGGCGGCCGACGCCGCCGAGTAGGCCGCGCGCGGTCGATCGAGCGAAGCCGGTCGCGCCCGCGGCCGGCTTTGGCATTCGAGGTGGAGATGCGTTTTCTCGACGAGGCCAAGATCTTCTTGAAGTCGGGCGACGGCGGGAATGGCTGCGTCGCCTTCCGACGCGAGAAGTTCATCCCCGACGGCGGCCCGAACGGCGGCGACGGCGGGCGCGGCGGCGATGTCGTGGTGCGCACCGATCCCGCCCTCAACACCCTGATCGACTACCGCTACAAGCAGCACTTCAAGGCCGAGCGCGGCAGCCACGGCATGGGCTCGGACCGCACCGGCAGGAGCGGCAAGCCGCTTCTGCTCACCGTGCCCGTCGGCACCCAGATCCTCGCCGAGGACCGCACGACCGTGCTCTTCGACCTCACCGAGCCGGGCCAGGAGCTTCGTCTCCTCAAGGGCGGTGACGGCGGCTTCGGCAACGCCCGCTTCAAGACCTCGACCAACCGCGCGCCGCGCCGCGCCGATCCCGGCTGGCCGGGCGAGGAGATGTGGATCTGGCTGCGGCTCAAGCTCCTGGCCGACGTCGGCCTGGTCGGCCAGCCCAACGCCGGCAAGTCGACGCTGCTCAGCGCCTGCACCAACGCCAAGCCGAAGATCGGCGACTATCCCTTCACCACCTTGAGCCCGCAGCTCGGCACCGTCGAGATGGACCACGACGCCTTCGTCATGGCCGACATCCCGGGCCTGATCGCGGGGGCGAGCGAGGGCACGGGGCTCGGCGACCGTTTTCTCGGCCACGTCGAGCGCTGCGCCGTGCTCATCCACCTGGTCGACGCGACGCAAGAGGACGTCGCCGCCGCCTACCGCACGGTCCGCGCGGAGCTCGAAGCCTACGGCCACGGCCTCGCGGCCAAGCCCGAGCTCACGGCGCTCTCCAAGATCGACGCGCTCGCGGAGGAGGAGATCGACGCTCGGGCCGAGGAGCTGCGCGGCGCGAGCGGGGCTGCCGTCTTTCGCCTCTCCTCGGTCGTCCGCACCGGGCTGCCGGCGCTTCTGCGCGCGGCCAAGAAGGAGGTCGACGCCGCCCGGGCGCGGCGCGCCGCCGCGGCGGCATGAGCGACCTGCTCGCCGGCGTCGAGCGGATCGTCCTCAAGATCGGCTCGTCGCTCCTCGTCGACGGCGAGGGGCGGCTGCGCGCGGCCTGGCTCGAGGCCTTTGCCCGCGACGTCCGCGCGCTCAAGGACGAGGGCCGCGACGTCATCGTCGTCAGCTCGGGCGCGGTCGCCCTCGGCCGCGGCGTGCTCGGGCTCGGCCCCGGCACGCTGCGCCTGGAGGAGAAGCAGGCCGCCGCCGCCGCCGGCCAGGTGACGCTCGCCCACGCCTATGCGAGCGCGCTCGGCGGGGTCGACCTCGCCTGCGCCCAGCTCCTCTTGACCCTCGACGACACCGAGGACCGCCGCCGCTACCTCAACGCCCGGGCCACCGTCGACACCCTCCTGCGCATGGGCGCCGTGCCGGTGGTCAACGAGAACGACACCGTGGCCACGACCGAGATCCGCTTCGGCGACAACGACCGGCTGTCGGCGCGGGTGGCCGTCATGGCCGCGGCCGATCTCCTGGTCCTCCTCTCCGACGTCGACGGGCTCTACACCGCCGACCCGCGGACCCGCGCCGACGCCGCGCACATCGACGACGTGCCCGTGCTCACGGCCGAGATCGCGGCCATGGCCGGCGACGGCGGCTCCGCGGTCGGCACCGGCGGCATGGTCTCGAAGATCGCGGCCGCCCGGCTCGCCACCCGCTCGGGCTGCGCCGTGGTCATCGCCGACGGCCGCGATTTCCAGCCGCTCAGGCGCCTCGCCGAGGGCGCGCCGCGCACGCTGTTCCACGCCCGGACCTCGCCGCGCACGGCGAGGAAGGAGTGGATCGCCGCCGCGATCGGCCCCCTGGGCACGCTCACCGTCGACGCCGGCGCCGTCGCCGCGCTTCGCGCCGGCCGCTCGCTCCTGCCGGCCGGCGTCACCCGCGTCGACGGCACCTTCGCCCGCGGCGACGCCGTGCTCGTCGAGGACGAGGCCGGCCGCACCGTCGCCAAGGGCCTCGTCGCCTACGACGCCGCCGACGCCCGGCGCATCGCCGGCCAAAAGAGCGAGGCGACCGCGCGCATCCTCGGCTTTCGCGGCCGCGACGAGATGATCCACCGCGACCACCTCGTTCTCCTCTGAGGCGCCGAACACGGCTCGGTTGTGCCCACAGGCGTGGTGCAGGAGCGCCGGTCCTCGGTGAGATCCGAGGTTGATGAGGCGGCCACGGCGGGCAGCCTGACGGGTGCAGTATCGTTCAAGCGGGCGAGGCTCTTCAGGCTGAAGTAGCGGCGGGTGACGGCCCACTCGTCGGATTGCTCGCGCCTGCGGGCGCCGACGAGGCGGACGATGGCAAGCAGCCGAACGAGGATGACCGACCCACCAAGCCGCCACCAGTCGCACCGCCGCACGGCAGCGTCAGCCGACCGAGCCGCTCTCG
>CAYZSE010000048.1:19836-21345 GCA_964481035.1 uncultured Geminicoccaceae bacterium | reverse complement strand
GGTCCTCGGGGCCACCCTCGAACCAGACGTCGACGAACGGGCTCCAGAGCGCCTTGAGGCGCTCGCGGTCGTCGATGACGTGCATCGGCCGCGAACGGAGCTGGACGCCATCGAGCGCGGTCAACATCCCGGTCTGGAAAGCCTCCAGAAGCTCCCAGAGCTCGGCCTCGGCTCGCTTGGGATCGGCCGCGGGCATGGGGATGATCCTCCTCGGCGGGCTGCGGGCGCTGGGATGCGGGCGGGCGTCCGGCCCGCCCGCGCCGCGATCTCAAGCCGGCTGGCAGACGCCCGTCTCGGCGATCTTGCCCGCCTCGGCGTCGTTGGCGGCGATGTCGCCGAGCGAGACGATGCCGACGAGCTGCTTGTCGCGGTTGACGACCGGCAAGCGCCGGGTCTGGATCTCCGCCATGTTGCGCGCGACCTCCTCCAACGACTGGTCCTCGAAGCAATAGAGCACCTGACGCGTCATCGCCTCGCGGACGAGCGTGCGCTCGACCGGCTTGCCGCTGGCGACGCCGCGGACGACGATGTCGCGGTCGGTGAGCATGCCGATGAGCTCGTCGTCCTTGCCCACCGGCATCGCCCCGGCATCGCGGTCGCGCATCGCTTCCGCGGCGACGACGAGGGTGGCGTCGGGTGAGACGAGGGTGACGTTCTTGGTCATCACGTCGGCGATCTGCATGGGTCGAGCCTCCGTACTGGTCGGTCGAAGCAACCGACGCCGTCACGTCGGTGTCGTCGGGCAACGACCGCCGACGGCACGGGTTCCCCCACCGGCGCCGCGGAACCCGTGGCAAGGACACGGGCTTGCAGGGGCACCGCAACCGGCATGGAAGGACGTGCGATGCCGCACAGCCTGCAGGATCTCCGTCGCTTCGCCGTCGTCGCCACCGACGGCACTGTCGGCGCGATCGAAGATCTGCTCTTCGACGACCGGGATTCGCGGGTCCGCTATCTGGTCGTCGACACCGCCGGCTGGCTGCGCCATCGGCCCGTGCTGATCGCACCGCAGCAGATCGAGCGGATCGACACCGAAGCCCGCCGCCTCCGGCTTTCCCTCGACCGCGAGAGCCTGGAGCGCTGCCTGCCGCTGGACATGCACCCGCCGGTCTCGCGCCAGGTCGAGGGCCGGATGCGCGAGCATTTCGGCCTCCAGCCGATCACCGCGACGGTGCCGTGCTACGAGTTCGCCTTCTGGGGGCCTTGCCCGAGCCGGCCGAGCGGGAAGCGGCGACGTCGCCGGTCGAGGAGGAGGTCGAGGCCCGGCTCGACGAGCCGCGCGAGATCGACCCGCATCTGCGCAGCGCGCGCGAGATCGTCGACTATCGGGTGCAGGGAACGAACGAGCGCATCGGCGACGTAGAGGACCTCGTCGTCGACACGGACGACGGCTGGCGGGTCAGCCACCTCGTCGTCGACACCGGCCGCTGGCTCCCCGGCAAGCGGCGGCTGGTCGGCACCGACATGCTGAAGGCGGTCTCCTACGGCGCGCGCGAGGTCCGGGTCCAG
>CAYZSE010000048.1:0-19736 GCA_964481035.1 uncultured Geminicoccaceae bacterium | reverse complement strand
TACGGCGCGCGCGAGGTCCGGGTCCAGCTCGACCGCGACCGGGTGGCAGACGCGCCCGACTTCGACGCGGCCGAGGCGATCGACCGCTCGGCGGAGAGCCGCCTCTACCGCCACTACGGGTTCAGCCCGCGCTGGTGAGGGCGCCGCGCGCGAACGGCGACGCTTGACAGCGAGGCCGCGCCGCTCTGCCTTGGCGGCCATGGAGGACACGCCCATCCATCCGCGGCTCCAGCGGGCCGGCGACAGTGCGTGGCTCGTCAACTTCGGCGAGCGCACCGATGATGCCGTCAACAACGCGGCGCTCGCCTTCGACCGATGGCTGACGGGCGAGGCCGTCTCGGGCATCGTCGAGACCGCGCCCACGATTCGCTCGGTGCTGGTCCGCTTCGACCCGCTCGAGCTCGACGACGAGCGGCTGCGCGCGCTGCTCGAGGACGCCCTCACCGGGCGTGACTGGCTCGCCGCACCGCCGCCCGAGGGCCGCCGTCGGTGGCACGTACCGGTCGCCTACGGCGGCGGGCACGGGCCGCACCTCGAAGCCATCGCTGCCGAGCGCGGGCTCGATGCGGCGAGCCTGGTCGCCGACCACGGCGCGGCGCCGCAGCGGGTCCGCATGATCGGTTTCGCCCCGGGCTTTCTCTACACCGGCACGCTCGGCGCGGGCTGGGACCTGCCGCGGCGGAACGAGCTGTCGCCGGCCGTCCCGCCGGGCACGCTCGCCGTCGCCGTGCGCCAGACGGTCCTGACCTCGACCACGGTGCCGACCGGCTGGCACCTCATCGGCCGCAGCCCCTGGCGGCCCTTCCAGGTCGACCGCACGCCGCCCTTCACCGTCGCCGCCGGCGACGAGGTCGTCTTCGCGGCGGTCGACGAGACGCTCTACGCCGACCTCGACGCGGCCGCCGCCGCGGGCGAGACCGTCGCCCGGGCGGAGGAGCTGCCTTGAGCCGCCCGGCCCTCGAAGTGGTCGATGGCGGCCTGCACGGGACGATCCAGGATCTGCGTCGTCCGGGCCTGCAGCGCCAGGGGGTGAGCGAGGGCGGTGCCCTCGACCCGCGCGCCTTGTTCGAAGGCGCGGCGCTGCTGGGCCAAGCGCCCGAGCTGGCGGCGCTGGAGATGACCCTCGTCGGCGGCACCTTCAAGGCCGTCGACGGGCCCGTCCGGGTGGCGCTCACGGGTGCCAGCCTCGCCGCGCACGTCGACGGCATCCCGGTGCCGTGGCGCACGGCGTTCACGCTCGAGCCGGGCCAGACGCTGCGCCTCGGCAAGGTCGAAACCGGCCTCTACGGCTATCTCCACCTCGCCGGCGGCATCGACGTGCCCGAAGTGCTCGGCAGTCGCTCGACGCATCTGCGCGCCGGCTTCGGCGGGCTCGAGGGCCGTGCGATCCGGGCCGGTGATCGCCTCGTCGCCGGCGCCGCGGCGACCGATCCGACGGTCAAGGAGCTCGCCCGGCCGGCGGCGCCGACGCCATCGACGATCCGCGTGCTCTGGGGTGTCCATGCGGAGGAATTCGACCCGGCCGAGCGCGAGCGGTTCCTCGCCACGACCTTCCGCCTGTCGGCGACGCGCGACCGGATGGGGGCCCGGCTGGAGGGGGCCGAGGCGCCGTTCACGCCGGCGCGGGGCCTGACCCTCATCTCGGATGCGGTCGTCGCGGGCGACGTGCAGGTGCCCGGTGACGGGCAACCGCTCGTGCTCCTCGCCGATCGCCAGCCGACCGGCGGCTATCCGCGCCTCGCCACGGTCATCACCGCCGACCTTCCGGCCTTCGCCCAGCTGCCGAGCGGGCACGCGATCCGCTTCGGACTGGTCCAGCCCGAGGCGGCGGTCGCGGCGTTGCGCCATCTCCGCGACGTGCTCACGGCGCTGCCGGACCAGGTGCGGACCCGCCGAACTCGCGACAACCTGCTGGCGTTCAACCTGATCGACGGCGTCTTCGCCGGGGAGCCGGAGCCGTGACGCTCACCATCGACCTCAACGCCGACCTCGGCGAGAGCTTCGGGCCCTGGCGGATGGGCGCCGACGAGCATCTCCTCGAGATCATCACCAGCGCCAACATCGCCTGCGGCTTTCACGCGGGAGATCCGGTCGTCATGGACCAGACGGTGCAGCTCGCCAAGCGGCACGGCGTCGCCGTCGGCGCGCACCCGGGCTTCAAGGATCTCGAGGGCTTCGGCCGGCGGCGCATCCAGGGCCTCGCCGCCGACGAGCTGCGCACCCTCGTCCGCTACCAGGTGGGCGCCCTCGAGGCCATCGCCCGGGCGCACGGCCTCGCCGTTTCCCACGTCAAGCTGCACGGCGCGCTCGCCAACATGGCGAGCGAGGACGAGGCCGTGGCGCGGGTCTTCGTCGAGGCCGTCGCGGGGCTCGGCAAGGATCTCGTCGTCGTCGCCATGGCGGCGACCGCGCTCGAGCGGGCCGCCGCCGCGCGCGGCCAGCCCCATGTGCGCGAGATCTACGCCGATCGCGCCTACAACGACGACGGCACGCTGGTCGCCCGCGGCACGCCTGGCGCCGTCATCCACGACGCCGGGGCGGCCGCGGACCGGGTCTTGCGGATGCTCGACGAGGGGGCGCTGACCTCGCTCGCCGGCAACCGGGTGGAGGTCTGCCCGGAGACGGTGTGCGTGCACGGCGACGGCCCCGAGGCGGTCGCGATGGCCGAGACCCTGCGCCGGCGGCTCGAGAGCGCCGGCGTCGCCGTGCGCGCGTTTCGTGCCGGCCTGACGACCCCGGCGCGGGAGGACGCTGAATGGACGAGACCCTGAACGCGCAGCTCGCGGCGGTCACCACCGCGACGCTGACCACGGTGCTCTTGAAGATGGGGCTGCGCAACGTCTGGCTGCGGGGGCCGCTGCCGCTCGCGGCCGGCGAGCGCGTCGCGGGCCCGGCCTTCACGCTGCGCTTCGTGCCGGCCCGCGAGGACTTGGCGACGCCGGCGTCGTGGTCGTCGCCGACCTCGACCCGCGCCGCCGTCGAGGCGATGCCCGCGGGCGCCGTCGCCGTGGTCGACGCCATGGGGGTCCGGAACGCCGGCATCTTCGGCGACATCCTCTGCGCGCGGATGCAGCGCCTGGGCGTCGCGGCGCTGGTCACCGACGGGGTCATCCGCGACCGCGACGGCGTGCTCGCCACGGCCCTGCCGGTCTGGTGCGCCGGCGTGGCGGCACCGCCCTCGGTGGCGGGGCTCACCTTCGTCGGCTGGCAGGAGCCGGTGGGCTGCGGCGGGGTCGCCGTGTTTCCGGGCGACATCATCGTCGCCGACCGGGACGGGGCGGTCTGCCTCCCCCGGGCCCTGGCCGAGGAGGTGGCGGCACTCGGCGCCGAGCAGGAGCGCCTGGAGGCCTGGATCATGGCCGAGGTGCGCGCCGGCGCCGCCCTGCCGGGCCTCTATCCCGCCGACGAGGAGAACCGGCGGCGCTACGAGGCGGCCAAGGCGCAAGGCCGCGCCTGAGCGGTGCCGCGGCGCGGTCGAGGCCGAGCGGAGCGGGTTCTAACCGCGCGCCGCGTCACGCTGGCGGAGCACGAAGCCGATGACGTCGGCGACCGCCTCGAAGTGCTTGCGGGGGATCGTCTGGCCGACCTCGACGTCGGCGTAGAGGGCGCGCGCGAGGGTTCTGTTCTCGATCACCGGCACATGGTGCTCGCGCGCCGCGGCGCGGATGCGGAAGGCGACCGCGTCGGCGCCCTTGGCGACCACCTCGGGCGCCGGCGTGCTGCCCGGCTCGTATTTGAGGGCGACCGCGAAGTGGGTCGGGTTGGTCACCACCACGGTCGCCTCGGGCACCGCCTGCATCATGCGGTGGCGCGCCCGCTCGCTGCGGATCTGGCGGATCCGCGCCTTGACGTGCGGGTCGCCGTCGGTCTGCTTGTGCTCGTCGCGGACCTGCTGGCGGGTCATCTTCAGGTTTTCCCAGTGGCTGTGGCGCTGGACCGCGTAGTCGGCCGCGGCGATCACGCCGACGATCACGAGGCCCGCGCCGATGCTGCGCACCAGCCAGTCCTGCATGATCTGCAGGCCGGCGACCATCGAGACGGTGGCGAGCGCCGGCAGGTCCACGACGACCGGCGTCAGCGCCCACCAGGCCACGCCACCGACTAGGCCGATCTTGGCCAGGTTCTTCGGGAACTCGGCGAGGGCCTTGGCCCCGAACAGGCGCTTCAGGCCGGCGAGCGGCGAGACCTTCTTGAGCGAGGGCGTCACCGGCTTGAGGCTGAAGACGAGGCCGTGCTGAACGAGGTTGGCGACCACGGCCGCGACCGCGAAGGCGGCGAGCGGCAGGGCCATGATGCCGCCCACGACGAGCCCGAGGTCAACGGTGAGGCGGGCGAGCCCGCCCGGATCGGTCGCCATCAGGTGCGGCCGCTCGAGCAGGCTCGCCAGGGGGCCGAGCAGGCCGGCGAACTGGCCGGCCGCAATCGGCGAGACCAGGACGAGCCCGGTGGCGAGGATGAAGAAGCTCGTCACGTCGCGCGACGAGGCGACCTGGCCCTCCTTGCGGGCGTCCTCGAGCCGCTTGGCGGTCGGTGCTTCCGTGCGGTCGCCCTTGTCCTCGTCGGCCACGGCTCAGCCCCCGAGCCGCAACAAGAGGTCGGCGACGAAGTCGGCGTAGAGCTGGATCACGGCGCCGAGGGAGACGCCGAGGATGGCGAGGCCGACGAGGATCTGCGCCGACATCGCCACGAAGATGACCTGCAACGTCGGCACCAGGCGGTTCATCATGCCCAAGAGTGCGTAAAGGACGATGGAGGCGACCGTCATCGGCAGCGCCATCTGGAAGCCGAGGGCGACCGCATCGGCGCTGCCGCGCGCCATCGCCGCGGCCATGTCGCCGACGGCGAGCGGGTCGGTCGGCGGCAGGCTCGCGTAGCTGGCGACGAGGCCGTCGAGCAGCGCGTGGTGACCGTCGATCAGCACCAGGGTGACCAGCGCCGCGGCGGTGAAGAGATTGCCCGGGGCCGAGCTCTGCTGGGCCTCCGCGGGATTGAAGAAGTTGGCCTGGGCAAAGCCCATCTGCATGGCGAAGGTGGTGCCGGCGACCGACAGCGCCGCGATCGACAGGCGCACGAACGCGCCGATGAACAGGCCGCGGACGACCTCGCCGACGACCTGGCCGGCGAACCGCGCATCGAAGGCCGCGACCGCCGGCAGCGACGGTGCCAGCACCGGTGCCAGGAGGACGGCCAGCATCAGCGCCAGGACCAGCCGCGCCCGGGCGAGGACATAGCCCTCGCCGAATACCGGCAGGAGCATCAGCGCCGCGCCGACGCGGGCGAAGACCAGCACGACGAGCGCGAGCGGGCCCGCGAGGTCCAGGGTCAAGACGCACCGCCGATCTGGGCGAAGAGCTGCTGGGTGAAGGCGACGAGCGTCGCCAGCATGAACGGCATGGCGACGACTATCGCCGCGAAGATGCCGACGATCTTGGGCACGAAGGTGAGGGTCTGCTCCTGGATCTGGGTGATGGCCTGGACGAAGGAGATCACCAGGCCGATCACCAGGGCCGTCAGCAGGGCCGGAGCGCTGATCTTGAGGCAGACGAAGACCGCTTCGCGGGCGAGGTCGGAGGTGAATTCCACGGTCGAGCTCCCGCTCAGATGGGCATCCGGATGATGTCCTGATAGGCGGCGATGACCCGGTCGCGGACGGCGCTCGCGGTCTGCAGGCCGAGCTCCGCCTGGGTCACGGCCTCGACCACCTCGCGCACCGAGGCTTCGCCGAGGACGCCCTGCATCGCGGTCGCCTCCGCCGCGCGGCTCACCTCGAGGGTGTCCTTGATGGCGTGGCTCAAGAGGTTCTCGAAGCTCGCCGGCGGGGTGGCCGGGGTGGCCGTGGCGGTGGCTTGGCCCTGCGCCTTGACGAGCTGCGCGAGGCGGGCGGCGAGGGGGTCGATGGCACCGGTCATGACCGCCTCACTTCAAGAGATCGAGCGTCTGGTTGACCATCGAGCGGGTCAGCGAGACGGCGTTGAGATTGGCCTCGTAGCTGCGCTGCGCCTCGCGCATGTCCATCAGCTCGACGAGCGGCTTGACGTTGGGCAAGAGGACGTAGCCCGCGTCGTCGGCGCCGGGATGACCGGGATCGAACCGCTTGTCGAACGGCCGCCGGTCGACGCCGTAGCGATGCACGTCGACGAGCCTGAGGCCCTGCTCGCGGTCGAGCGCCTCGCGGAACGAGACGGTGCGCCGGCGATAGGGGGCGTCGCCGGGGGTGGTGGCGAGCGAGTCCGCGTTCGCCAGGTTCTCCGAGGCGACGCGCACGCGTGCCGACTGGGCACGCATGCCGGCCGAGGCGATGGCGACGGCGTCTTCGAGCTTCATCTCGGGTTCTCCTCGAGGCGGGACATCAGCTCTGGCCCAACGCGGCTCGCAGCATGCCCACATACTTGCCGTAGAGGCGGGTCGCGAGCTTGTGGCTGCCGGAGTTCGAGCGCAGCTTGCCGGCCTCGATGTCGAGGCTGACGGCGTTGCCCGACGGCTTGAGCTCGGTCGGCGTCGCGTCGAGGCGGTGCGGCCGGCCGACCGGCGCAGCGGGGCTGAGATGGCCGCTCTGGGTCGCGGCGAGGGTCGGCCGTGCCACCTCGCGACCGGCGATCAGGCGCTGGAAGTCGGGCTCGACGGTGTCTTGCGGGATGAAGCCCGGCGTGTCGGCGTTGGCGATGTTGCGGGCCAGCACCTGGTGGCGCTGCTCGCTGTAGGCGAGGCGGCGGTCGACGAGATCGAAGAGCGTCAGATGCGACAGCAACGCGGGTCTCCAACGGCGCGCCTCGGGCTTCGGCGCTGGTTGCAGCCTAGTCGCAACAGGGTTAACTAACCACTAACGCGAACGAGGCGCGGCGCATGCTCTACTTGACCCGCAAGGTCGGCGAGGCGGTGATCATCAATCACGACATCGAGGTGCGTGTGGTCGAGACGCGCGGCAAGACGGTCAAGCTCGGCTTCGTCTTTCCCGCCCACGCGTCGGTGCTGCGCGAGGAGGTCTTTCTCGAGGTCGAGGCGGCGAACCGCGCGGCCGCCGCGGCGGCGGGCGTGGCCTTGCCGCACGAGCTGCTGGCGCCCGCCGCCGGCGATGCCGACGAGCCGGAGGGTGGGCGCTGACCGTGGACGTCGCGGTGGTGATGGGCAGCCGCTCGGACTGGTCCTGCCTGGAGCACGCCGCGACGCTCCTCGACGAGCTCGAGGTCGCGTACCGCGCGGCGATAGTCTCGGCGCATCGCACGCCCGAGCGGCTGTACGACTTCGCCCGATCCGCCGAGGCGGACGGCCTGCGCGTGATCGTCGCCGGCGCCGGCGGCGCCGCCCACCTGCCGGGCATGATCGCCGCGTTGACGACGCTGCCGGTGCTGGGCGTGCCGGTGCCGAGCGAGGCTCTCGGCGGCGTCGACAGCCTCTACTCGATCGTCCAGATGCCGGCGGGCGTGCCCGTGGGCACATTCGCCATCGGCCGGGCCGGCGCGGTCAACGCCGCGCTCCAGGCCGCCGCCATCCTCGCCCTGCACGACGGCGCCCTGAGCGCGCGGTTGAAGGCTTGGCGGCGGCGGCAGGCCGAGGCGGTGCCCTGGCAGCCCGCGGCGGACGCGGCGGACGCGGACGCGTGACCCTCGAGCCCGGCGCGACGCTCGGCATCCTCGGCGGCGGCCAGCTCGGTCGCATGCTGGCGATCGCCGCCTATCGACTCGGCCTGCGCGTCCACGTCTTCGCCCAGGACGCGGACGAGCCGGCGGTGCAGGTCACGCCGCGGGCGACCATCGCTGCCTTCGACGACGCGGCCGCGGTCGATGCCTTCGCCGCGGCGGTCGACGTCGTCACCCTGGAATTCGAGAACGTCCCGCTCGCCGCCGTGGAGCGGCTCGCCGGGCGCGTCCCGGTGCGCCCCGGCGCCGCCGTGCTCGCGGTCACCCAAGATCGCCTCCACGAGAAGACCTTCGCGCGCGAATTGGATCTTGCGACCGCGCCGTTCGCGGCATACGCGGGCAAGGTGCCGTCGGGGTTCGCCTTTCCCGCGCGCCTCAAGACCCGACGGCTCGGCTACGACGGCAAGGGCCAGGCCCGGGTGGCCTCGCCCGAGGACGCGCGCGCCGCATGGCACGCGATGGGCTCGCCCGCGGCGATCCTCGAGACCGAGGTTTCCTTCGCCCGCGAGCTCTCGGTCCTGGTCGCCCGCACCCCGACGGGCGAGATGCGCACCTTTCCCGCGGTCGAGAACCGCCACGCCGACGGCATCCTACGCGAGACCGTGGCGCCCGCCGACCTCGACCCGGCGACGGCCGCGGCGGCGGCGGCGTTGGCGGGCCGGCTCGCCGAGGGGCTCGCGCTGGAGGGGCTCTTGGCGATCGAGCTCTTTGCCACCGCCGACGGCACGCTCGTGGTCAACGAGCTGGCGCCGCGCCCGCACAATTCCGGGCACTGGACGATCGAGGGCTGCCTGCCCGACCAGTTCGAGCAGGCGGTGCGCGCGGTCTGCGGCTGGCCGCTCGGCGAGCCGCGCGTGCTCGCGCCGGCGCGGATGACCAATCTCCTCGGCGCGGAGGCCGAGGCCTGGAGCGCGTGGCTCCAGCGCCCGTCGGCCCGCCTGCACCTCTACGGCAAGGCCGACGCGCGGGCCGGCCGCAAGATGGGGCACGTCACCGAGGTCGAGCCGGGGCCATGAGCGGGCGGCCGCGCGATTCGCTCAGCGACCTGACCGATGCCGAGATCGCGGAGCTCACCGGCGTCCCCTTGGCCGGCGTCACGCCGGACGTCCGCCGGGCGCTGGTGACGCTCCTGCGCGACAACGCGCTCCTGCACGAGGAGATCGAGCGGCGGCGTCGCCGCGAGGCCGAGCTCGAGCGGCTGGCCGACGAGGACGCGCTGGTGCCGATCAGCAACCGACGCTCGTTCATGCGCGAGCTCGACCGGGCGATCCGCGCGATCGAACGCTACGGCACGCCCGGCTGCGTCCTCTATTTCGACCTCAACGACCTCAAGCGCATCAACGACCTCTACGGCCACGCGGCGGGCGATTCGGTCCTGCGGCACGTCGCCGAGCTGCTGATCAGGCATCTGCGCGCCTCGGACGTCTTCGCGCGGCTCGGCGGCGACGAGTTCGGGGTGATCTTGATGTGGGCGGACCTCGAGACGGCGCGGGCCAAGGCACGCTCGCTCGCCGAGCTCGTTCACGAGCGCCCGGTGGTGTGGAGCGGCGAGACGATCCCCGTCGGCATCGCCCACGGCGCCTACGCCTTCGCCCCCGGGCAGACGGCGGAGGAGGTGCTGCACGCCGCCGACCGCGAGATGTACCTCTGCAAGCGGGCGATGAAGCGGGACGCGTCAGGCGATGATGTCGGGTAGCCGCGAGCTTTCGAGCTTGTTGATGCGGTCCTTGAGCTGCAGCTTGCGTCGCTTGAGGCGCTGGATCTCCAGCTGACCCACGGTCCGCTCCAGCTCCAGCTGGCGAATGCGCTCGTCCAGCGCCCGGTGGGCGGCCTTGAGAGCTTCGATCTCCGTGTCGAAGACCATGTGCGGCAGTCATTTCCAGGCGACGGACGGGAACACCGGCTTATAGCACGTTCGCCGCACCTTCCTATGACTTTGCTGCGTGGTAAGGCTGCGACGAGGACCGAGCGGGGGGGATCGGCTCGATGCGTCTTGGGGTGTTGACGAGCGGCGGCGACTGCGCCGGGCTCAACGCGGTCATCCGCGCGGTCGTGCGCCGCGCCGAGGCCTACGGGTTCGAGGTCATGGGCATCCACAAGGCGACGCACGGCTTCCTCATGCGGCCCGTGGACGCCATCCAGCTTACCTCCGCCCACGTCTCGGGCATCGTCGGCCGCGGCGGGACGATTCTCGAGACGACCAACAAGGGCGATCCCTTCGCCTATCCCGACGGCAACGGCGGGGTGGTCGATCGCTCGGACGTCATCGGCGAGGGCTATCGCGAGCTGGGCCTGGACGCGCTCATCGGCATCGGCGGCGACGGCTCGCTCGCGATCCTCGACCGGCTCGCCACCAAGGCCGACTGGAATGTCGTCGGCATCCCCAAGACCATCGACAACGACGTCGGCCACACCGAGGTGGCCATCGGCTTCGCGTCGGCGGTCGCGGTCGCCACCGAGGCGCTCGACCGGCTCGACGTGACCGCAGCCAGCCACTCGCGCGTCATGGTCCTCGAGGTCATGGGCCGCGACGCCGGGCACATCGCGCTCAACGCCGGCATCGCCGGCGGCGCGCACGTCGTCCTCATCCCGGAGATCGGCTACGACATCGAGAAGGTCTGCGCGCACATCGACCGGCGGCGCACGGCGGGCATGAACCACAGCCTCGTGGTCGTCGCCGAGGCGATCAAGGCGCCGGAAGGCGACCGTCGGTTGCAGACCCTCGCTCAGGGCGAGCGCCGCTATGGCGGCGTCGGCCAGCAGATCGCCGATGTCATCGCCCAGCGCACCGGCGCCGAGACCCGGGTGACCGTCCTCGGCCACGTCCAGCGCGGCGGCTCGCCCGTCGCCCAGGACCGGGTCCTCGGCTCCGCCTTCGGCGTCGCCGCCGTCGATCTCTGCGCCGAAGGCAAGTTCGGCCGCATGGTCGCCTGGCGGCATCGCCGGGTCATCGACCTGCCGATCGGCGAGGCGATCAGCAGCTACCAGGCGGTCGAGCCCGACGACACCCTGGTCATCACCGCGCGCGGCCTCGGCATCAGCTTCGGCGATCAATGAGCGAAGCCCTGTGGGAGTTCGCCTGCCGGCTCTACGAGGCACCGGGCGTGCGCGAACTCTGCCTCGAGCTGCAGGACCGGCACGGCGTCGACGTGCCGCTGCTGCTCGCCACCTGCTGGCTCTGGCGCCGCGGCGTCGCGCTCGACGCCGCCCGCCGCGCCGAACTCGGCGCCGCCTGCCGGCCGTGGCAGGCCGAGGTGGTGGCACCGCTGCGCGCCGCCCGCCGCGCGCTCCGCCCCGAGGCGATCCCCGGCCGCGCCCTCGCGGTGCCGGCCGCGTCGCGCGCCGAGCTCAAGGCCCGGGTGCAGGCGTTGGAACTCGAGGCCGAGCGCCGCCAGCTCGACGCCCTCGCCACCCTTGCGGCGAGCTGGCCGCGCGCTGCAGAGCCGGTCGACCTGCGCGACCACCTCGCCGCCTTCGCCCCCGCCTTTGGCCCTGACAGCCGCTGGCGGTCGCTGGAGACCGCCGCCGCCGAAATTCCCGCGTCTCCGCCGTGAGCGGCGGCGCCTCATGTGGCCTCACGGCTCGCGTCGCCGGCGCCGAAGAGGCCCGGTGGGATCACCAGCAGGTCGCGATCGCTCTCGCGGAGCAGGCGCGAGGTGACGCTGCCGAGAACGAGGCGGCCGAGCCCGCGGCGGGCGTGGGTCGCGGTCACGACGAGGTCGACATCGAGCCGTTCGGCCGCGTGCTCCAGCGCGGGGACGGGATCGCCGGCGACGACGATCAATTCGGCCAAGTCCGGCCCGTTGGCGGCCAGGTCGTCGAGGCTGCGCCGGATCAGGGCGGCGGTCGCCGCCTCGTAGGCTTGGATCGCGTCGTCGGACACACCCGCCTGGGCCATCTTGCCGGAGGCGATCGGATCGAAGGCGTGGAGCAGGCTGACATGCGCGGGCGCGGCCCCCGCGAAGCCACCGAGAAGGGCCAGGACCGCACGCGCGGGCTCGGCCTCGACGCCGACGAGGGCGTGGACATACGGCGTCGAGGCGGGGCCCCGGGCGATGAGCACCGGCACGCTGGCTACGCGGACGAGGCGCTCGACGGTCGTGTCCAAGAACAGCGAGCGCAGGAGCGAGCGACGATGGTCGCCGGCGACGACGAGGTCGGCGCCGGACTCGACGGCGGCCTGAGCGATGGCGGCGAAGGGATCGCCCGTGACGACCCGCCTCTCGCTCACCAGTTCGGCGATGCCGGTGCTTGCCCGCGCCAGCTCGC
This sequence comes from uncultured Geminicoccaceae bacterium, assembly GCA_964481035.1. Classification (GTDB taxonomy): domain Bacteria; phylum Pseudomonadota; class Alphaproteobacteria; order Geminicoccales; family Geminicoccaceae; genus JAAAPF01. Next base: position 7,830 of record CAYZSE010000048.1, on the reverse strand, counting down.
GCTCGGCGATCGCGGCCCGCTCGGCGACCACCTCGGCCGGCGCGTCCTCGTCGACGACGTGGAGCAGCACGAGCCGGCACTCGGCGAGAGCGGCGAGGCTCGCGGCGCGGGCGAGCGCGGCCCGCGAGCGCTCGGAGAAATCCGTCGCCGCCAGGATGCAGCGGATCACGATACCGCTTCCTCCTTCACGTCGTCCTTGAGCTCGGCGCCGCGGGTGTCGTCGAGCTCGACCATGCGGCGCGCCGCGCTCACCGCCGCATCGTCGAAGGGATAGAGCACGAGGTCGACGCCGGCCGCCGCGAGCTGGCGGCCCTGATCCGGCTCGCGGGCGATCAGCGCCGTGCGGCCGTGATAGCCGTGCGAACGGATCGCCGCGAGCAGGCCGTGGCCCGGATCGGTGTGGGTCAGGCGCAGCGTGCCGAACGGAACGGCGAGGACGAGCCAGCGGGTCGTGCCCAGCGGCAGCTGGTCCCAGAAGGCGTGCTCGTTGACGTCCCCGTAGCGGACCCGATAGCCGCGCATGCGTGCGTCGCGCACGACCGTGGGGTCGAGGTCGACGCCGAGCACGGTGTAGCCCGCGTCCTCGAGCTGCTCGTAGAGCCGCAAGCCGACCCGGCCGAGGCCGAACAGGATGACGTCGACCGTGCCCTCGTGGTGGTCGGTGCCGTCGGGCTCGCGCCGGCGACCGAAATCGAGGACGCCGAGGGCCGGTTTGGCCCAGGCGTAGAGCTCGTGCGAATAAGTGATCATGTAGACCGATACGGCGATCGTCACCAGGCCGACCAGGGTGACGAGCCCCACCGCCGCCTCGTCGACGTGGCCGAGCGCGAGCCCCATCGCCATGAAGATCAAGGAGAACTCGGAGATCTGCGCGACCGTGAGCCCGCAGAGGAAGCCGGTGCGCACGCGATAGCCCATCGCCGCCATGATGACGACGACGATCAGCGGGTTGCCGATCAGCACGAACAACGAGAAGGCGATCGCGCGGCCGGTATCCTGGCCCAACGTCGAGAGGTCGAGGGTCGTGCCGATGTAGAGAAAGAAGAAGAGCAGGAGAAAGTCCCGGAGCGCCGAGAGGCGGGCGGAGATCATGTCGCGGTAGGTGGTCGAGCCGAGCGACACGCCGGCCGCGAGGCCGCCGAGCTCCTTGCCGATACCGATGAGGTCGCCGAGCGCCGCCGCGGCCGCGGCCCAGCCGATGGCGAAGATGACGAGCAGCTCGGGGGTGCGGGCAAAGCGGGCGGTGAGCGGCTCCGCGCCCCAGCGGACGAAGGCGAGGAGCCCGACGACGAGCCCGCCGAGCCCGGCGACGATGGTGACGAGATCGCCGCCCATGCCGGCAGCGCCGACACCGAGGGTCGACAACCCGACCATGGCGACGACCACGACGATGTCCTGGACGATGAGAAAGCCGAGCGCGATGCGGCCGTGCAGGGTCTCGAGCTCGCGCTTGTCGCTCAAGAGCTTGACGATGATGATCGTCGAGGAGAACGTCAGCGCCACCGCCACGTAGAAGCTGGTGACCGTGTCGAGCCCCATGGCGAGGCCCAGAACGAAGCCGACGCCCGCGGTGAAGGCCACCTGGCCCAGGCCCGTCGCCACCGCCACCGGGCCGAGCTGGCGGACGAGCCGCCAGTCGAGGGTGAGACCGACCAGGAAGAGCAGAAGCGCGATGCCCAGCTCGGCGAGGAAGGTGATCTGCGCCACGGTCGCGGGCGCGCTCTCCAGCGCCGCCGCCGCGGCGATGCCGACGACGATGAAGCTCACGACCACGGGCTGCCGCAACGCCGTCCCCACGAGCCCCACGGCGGCGGCGATGAGCAGCAGGAACGCGATCTCGTGAAAGACGTAGTCGTGCATCGAGGTCCCCTGCTTTCCTCCCCGGACGGTAGCGACGACCGCCACCCCGAACAACACCAACCGCTCGCGACGCGAACGGTGGCGGCGCGAACGGTGGCGGCGCTGCCCGGCGCCGTGACGAGCGCGTCCTCCGGCGCTCGCTCGACGCGCTTCGCGCTTGATCCCGGCGCGCGGTGGCCGCAGACCGTCGGAACTGCCACGGACGACACCGAGCGAGCGCCATCATCTTGCAACCATCGCCCGATCTCGAGGGGGCGCCGCTGATCGCGTGCCATCACTGCGGCGCGCTGCACGGACGCGTTCCGCTCGGCGGCCATCAAGTCGCCGCGTGCCGTCTGTGCGGGCTCTTTCTCTACGAGGAGCGGCCGGGCGGCATCGACAAGGGGATCGCGCTGCATCTGGCGGCGGCGGTCGCCTGGCTCGTCGCCAACGCCTTCCCGCTCATCACCATCACCATCCAGGGCCAGGCGACCACGGCGACGCTCATCACCGGCGTGCGCGCGCTCGTCGAGGCGGGTCTTCTGCCCGTCGCCGTCGCCTGCCTGCTCTTCACCACGGTCTTTCCGGGCCTGCGCATCCTGGTCGGGCTCGCGGCCCTCGTCGAAGCCGCCCGGGCGCGGCCGAGCCGGCCGGCGCGGGTCGCCTACAAGCTCATCGACCTGCAGGGCCCGTGGTCGATGCTGGAGGTCTATCTCCTCGGCCTCATCGTCGCCTATGTGAAGCTCATGGGCTACGCCGACATCGCCATCGGCCCGGCGGCGGCCGCGCTCTTTGCCGCCATCCTGCTGCTCGCCCGGGCCGACACCGTGGTCGACGACGAGGCGGTGTGGCGCCGGATCGGCCGCCCCGTGCCGGCGCCGCCGGCCGCGGGGCCCGAAATCGCCTGCCACACCTGCGGGCTCGTCACCTCGCCCGAGGCGCATCACGGCGAGTGCCCGCGCTGCGAGGCGCACCTGCACCGGCGCAAGACCCGCAGCCTGGAGCGCACCTGGGCGTTGCTCTTGACGGCGCTGGTGCTCTACATCCCGGCCAATGTCTATCCGATGATGATCGTCACCCAATTCGGCCAGAGCTATCCGGGCACCATCCTCGGCGGCGTCGTCGACCTCATCGCCTTCGGCGAGTGGCCCGTCGCCCTGGTCATCTTCACGGCCAGCGTGCTCGTGCCGGTGCTCAAGTTCCTCGTCCTCGGCTGGCTGCTCGTCAGCGTCCACCTGCGCTCGCGCCGCAGTCTCGCGCCGAAGACCAGGCTCTACGTCGCCGTGGAGTGGATCGGCCGCTACTCGATGGTGGATGTCTTCGTCGTCGCGATCCTCGCCGGGCTGGTTCACGTCGGCGGCGTCTTCGCCATCGACGCCGGCGTCGGCGCCCTGGCGTTCTGCGGTGTCGTCATCCTCACCATGATCGCCGCCATGACCTTCGATCCGCGCCTGTTGTGGGATGCCGGAGGCGACGACCGTGCCCGCGTCTGAGCCCGGCCCCGACGGGCTGGAGCCGCGCGTCCGCCGCCGGCGGGGCATCTCCGTCGTCTGGCTCATCCCGCTCGTCGCCGTGGCCCTCGGTGCCTGGCTCGTCTGGCAGACCTTCCAGCAGCGCGGCCCGGTCGTCACCGTCAGCTTCCCGACGGCGGCCGGGCTGGAGGCCGGCAAGACGCAGGTGCGGCTCAGGGACGTGGTCGTCGGCACGGTGCGCGCGGTCGACCTCGCCCGCGACCTCGACACGGTCGTCACCCGCATCGAGATGACTCCCGGCGCCGAGCGCTACCTCACCACCGGCACGCGCTTTTGGATCGTCCAGCCGGAGATCGGGCTCGAGGGCGTGACCGGCCTCTCGACGCTGCTATCGGGCGCCTACATCGCGGTCGACCCGGGCGGCGGCGAGCCGACGCGCGAGTTCGAGGGTCTCGACCGCCGACCGCCCATTCCCGAGGACGCGCCCGGGCGGCGCTTCGTGCTGGCGAGCGACCGGCTCGGCGCGCTCAGGGTCGGCTCGCCGGTCTTCTTCAGCGAGCTGCCGGTGGGCGAGATCACGGGCTTCGCCATCGCCGAGCGGCCCGACCTGCGCGACGGCCGGCTCGTCTGCACGCAGCCCGAGGAGCGCGGCGGCGGCTTCGTCGTCGAGGCCTATGTGCGCGCGCCCTACGCCGACCTCGTCCGCGAAGGCAGCCACTTCTTCAACGCCAGCGGCATCGCCTTCGACATCTCCGGGCGCCGGGTCAAGGTCGAGCTGCAGTCCTTGAGCGCCCTCGTCGCCGGCGGGGTCGCCTTCGCCGCCCCGGACGACCTCGACACGGCGCGCGAGGCGGCCGCGGCGTGTCGGACCTTCACCCTCTTCAGCGACGCCGAGACGGCGCGCAACGCCATGGTCGAGCAGCGCCGCGTGCCGGCGCGGCTGTACTTCGCCGGCTCCATCGGCGGGCTCGAGCCGGGCGCGCCCGTGACCTTCCGCGGCATCCGCGTCGGCGAGGTCACCGACATCGACCTCACCATCGACGTCGATCAGGCGGACGACGCCTTCACCATCCCGGTCGACATCGAGCTGTTCCGCGGCGCCATCACCTTCGAGGGGGCGGCGATCGAGGGGCTCGACGATCAGGGCCTGTTTCAATGGCTGCTCGACGAGGGGCTGCGGGCGCGCCTGGCGACGACCAACATCCTCACCGGCGCGCTCGAGGTGCAGCTCGATCTGTACCCCGACGCCGGACCGGCGCCGCTGGTCCGCGAGGGCGAGGTGATCGTCCTGCCGACGCTGCCGTCGAGCTTCGACGAGCTCCGGGGCTCGATCCAGGCGGTCCTCGCCAAGCTCGCCGCCCTGCCGCTCGAGCAGCTCGCCGCCAACCTCGACGGGCTCTTGGCCGACGCCAGGGCCGTGGTCGGCTCGCCGGCGATCCCGGCGGCGCTCGAGGACGCGGGGGCGACGGCGGCAGCGCTCCGCGACATCGCCGGCACGCTCGAGGGTGCCATCGAGCCCCTCGCCCGCGACGCCCGCAGCGCCCTCGCCGAGGCCGACCAGGCCATGGGCGCGCTCGGCACCGCCGCCGAGAACGCCGGGCGGCTGACCTTCTCGGCCGAGCAGCTCATGGCCGAGCTGCGGGCGACGGCGCGGGCGCTGCGGACCTTCGCGGAGTACCTGGAGCGCAACCCCGAAGCCCTGATCCAAGGCCGGAGAGGCCGCCGCTGATGCCGCAACGCCGTGCCCCCCTCGCCGCCCTGCTCCTGCTCCTGGCGCTGCTCGCGGCGGGCTGTCTGCAGAGCCCGCCCACCAACTACCACACGCTCGTGCCGATCGGCCCGCCGGCGGCCGCCACCCCGCCCCGGGCGGCACTCCTGGTCGGCCTCGAGCCCGTCACCCTGCCGGCGGCCTTCGAGCGCAACGAGATCCTCTTGATGCGCGGGCCGAACGACCTGGAGCCCGCGCCGGGCGACGCCTGGATCGGCCCGCTCGACCAGATGGTGAGCCTCGTCGTCGCGGAAGGGCTCGCCGGCCATCTCGGGCTCGATCAGGTCTTCTTGCTGCCGACCCGCCGGTTCGTCGACCTCGACCGCATCGTCGAGGTCGACATCGTCCGGCTCGCGACCCGCGTCGAGGGGACCGTCGAGCTCGAGGCGGTCTGGCGCATCTTCGACGCCCGCGAGCGCCTGGTGCGCACCGGCCGTACCACGGCCACCGAAGGCTTCGCGCCGGGCGCCACCCTCACCCCCGCCGTCGCCGCCATCGACCGCACCCTCGACCGCCTCAGCCGAGCCCTCGCCCGAGCCGTCGCCGCGGCGTCCTGAAACGCCGGCCGGCAGCGCCACCACCGCGCGGCCACGGCCGGGCTGTGCGCGAGGCGTGAAATCGACGACGAACGACGGATCGCGCACGACATTCCACCGTTCCCGCTTCGTTTCGCCATGGCCCTTCGCCCGAGCGGCCGCGGCGGAGGCCCTATCCTACCCTGTTCTCGAAGTCGATCCTCGGTATCTATTCCGCTTCGGCCGGGGTTAGCGGGAAGTCGTAAATTTTTATGGTCGACGCGGCGCTCCTTTTCGGTGCTTTACTCGCGTCCGTAAGTGCCGGTGTTGGGCCAAGATTTCGAGTTGGAGCCACGAGGCTCGGACCGCCGCAGGGGGGATTGGGGAAATGGCGCTATGGCTTCAGGCCGCGCTCGCGTTTGCGCCGATCGCGCTCGCGGGCGTGCTGCTGGTCGGGTTGCGATGGCCGGCGCGAAAGGCGATGCCGCTGGTCTATCTGGTCGCCGCGCTGATCGCGCTGATGTTCTGGGGCGTGCCGTTCGCCCGCGTCGCGGCCTCGACCGTGCAGGGGCTGCTGATCACGGTGTCGGTGCTGTGGATCATCTTCGGCGCGATCCTCTTGCTCAACACGCTCAAGCACAGCGGCGCGATCAAGACCATCCGCGCCGGCTTCGCGCAGATCAGCCCCGACCGCCGGGTGCAGACGATCATCATCGCGTGGTTGTTCGGCTCGTTCATCGAGGGCGCGTCGGGCTTCGGCACGCCGGCGGCGATCGTCGCGCCGCTCCTGGTGGCGCTCGGCTTTCCGGCGATGGCGGCGGTGGTCGTGGGGATGATGGTGCAGAGCACGCCGGTGTCGTTCGGCGCGGTCGGCACGCCGATCATCATCGGCGTCACCGGCGGTCTCGATCAGGCGGTGATCGGCGCGCAGCTCGCCGCCGAGGGCTCCAGCTGGGAGGCGTTCCTGCGCACGGTGACCTCGGAGGTCGCGATCATCCACGGCGTGGTCGGCCTGTTCATGCCGATCTTGATGGTGATGATGATCACCCGGTTCTTCGGCGCCAAGCGCTCGTGGACGGAAGGGTTGTCGATCTTTCCCTTCGCCTTGTTCGCGGCGGCGGCCTTCTCGATCCCCTACATCCTCACCGGCGTGTTTCTCGGCCCGGAGTTCCCTTCGCTCTTGGGCGCGCTGGTGGCGTTGGCGATCGTGGTGCCGGCGGCGCGCGCGGGCTTCTTGATGCCCAAGGACCACTGGGAGTTCGCGCCGCCCGAGCAGTGGCCCGCCGAATGGATCGGCGATCTCGAGATCAAGCTCGAGAAGCTGATCGACCGGGCGCCGATCGGCGCTGTGATGGCGTGGGCGCCCTATCTCCTGGTCGCCGGCATCCTGGTGCTGAGCCGCGTCAACGCCGACTTCAAGGCGATGCTGACCTCGGTGTCGTTCGGGATGAGCAACATCTTCGGCGAGGTCGGGGTCTCGGCGAGCATCCAGCCGCTCTACCTCCCGGGCGGCATCCTGGTGTTCGTGGCGCTCGTCACCGTCCTCCTGCACCGGATGAAGCCGGCGCAGTTCGCCACCGCGGTCGGCGAATCGGGCCGCCTCCTCCTGGGTGCCGGCTTCGTTCTGGCCTTCACCATCCCGATGGTCCGGATCCTCATCAACTCCGGCGTCAACACGGCGGACCTCGCCAGCATGCCGGTGGCGATGTCGACCTGGCTGGCGGCGACGGTCGGCGACATCTACCCGTTCTTCACCGCGACCGCCGGTGCGCTCGGGGCGTTCATCGCCGGCAGCAACACGGTCAGCAACATGATGCTGAGCCAGTTCCAGTACGGCGTGGCCGAAGAGCTCGCGAGCCCGACGTCGTTGTTCATCGCGCTCCAGGCGGTGGGTGCCGCGGCGGGCAACATGATCGCGATCCACAACGTCGTCGCGGCCTCGGCGACGGTGGGCTTTCTCGGCCGCGAGGGCGCGGTGCTCACCAAGACGATCATCCCGACCATCTACTATCTCGTCTGCGTCGGCATCATCGGCATGATCGGCGTCGCCGTGCTCTGAACGCACGGCGCCCGGGGGCGTCGGCCGACCGCCGGGGCGGGGGCGGGCGGCGACGACGCCTCCCGGTCCCGCCGCCCGCGGGAACGACCCGTCTCGTCGGGAGCGCCACGGCCGCCGTCGTCAAGCAACCGATGCGCCTGCCCGGAGCCAAACCGAGCAGAACTGCATCGGCGCGCT